>MVRK01000111.1 GCA_002067365.1 Methanosaeta sp. PtaU1.Bin060 | reverse complement strand
CAAGCTCGATCGGCTGCCCGATGATGGGCAGGCCTTGATCGAAGAGGTACGAAATGGCGTTACAAATGACAGGCGATGGTCAAGCTCTGCCGAGATGGCCAGGAAGGCCATAGCCACAATCTCATCAGGGCAGTACAAGGAATGGTTCGAAGAGCTGCCTGCAGGCGTTCAGGCGCGGATGACGGATGCATGGGGAGAGTCACCTGGAGAACTCTTTGTTCATGATAGCAGATTGATAATCCCAGGCATCATGAATGGCAACATCTTCATAGGCATCCAGCCACCCAGGGGCTTCCTGGAGGATCCAGCAGCCATCTATCACAGCCCTGATCATCCCATACCGCATCACTATTATGCATACTACCGCTGGATCCGGGACGTCTTTAAGGCTGACCTGGTCATGCATATCGGCAAGCACGGATCCCTTGAGTGGCTTCCAGGAAAGTCTGTAGGCCTGTCTGAGTCATGCTTTCCCGATATCGCCATCTCCGATCTGCCCAATATCTACCCGTATATCATAAACAATCCCGGGGAAGGAACCCAGGCCAAGAGGCGCAGCTACTGCTGCATCATCGACCATCTGGTTCCTGTGATGCACAATGCCGATGCATACGAGGGGATGGCCGAACTGGAGGTGCAGCTGAATGAGTACATCCAGGCAAAGACCTTGGACCAGGGAAGGCTGCCTCATCTGAGGAAGCTCATCTGGGAGAAGGTCTGCGAAGCCAACCTCAACCACGATCTAGAAGTGGCCGAAGAGGCGGCATTTTCCGATTTCGATAAGTTCCTCGAAAGGCTGCATGACTACATCCATGAGATGGCTGACACTCAGATAAGAGATGGACTTCACATCTTTGGAGAGCCGCCCGAAGGGAAGCGCCTGGACGAGTTTCTCGTCTCTCTCACCAGGCTTTCAAACGGCAGCGTGCCCTCCTTGAGAGAGTCGCTGGCAGAGCTGATGGGCCACGAGTATGATGAGCTTCTGCACGCCCGCGGAAGAGATGGTGGCCACATCATCGAGGAGATTCATGCCCTCTCCCTCAGGCTTGTGGAGCGATTCCATGAGGAGAACTTCGATGCCGATAGGATAGTGGCCCTGGAGGATGAGGTGCTCGGCAAAAGAAGCGGGAAGGTGGAGAAGATACTGGAGTACATCGGAGGATTCCTTGCTCCAAGCATAGCAGCGACCACGAAGGAGCTGTCCAGCACTCTTTGCGCATCGAAGGGTGGCTTTATACCGCCAGGACCTTCCGGGGCTCCGACCAGGGGCATGGCCAGCATTCTTCCTACAGGGAGAAACTTCTATTCTCTCGATCCCCGGGCGGTTCCTTCCCCGTCTGCCTGGCGTGTGGGGATGGCTCTGGGTGATGATCTTCTCAGCAGATACCTTCTGGAGAAGGGAGATTATCCACAAAACATTGGGATTGTCGTCTGGGGTGGTCACACAATGCGCACGATGGGGGAGAGCGTCGGAGAGGCTCTTTACTTGATGGGCGTTCGTCCGGTATGGGAGGAGCAGAGCGGCAGAGTTGAGGGCATAGAGGTGATGCCACTGGTGGAGCTGGGACGCCCGCGAATCGATATCACATTCAGGATCAGCGGCTTCTTTAGGGATGCCTTCCCCAATGTGGTTGAGCTGCTGGATGAGGCTGTAGCACTGGTGGCATCCCTCTCAGAGACGGCCGAGGAGAATTTCCTGGCAGAGCATGTCAGGAGAGATGCCGCCCTGAAGGTGTCATCCGGCACAGACCCCGTGAAGGCGAGGATCGAGGCATGCTACCGGGTCTTCGGCTGCCGTCCTGGGGCTTATGGTGCCGGTGTCTCTCATGCCATAGACGCCAAGAACTGGAAGGACGAGAATGACCTGGCCGAGGTCTACCTCAAATGGGGAGGCTATGCCTATGGCAGGGAGAACTACGGGATCACAGTTCCAGACGATTTCAGGAGACGTCTGAGCCAGCTTGATGTGACTGTCAAGAACGAGGATACCCGCGAGTACGATATGCTTGACGGCGACGACTTCTATTCTTATCATGGCGGGATGATCGCGGCCGTCAAGGCCTTCAAGGGCGAGCTTCCCTGCTCCTACAGCGGCGACAGCTCTGATCCTGATCGGGTGAAGAACAGGAGCACAGTCGAGGAGACAAAGCACATCTTCCGAGCCAGAATTCTGAACCCCAAGTGGATAGAGAGCATGCAGAGGCATGGCTACAAGGGCGCGGGCGATATCTCCAGGATGGTGGACATAGCCTTTGGCTGGGATGCAACAGCCGAGGTCTTGGAGGACTGGATGTATGAGGAGCTGGCGAACAAGTATGCTCTGGACGAAAAGATGCAGGAGTGGCTGAAAGACGTGAATCCTCATGCATTGCAGAACATCTCCGAGCGCCTCCTGGAGGCTGTAGAGCGCGGGATGTGGCAGGCGACTGAGGAGATGAAAGAGAAGCTAAGAGACGTGTATCTGGAGATTGAGGGGATGATCGAGGATGAAGGTACGACCTAAATGGCAGATAGAAATGATATCGTTGGCATCTCTCAGCTCCAGAGAGATCATCGAATAAAAAAGTGTCAAAATCGCTGTAAATCGCGGGGACCTTGTATCTGATCACATGGGATTGCCCTACAGCGATAAATCCCTTTTTCCAGTAATCTAATACTCTTTGATATCCTAATCCCCCTTTGATACCCCAATCTCTTTTGATATCGAATTATTCATAGTCGCTCACGGATAGACGCCTTTCTCTTTTGGCTCTTCACCGAAGAACTTCTGGAGGAACTCTTTATCTATGGTCTCGGGATCGATATCTTCGAATAGGTCTGGATGGAACCATTTGGCAAGATAAAGCTCTCCTATTATCGAGCGTATCCCGGCCGCCAAGGGGGCTCCTAGAGCATAAACCCGACCATCCTTTATCGCCTTAACGTCGCTCAATCCCTGTCGGGAGATGATCTCATTTCTTGTTCGCATCATCTTATCAGTTAGGTTCTCTTCGGCTGTGGTAGAGACGTCACGTACGATGATATCGGGATCTCTCTTCGCTATCCACTCAGCGTCAACTGTGGGATACTGAACTGTCTGATCGGCTACAATATTCATCCCGCCCGCTGCAACTGTGAGATTGTGGAAGATAGTTCCAGAACCAGCACTTTTATACGGCTTGGACCCCCACTCAAAGAAGACTGCTGGCTTATCCGCCGCCTTCAGACCGGAAATACGTTCATCGACTATGTCCTGATATCTCTTGATGAAGAGCACGATCTCATTTGCTCGATCCTCTTTATCGAGTACTACTCCTAGATGCTCCACTAAGGTGGCCACATTCGTGGGATCGAGGGAAGTCTCAACCATAACCGGTATGCCTGCAGCCTCGATCTTCTTGCGATCGTCCTTGGAGAGCATACTGTCGGCAACGACCAGATCCGGATTGATTTTGAGGATCGCCTCTACATCTGGTTTATAGGAGCTTGCGGCCACCACAGGCACATCCTTTAGAGACGCCGGAAAATATGTGTATGAGTCGCGTCCGACAATCCTATCGCCAGCCTCCAGGGCATAGATGATCTCTGATAAATGCGAGTCGATGGAGACGATTCGTTCCGCAGGGACTGGCACATCGACCGAGTGGCCGGTGCCGTCGGCGATAGTTACAGTCTTTGCCTTTGCATCCTCGCAGGCCCCAAGGCAGCTCAAAAGCATTAGGGCGATGAGGAGATATCCTAAAAGCTTCTTGTTCATGTTTCGCCTCCTTTAGCTGATACTCATATCTCTGGATAGGCCCAAGTTTCCTCCGGGTCGAGCCTTTAGAACATCCTTCGCGCTCGTCTCATTAAGATCGGTCGGCAACGGGCCACACCCTTATCTCGTTCATCTCTCAGTCGTCCTCCTGTTAGTAAATAAATATAGCGTTAAGAAAAGAAAAATTGTGTAGTTTATGCCCGGGACCAATACGTCTGTGCATTTCCTTCGTGAATGAGATGAGCAAGCCCATTTTGGCGGCAAGGCTGGGTGGGCATGTGCTGCTTATAAATCCCCAAAAGCTTTAAATCAAAACTGCTTGTCTTTAATCCATATTTCTTTGGCGAATCTGGAGGAGGAGATTTGAAGAATGAAACTGGCAGAATTCTACGGTGGCGTCGAAATACACCGCGAGGAGAAGATTATCTATGCAAAGTTCTTGGCACCTCATAGGGTTCTTTCCACCTGTCTAAGCTCGAACGGAGGGATGCGTGACGATCTTTCATACATCTATAACCATCAATCCTGCGAGCCCGCCGGGCACCATATGAGTGCTGAACTGCACAGGATGGCGACAGATCTTCCTGACGAATATAAGCGAGTCATAGCCGAGCATTATCATCTGCCGTCCGAGAAATGCGCAGCTCTAGGAACTGCCGCCAATATGAACAACGTGGCAGTATCTCATAAAAAGTTTCGCGGTCTAGAGGTCGTAACAGTCTGCACCGGCGGTGTCGAGGCTAATTCCGGTCGGGCAGGCGATCCAGCTTCGTATTATGAGGAGGGCGGCTCAGTTGACATGCTCGAATGCCATGAAGATCCGAAGCATGGGACCATAAACGCCATGATCTTCGTCAATTATGAGCTGAACCCTGGTGCAATGGTCACGGCGGTCATCACTGCCACTGAGGCGAAGACCGCTGCTCTTCAGGAGCTAGTGGTGCCTTCTCGCTATTCGGACGGCCTGGCGACTGGCACCGGGACTGACCAGATAGCAATAGCCTCTAGGCTTGGGGGCGGTGCATTAACCTATGCTGGCAAGCATTCGAAGCTGGGCGAGCTTATAGGACAGTCGATGCATGAGGCTGTCAAGAAGACTCTGGCACTTCAGAACGGACTGACGCCTGCAGGTCGGTGCTCCACTCTTGCTCATCTGGAGCGTCTCGGTGTCGACCGGAAGAGGATGTGCGAAGGCGTTGGAGCTCTCTTATCTGAGGAGAACTCCATCCTTTTCGAGCGCAATTTCATAAACATAGCCGATGATCCTCTAACAGTCGCGGCTGTTGCCTCTCTGGTCCATCTCAGAGACGAGTTCCTTTGGGGCATACTTCCAGATGGTTGCACCCCAGAAGTGATGTGCATATTTGGCGCACAGATATCGGCAACTGTTTCAAATAAATATGACCGACGCCCCGCTTATATGAAGGCCCTCTCATCGCTGACGGCGACAGTGGATATCAATACTTTTCTGGAGTTCATCTATTGGGCTTTTGCCCTTGGTTTCAGCGAAAAATGGTGCGACTCGGGAGATGTGAGCATAGACTGCGACATTGCGATCAGGTGCAAAGAAACGAGCCCGTGATGAGGTGCCTTGATGGTTAACATATTACAGAGCAAGCGAGAAAGCTCTCGTTTTCAGATCCTTGTGGAAATAGCTGCCCATCAGCCAAGTCTGCGCCAGAAAGAGGTGGCTTTAAGCCTGGGTGTAACCACGCAGGCGATCTCTGATTATGTAAGGGAATTGGTGGCAGAAGGTCTGGTTGCGACTGATGGCCCCACACGCTACCGCATTACCAAAGAGGGGGTCGAGGTGCTCATGGAAAGCACTGTTGAGCTAATGCGATATGCCACAATGATCATGGAGGATGTGATCGAGCAGGTCTCAGTATGGACCGCTTTGGCTGAAGTCGATTTGGCCAAAGGCGAGAGGGTCTCCTTGGAGATGCGTGGTGGTCTGCTATATGCCAACAAAAAGGAGGGGATAGATGCTAATGGCACGGCCGTCTCAGATGCATCAGCCGGTGAGGACGTAGGAGTCTCTGATCTCAAGGGCATGATCAAGCTGGGGGAGGGAAAGGTCGTTATCTGCAAGGTGCCGCGGGTTCAGGCAGGTGGGACTCGAAAGATCAACAGAGAATTGCTGAGAAGCAGGATCTCGGGTGACAAAATGGTCTGTGCTCTGGGAATAGAGGCATTGGTCGCCCTCAGGAAGGTGGACCGGGAGCCTGATATGATGTTTGGGGCCATGGAGGCCGCTGTAGAGGCTGCTTACCACGGGATGAGCTCAGTAATCGTCTGCGTGGATGAGCAGATCCCTAAACTTCTGGAACGTTTGGAGTCGAATGGATTGAAATACGAGCTGGTCGATCTCACAATGGCTTGAGACTACAAATTCCCTCTAAATTCTATTTTTATTATCAATATTTTCAATATTTTAATTTTACTCTCAATATTTTTACTATTGATAATTTTGTTATTGCTCTGATGCTGAGCCCCATTCTGCCACCAGTCAGCCTCAATTGTCTTGGCAGTCCTTCCCTCTTCGCGGCTTTGCGCGAGTCTTTGTACAGGTCCCTCCTTCATGCGGAGATCAAAGGGCTCACAAGCATGTAATCTGAAGCTGTGGTTTCTGCTTCATCAAGACGACAGAGGTAGACGACCGATTGCGCTTTGAATCGATGAATATTCCTATCATGGCCCGTGAGTCTAGCGGCTGCAGCTTCAATACAAATTCAGCAGGAAGGAATAATTACAACGGATGAAGTCATTGTCAAATACCATCGAAGTCTTCATATCGCTCACCTCATATCAAACCATAGTAATGCTCTAGCGAGTTGGCTTGAATGAACGTCCCTGATCAAGTCGAGGATTACCGAAAGGCGCTGGGAACCTATGAGCGGATGCTGGCCTTCGAGATGGACTCGGTGAAGAAGAGCAACATCTTCCGGAAGATGGGCGACCTCCATCTCGAATTCGCCAGGCAGGAGAAGAGCAGGGATAGCTGCGACCTCGCCCTTCAGGCATATCAGAAGGCCCTGGAGATCCTCAGCTGGGAGCATCATCCATCTCAGCGCGCGAAGACTCTGAGCGGCCTTGGCGCTGCATACTCCCTGCTGGCAGAGATGGACGAGAGGGCCGACAACCTGGTGCGCGCCATCGATGCCTGGCAGGAGGCCCTCAGCTTCTCTTCCCTGGAGAATTTTCCCCAGGACTATGCCGCGCTTCAGAGCGAGCTGGGATCGGCCTACAGGAAGCTGGCCGAGCTGGAGGATGCCGCGAAGAACTACGGCCTGGCGATGGCCGCCTGCAGGGAAGCCCTGAGGGTCTTCAACCCCAAGGACGCACCCCAAAAATACGCGGACGTCCAGATGATTCTCGGCAGCATTTACCTGACCCGCTCCGAGGTGGAGGAGAAAGAGCTGAACTGCATAGAGGCGATAGCCGCCTATGAGAGGGCCCTCGATGTTTATGCCCTGGAGCGCTACCCTGAGAAGTATGCAGCAGTCAAGAACAACCTGGCCACAGCCTTCATAGCCCTCTCGGAGGTGAAGGAGAAGGCAGCGAACTGCAGGCGTGCGATTGTGGCATGCGGCGACGCCCTGCAGGTCAGAAGGCCGGAGAAGCTGCCGCTGCCCTACGCTGCTACCCAGAACAACCTCGGAAACGCCTACCTCGTCCTGGCCGAGGTCGAGGACGGGGCTGAGAACTGCGAGAACGCCCTGGAGGCCTACAGAGACGCCCTTCAGATCTACTCCCTGGGCCGGTACCCTGAACAGTATGCTGCGACTCAAAACAATCTCGGGCACGCCTATCTCACGCTCGCAGAGATCGGGGAGCGCAGCGAGAACTGCCTCAAGGCCATACTCTCTGCAGAGGAGGCTCTCAAGCACTATGCCCTTGAGAGCCATCCCTCTGATTTTGCCGAGTCCCAGGGGATTCTCTGGCTGGCGTACCTCACCCTGGCGGATACAGAGTCCCGGGCCGAGAACTGCCTGCAGGCCATAGATGCCGCACAGGAGCGGCTGAGCGTCTTCAAGGCTGAGACACAGCCGCTTGAGTATGCATCTTGCCAGAAGGATCTGGCCATCACATACAGCATGCTGGCGAGCGCCGAGGAGACCACAGAGGCCAAGGCCGAGGACTGCAAAAAGGCTGTGGCTGCCTGTCAAGATGCCCTTCAGATCTACAGTGCCTCTTCATCGCCTGCAGAGCACGCGGAGACGCTTACGTTGCTCTGGGCCGCCTTCACCGCCCTCTCCGAGGTCGAGGACGGGGCAAAGAACCTTCACAAGGCCATCGACGCCTGCCAGAGGGCCTTGGATATCCCTGAGGGAGTAAGTCCCAGAGACCGCACCACTGCCAAAAAGAACCTCGGCTACACCTACACGGCCCTGGCGGTGCAGGAGAACACCTCTGAGAACTGCGAGAAGGCCGTCGATGCATATGAATCTGTCCTGGAGTTCTATACAGAGGGCTCTGCGCCCCTGGAGCATGCCGATCTCCTCTGCGACCTTGCCTTCGCCTATCTCACCCTTGCAGGGGCAAAGGAGAGGGCCGAGAACTCCAGGAGGGCGCTGAAGACCTACAAGAAAGCCTTCAGGATCTACTCCAGGGCGTCGAGCAGCTTGCCGCCGAGGGCGATCCCCTTGCTTCCGATGTGTGGAGAAGGGCTGAGGATTGTCGCAGGTCGATGGAGGCGTGCAAGAGGATCTTCAAGGCCTGCAAGAAGTCGAAAGGGGCTTTAGGCTCAAGAGCCACGGGATGAGATGACCAACCGGGATATTGATCTGAAAGACAAATTGCTGAATAGAGTCTCAGACCGATCAGAGAGCGCATCGAGCAGGCTCTCGGATAGGCAGAGGAGTGAGTACTTTCATCGATCCTATGCAGCTGTCGATGGACTGTGGTTCATGAAGGCCGAGGAGAAGTACGGCTTCGAAGCCGCCCTGGAGCTGGATGAGGCTGTCTGGAGGATTCTGCCCAAGATCCAGGCCAGGATGATCAAGGCCATGATGGGCCTTGAGAGCGGCATAGACTGCCTGGAGGAGGCCATCACAGCGAGGCTGACGCTTGAAGGCTTTCTCTTCGAGACAGCGAAAGCCGAGGGCGGCTTTGTGGTAGCAATAAGCAGATGCCCTTGGCACGATCTGAGGGTGAAGTCGGGAAGGGGGCATCTCTCTGAGAGGGTGGGAGATGTCATCTGCAGCGTCGAGAACTCAGTGTGGGCTTCGGAGTTCGGAGGAGCGCGATTTGAGCAGGAGGAGAGGATCTGTAAGGGTGCCAAGAGGTGCCTGATGAGGTTCTCTCTATGACGATATTTCCGTGCCGAATCGAGCAGCTGCCAAATCCCTCAATCTCGCTTCAGCCGCCATCTCTCCAGCCAGCTCACTCCAAACAGAAGAGCAGCTGAGACCGCAAACCCCAGGAGTGGATATCTCTGGCCCATGAGGGCAGAGGTTCCGCCTCCACCCACCAGGGCGAAGAGAGCACCTGAGGGCGTCAGGCCCAGCCTCTCCCGGTAAAATCCTGCGATCACAGGCATGAGAAGGCCGCCGGCGAAGACTGAGTAGGCGATGAGCAGCGTCTGGATGATGGTGGGAAGGGAGACTGCAAGAAGCAGTGCTGCGGCTCCTATCATGAGGACCATAGCCCGCGAGACCCTCATAATCCTGATCGAGCTGGCCCCCGGGTCCACCTTTCTGTAGATGTCTAGCGTCAGGACCGAAGTTGCAGTCATGAGGCTCGTGTCGGCCGAGGACATGAATGCAGCGAGGAGGGCTGCTGCCACCAGCCCCTCGGCCCAGGGACTGAGCAATCCTGTCATGAGCACAGTGATCGCCTGCTCTGGCGAGGCAGCGGGGTAGAGGGTCTGCGCATAGACCCCCAAGGATGTGATGAGGAACGCGAGAGGCACGAGGATGAGCGCAGAGAGTAAAGCCGAGATCTTTGCATCTTTTGGGCTCTGGGCTGAGAAGAGGCGCGCGTACATGTCGGGTCCGACGAGGTACGCAGACCCCACTACAAGGATCATCGATATGACATCTGTCCCGCCCATCTGCGCTGAGACCGGGAAGCTCTGGCCGACGAGCGGCCCTCTGCCAGCGACTGCCACGGCCCTGGA
Organism: Methanosaeta sp. PtaU1.Bin060; assembly: GCA_002067365.1. Classification (GTDB taxonomy): domain Archaea; phylum Halobacteriota; class Methanosarcinia; order Methanotrichales; family Methanotrichaceae; genus Methanothrix. The sequence goes on along the minus strand of MVRK01000111.1, from coordinate 29,504 downwards.
GAACAATACTGCCATCCCCACTACTATTATCATGAGCTGGACCAGGTCTGTCCTGACCACTGAGCTCTGACCGCCGTGTGCCGTGTAGAGCACGAAGACCGCTGTGCAGGCCGCCATGAAAAGAAGCTCATCTGCACCGAATAGAGCGCCGAGCACCTTTCCCGAGGCCACAATCTGCACAGCGATCACGCCGACCCACGAGACGGCGATGAGCAACGAGGCTGCGACCCTCGCCTTCTCGCCATAGAAGGAGCCTACAAGTTCCGGGAGGGTGCTGCATCCCGTGGCCCTCGCCTTCTCTGCGAAGAAGGCAGCAAGCACTAGAAGGCCCGCGGTTCCTGAGAGCATCCACCAGGCCCCTGGCAGCCCCTTGCTGAAGCCCAGGCCCGTCATGCCGAGGGTCGCCGAGGCTCCCATGATCGATGCACAGAAGGTGCCTGTGAGGAGCAGCAGCTTGATTCTGCGGCCTGCCAGGTGAAAGTCCTCAAGCCTCCTGATCCTCGACCCGCTAGCGCCTATGGCCAGCATTGCGAGAAGATAGATTATTACGATGATGCCAGATTGATCCGTGCTCTCACCTTCCCTGTCTCATGGATGCCTAGATCTCGTCTCGGCCTCGTGGATTCTGTCAAATTGTAAACTTTTCTTGGGAAAGTAGTTGACAATTATAAAGCTTTCGCTGTGACATAAATAGCGGTGAAAGATGCACAATGTCTCACAATCGGGGAATTGATCGCATTGCAGCCAAGGACTCCTTCACGCCCTCTGTAATCTCATATAGATGGAGCTATTAACCACTCTTGACAAGATAGGCTTGAGGTGGCTGAAATAATCCCTGAACCGCGAATTGTGGCCTCCCTGGCAGCAGCGCCGGACGTCGTGGCAGTGGGCGACGCAGACATGATCGAGGTCAGGCTAGACCTGGCGAAGGGCGATCCTATTGACGTCCTCAAGGCTCTCCGGATGGCCACGAAAAAGCCCATCATCGCCACAAATCGTCTGAAGGCCGAGGGCGGCCAATGGCGAGGTTCCGAGGAGGAGCGCATCAGCATCCTCATCGAGGCAGCGAAGCTGGCCGACTGGGTGGACATAGAGCTGCGTGCGACTCTACGAGATGATGTATTGAAGCAGGTGAAAAAGCCAGCCATAGTCTCCTACCACGACTTTATCGGCATGCCGTCCCATGAGCAGCTTGAGGCCATCTTAGAGGAGATGGTGAGCACAGGGGCAGCTATCTCGAAGATTGCTGTGACGCCTTCGACGATGAAGGACGATCTTATAATCCTTGAATTCCTTCTGGAGGCAAAGACGCCCCTCTGCATGATCGCTATGGGGCCTCTTGGAAGGCATCTGAGGGCCGTGGCCCCGCTCTACGGCTCGCTCCTGACCTACGGATATGTCTCACGGCCGACAGCACCCGGACAGATGAGCATATCGGAGCTCAAGGTGGCGCTGAAGCTTCTCGGCCGTGAAATATAGTGGCCAAAAGATAGGCCGAAGTCTGAAAACCAGCATAGAGCCTATCTCCTTCTCCTGGCAGCCAAGGCCACAATAAACAGGGCCGCCATCGCGGCGAGGCTGCCCGGGCCGCTGCTCTTCCTAGCAGCCTTTCCCGGCAGGACTGTTATTGAGCCGTTGGTCACTCCCTCTGGACTCATGCCCGTCACATCCACAACCCTGAGGTCTGTGGTGGCGTTCTCCTTCTCTGCAGTGAAAGTGAGGTTCGCCTCCCCGCAGCCCGCTGGAAGGATCACGCTCAATACACCTCTCATCTGGTCGGCCTTCCACGAGGGGGAGCAGGTGCCAGTGACCCCAGTGGCCCTGACCACCACAGGATCGTAGCTGATATTTATCTGCCTTTTCTCCTCTTTGGCTGGAACGAGCAGGGGGACTGACGCAGTCTCGCCTGCCCTCGCCCTGACAGATCCGAGGGAGACAGTCTTGGATGCAGTGACGTTGAAGTAGAATGCATCAGAGATTGTGAGGGCATTTACTGCGTTCTCGATTCTCGGCCTCAGCTCATAGCGCCCCGGCTGCGCTGGCATGCGCTCTGCATGCGGCTCCAGAGCTTCCAGGTCTCCCGTCAGAGTGTGGTTGGATCTCTCTGGGACGAACTGTCCGTTGACGAACTCCCTGAGCTTGAGAATGCTCTTTCCAGGCTCTATCCTGATGAGCTGGTCTCTTGTCGTTTTATTGGCGAGCACTGCTTCGTAGCTCAGAGTGGAGTTGAGGTCTTTGTACCCCCGCGGGGATACATAGTAAAGGGTTTTGCCGCTTGAGATCCTCGATATCCTGCCTGATGAGTCGAAGAGGACGGAGACCTGGACTGGGCCGGTGGAGTTGTTGAGATAGAGCAGTGCAGGCATCGCTGCCCCATAGGCATCCATGAGAGGGGAGCCGTCGTCGCTGAGGCGCAGGGTTGTTGCATTCCAGCTCCAGGAGAAGAGCCATCTGTCCCCGGAGCCAACTCCCAGGTTCGTGAGATCTATGGAGTAAACAGTCCTGTTGGTGGAGGATTCCATGATGTCAGCTGTGACGCTGCTGATATCTCCTGCCTGGACCGCCATTGTGAAGTTCTCCCTCGATGATGCAGAGACGTTCTTCGAATATTCAATGCCGGCAAGCCTTGGCCTAGGCACCACATACTGCAGAGTATACAGATAGTATCTGAGGCTATCATTGTCAGCGATCATCAGATACATGGCCGGACCAATGGCGACTGTCGAGTCGCGATTGAGGGAGATCGTATCGGGGTTCACCATGAATATGCCGCCCGGCTGGGTCGCGACTATCTCCAGCTTCGCGATCCCCCGACCTGGATCCACCGGCAGAACGATCTGGTCTGAGATCTGGAAGATGCCGTCGATGGTGGCAAACCGCTCTCGCCCGTCTGAGAAGATATTGTTGATATGCATCATCACTATCGGCATGTCTTTCACATCCCCCAGGTCTTTCTTGTAGATGTAGGTGGAGTTGGATTTGACCACTGAGCTGTCCACCGGCTTTCCGTCCTTTAAGAGCTGCACGAAGATGCTGTCGTTTGCAACGTCGGGAATTAGCATCTCGTATCCCTCATCCAGAGGATAGCTGCCGGCCAGGATATTTCCGTGAACCTCGCTGTCGGTGATCACCTTTCCCAGCTGCTCATGCTCCAGCAGGCTCAGGGATGCTTTTTGCCCTTCAAGGCTTGAGTCATATCCCGCAAACCACTGCTCCCCCATGAAGCTGATGACGAAGTAATGCCCCCAGGGCTTGAACTCGAACTCTTTCGGCTGCAGGAGGGTGGTGTACTGAAAACCATCCTGAACTGCTGTGTTGTTTATTATCTTCGGCCTGCTAGGTGGCAGGACAGTCCTTCCGTGCACACCATAAAGGACGAGTGTCTCGAAGCCTAGGCTTTTGTCGGGATCATAGTAGAACCCTGTGTAGTTTCCGCTGTTCCATCTTGCTGCCACTGAAGAATTGTACTCGCCCATCGTCACTGGTATCTCTGAGCTTTCGCCGAAGGCTGGCCCCCTTATCACGTGTACCCCGTATTCTGATATCATGCCCTCCGGGTAATACCTCAGCTCTGGAAGGTCATCCACAGCGATCAAGAGGTTGCCAGCCAGAGGAATGATGCTGTTCCGGGTCAATGTCAGAGCCTTCTCATTCTGAAATGCCATTCCCTCAGAAGAAAGATCCGTCAGCTCCATATTCAAGAGCTTTCCGCTCTCGAAGATTGTGAAATCCGGCTCGCTGCTCACCTGAAATATCCCATCCACCTCTGCAAAACCCGAGCTTGCGCTGCTCATGGCGTCTGCCAGGTGGACGAGGAGCACCGGGACGTCGTCGACCTTGTATGCTAATGTTCCGCCGATGCTGACAGCAGCATCGTATACGGGCACCCCATTCTTCAGCACAACGAGATGAGCCACGTCCTTTGAGACCTCCCTGACAGCCAGGGCGAGGCCGTCCTGGAGGGGGAGGGTGGAGTTGTAGTCCAGGGTGTGGACGTCCTTCTCGTCGATCAGAACCAGCCTCAAGGCACCTTTTCCAAGGGAGCTGACCTCATCTGTGAAGGCGCTCGCGGGATATCCGGCAAGGCACAGCTGTCCGAAGAAGGCGACGGCGCTGTAGGACCCCCATCCTGTGTACTCAAACTGTCTGGACCATGCCCGGGAGGAATAAACGATATGGCCTTTCTCCGCAGCCCTTCCCGTGACGTTGATGGTCAGCTGTTCGCCGCCCTCGTCTTTATCGAGATCGTAGTAGAATCCGCCGAAGTCGTCCGCGCGCCAGATGCCGTTGTCTGTGCTCGGATGGCCCCTTATGAAAGCTGCCTCCACAGGCTCCTGAGCAGAGGCATAAAGAATGTGAAATGGAAGCAGTGAAAGGAGAGCCAGCGCCAACATGAACCAGATAGTCCTGATCTTCGAACACCTCTCTGAGAGTCATTCCTGGGTAAGCTGTATATCCTATGTACGACTTTAAGCTCTGGCGGAGAATGATGTCATCTATTAAACACGTTGCGATATACGGCAAGGGCGGCATCGGCAAATCATGCACAGCCTCCAACATCGCTGCAGCCTGCGCCGATGAGGGACACAGGGTTCTGGTGGTGGGCTGCGACCCGAAGAGCGATTCGAGCATAACCCTGGTCGGCCACAGGATTCCCACGATGATGGAGCTCATCCAGGGCGGGGGAGAGATCAAGGAGGAGGATGTGGTCTTCCAGGGCTACAAGGGTGTCAGGTGCATAGAGGTTGGAGGGCCGGAGCCTGGCGTCGGATGCGCTGGGCGGGGGATAATCGTGGCCATAGACTTCCTTCGAAAGGTCTCTAAGGCGATGGAGGAGGTGGACCTTGTCCTATATGACGTGCCCGGGGATATCGTATGCGGCGGGTTCTCAGCGCCCATCAGGAAAGGGCTGGTGAGCCAGGCATACATCATCACCTCCGGGGAGTACATGCCGCTTTATGCTGGAAACAACATCAGCAAGGGCTTGAAGCGCCTGAACACGCCCCTTGCTGGGGTGATCTGCAACTCGCGCGAGGCAGCGGGGGAGAGGGAGATCGTGGAGAGCTTTGCGAGGGAGCTGGGAAGCAGGCTGGTGGCCTTCATTCCCAAGGACCCCATTGTGCAGGAGTGCGAGCGGCGGGCGGTAACTGCTATAGAGGGTGCGCCGGACTCGAAGATCGCCGAGGTCTACAGAGCCCTGGCGAGGGAGATCATGTCTGGAGCTGAGCCGAGGGTCCCGAAGCCCCTCAGCGACGAGAGGCTGCTGGAGCTCACCAGAACCTGAAAGCCATAAGGAATGAAGTGTTGAGGATGACGAAAGCCGACTGCCCAAGGGTTCTCCTCGCAGGGGACAGAAGCTCCAGCGGCAAGACAACCATCGTTGCGGGCCTTCTCTCCGCCCTGCGGGGCAGGGGACTGGAAGTGCAGCCCTTCAAGGTGGCCATGGACTACATCGATCCGAGCTACCACACATGGATCACAGGAAGGGCCTGTCGAAACCTGGACGGATACCTGATGCCTCCGGCCGCTGTGAAGGAGATCTATGCGCATGCTGCGCAGGGCGCTGATGTGGCTGTGATCGAGGGGGTGCGCGGCCTGTACGAGGGATATGATGGGGACCTCGGAAGCACTGCGCAGATCGCGAAGATGCTGTCGGCTCCCGTCATATTCGTTGTCGATGCCAGAAGCATCACGCGAAGCTGCGCTGCCCTTGTGAAGGGCTACATGGACTTCGATCCCGAGGTTCAGTTCAAGGGTGTCATCCTGAACAAGGTGGGGAGCGAGAGGCATGCCCAGAAGGCGATAGCTGAGATAGAGAGGTATGCCGGCGTGGAGGTGGTCGGGGTCATCCGGCGCAACGACGAGATGCACCTGGCCATGCGTCACCTCGGCCTGGTTCCTGTCCTTGAGGGAAAGACAAGGCACGAGGGCTTTGAGGAGCGGGTGCAGAGGATCCGCGAGATAGTGGAGGAGAGCCTCGACCTGGAGCGCATCCTTGAGATCGCCCGGGAGGCCGAGCCGCTGCCGGACGTCGCTGCGGATCTGTACCGCGAGAGCGATTTTGGGAAGGGCGTTCGGATCGGCGTGGCGATGGACGAGGCCTTCAACTTCTACTACCGCGACAACCTGGAGATGATGGAGCTGGCGGGGGCCAAAGTCGTTCCCTTCAGCCCTGTGCACGACCAGGCCCTGCCGGATGTGGACGGGATCTACATAGGCGGGGGCTATCCTGAGCTGTATGCCTCCGAACTCAGCGAGAACCGCGGGATGATCCTGTCGCTGGAGAGGGCGCACGAGAGGGACCTGCCCATATATGCCGAGTGCGGCGGGCTGATGTACCTGGCGCGGGAGATCGAGTGGGATGGCGAGAGGCGGGAGATGGTCGGCCTGGTTCCGGGGGTTGTGCGCCGCGGGGATGTCCGGGTGGTGAGCTATGTGCACGGCTCTATTCAGCGCGACTGCGTGCTCGGGCCCGCGGGTTCGGCTATCATGGGCCACGAGTTTCATCACTCTGAGCTCTTGATGGACGAGAAAGAAAAGGTGAATTACGCCATCGGCCTTGCACGAGGAACTGGGATCAAGGGCGGTCAGGACGGCGTCTGCGAGGGGAAGATGGTGGCGAGCTACTCGCACATCCACAGCGCATCATATCGGGGATTTCCTGCGGAGTTCATCAAAGCGTGCAGGAGACACAAGTCCAGGTAGTAAACGACGGGCCGCCCGGTGGCAGAGCCCTGACCTCATCCACGATCGATGAGAGCTTCGCGCTATCTTCTGCTGCCAGCATAATTTTGCCGTGAAGTGATCTATCCGGATCGAATTTAAGAATTATCCATGGGATCAGCCCAGAATCGCCGAAATCTCATGCTCCTTCATCAGTGCTGGCAAAGGACGATAGAGCTAAATAAATTGCACCACTATTCCTCCCCAGGTGATTTTAGATGGTGAAGATGCCACCGGATGTGAAGGATACTCTGCAAAAGCAGAAGCCTGTGCCGATTGCCACCGCAAGCAAGGATGGAATGCCCAATGTAGTCTTCGTCGGGCTCTTGAAGATCGTCGATGACGAGACGCTGATGATCGCGGACAACTTCTTCTACAAGACCGCCCGAAACCTCGCCGAGAACCCCAAGATCTCCATCCTCTGCTACAACGGCGAGACCAAGAAGTCGTTCCAGATCAAGGGCGATGTCACAGTCAGCATCGCGGGCGAGAACTTCGAGCAGATGCGCAAGTGGGTGCACGGCGTCAACGAGAAGCTGCCAGCCAAGAGCTGTGTGATGGTCAAGATCACAGAGATCTACAACGCCATGTGGGGCCCTGCGGCGGGGAAGAAGGTAGCGTGATATAGATCGATGGGAGAGTCCCTGCAATCGAGCATCGAAGGAGCCATCTCGCAGGGAGAATCTATTTTATTTTCGCCAATAATGATTATTCGCTAAACAATGATCATCATGAGGCCTCCCTCGAAAAAATTGCCGTCTTGAATCTTCATCTGGCAAGCACTTAAAATAGTCGTCTCTCAAGCCAATTTGATGAATAGTCCGCTTTTTCAGGCTTTAGGATGATGTATGAAAGAACTGCTATGAAAGAACTGCTCGACAGATCTAAAAAAATTTGAAAGATCGATAAAAGCTATTCTGCTTTCACGAACCGGGAACCCAGACTCTTCATCACGTGGGGCAGGGTCGTGTACTCCATGTCCTCCATCGGCAGCCGCTGTGGCTCAAACGGCCCGTGCGCCCTCATGTAGTCGGTGATCTCAAGGCACCTCTTGCGAGCCAGGTCGAAGGCTGAGTCGTTGAAGAGGTCAGCAGGGCCGACGAAATTTCCATAGGCCATCTGGAAGCCAGCTGCAATCACCCGCGGCGGTCCATCGAACCTGGTGGGATGGGACTTATCAAAGGAGCAGGGCATCAACGGGCCGTTGTGGCTGCCGCGCATCCATCCGCTCACGAGATGGCCGAGCGCGAAGGGCTCCAGCACCTCTCCCAAGGCCGGCAGACCCGACTGACACCTGACAAGCGCGCAGGGATCGTCCTTGCCAACATATGTCCCTGCGGTCTGGAAGAGCTTCTCTGTGCTGACGACGGCGACAGCCTCCTCCTCGGAGATCTTGCTGCCCGGCTTGCAGAAGACCCTCTTGATCACATAGCGGCTCTTAGCGCCTATCAGCGCCAGAAGATCATACATCTCTCCCGGGCAGTCCATGAAGACCTTCTTATGCTCCATGATGTCCCAGACCTCGAAGGTGAAGCCGTGGTGGCACGCGGGATCGATCACAAGCCCAGCTGTATTGAAGGGATCGGCGAAGATCTTGAAGATGGGCAGGTTGAAGGCTCCGGGCTCAGTCTTGTCCATCATGAAGGCGACGACGGGCTCGCTGGTTCGCTCGTTGATCTCCATCTCAGCCACACCTGGACCCATCCCGCGGATATTGCCCGAGAAGGCGTCCGCCAGAAGGTCCTGGCCAGCGCCGTAGAGCTTGAGCTTCTTAGCGGTCTCAGTGGCCTCCTCGAAGGTCTCCCAGGCCAGGGCATGAATATCACCGCTATCGCAGCCTTTCTTATGGCTCATCAGCAGCTCCAAGTCGTCTCCGCAGGACATCACCCTAAAGTCGATCAGAGCGCCTGACTTCTTCGCTTCTTTGAGTTTTGATTCCGCAGTCTCAATCAATGCTGGATGGACCGCGGAGTGGCCCGGAAAGCCGCCCACATCGGCCTTGATCAAGCTAATAGTAATAGTGGTCATCTCGATCCTTTCCTAATGCACTTCAACGACTGTTGGCATAACCTTCATTTTCCCTCGATTTAAGTCTTTACCATTATTGCAGTCTGATGATTCTACTCCTCATGCGGAAGTACTTATATCTGCCTTGCACGAGATATATTAGGAATTTTGTAGAGCAGTAATCGGCGACAATGGCGCGCTAAAGGAGCTATGAGAATGGAGCTGATAGCGAAATACCGTGTTGAAACAGACCTTCCCATAAAGAAGGCGGCTGCAGCCATTGCAGCGGAGCAGTCAACTGGCACATGGACAGAGGTCCGGGGTGCCGACAATCCCCTCGCGGCCAGGGTAATCTCTGCGGAGGGAAAGGAGGCAGTGATCGGCTTTCCCGAGGAGATCTTCGAGCCGGGGAATATCCCCCAGTACCTCTCCGTTGTGGCGGGAAACCTCTTCGGCCTCGGTGCCCTGAAGCGGGTTCGCCTAGAGGATGTCATCTTCCCTGAGGGCATGGTGCGGGCTCACAGGGGCCCCAGGTTCGGAATCGAGGACGCACGAAAGATCCTGGGCGTCTTCAACAGGCCACTGGTGGGGACCATTGTGAAGCCCAAGGTTGGCCTGGACCCTGCCGGCACGGCCGCGGTGGCAGCGGCTGCCGTTCGCGGGGGCCTGGATCTTGTGAAGGATGACGAGACCCTGACGGATCAGAAATTCTGCCCCCTCGCATCGAGGGTTGAGGAGGTCATGAGCGCTCTTGAGAGGGTGGAGAAGGAGACCGGAAAGAAGGCATTCTATGCCGTCAACGTCACCACGGGGGCCGACCAGATCCTGGAGAGGGCCGAGAAGGCGGTCGATCACGGGGCGAACATGGTCATGGTGGATGTCCTCACCGCAGGCTTCTCCGCCCTGGAGGTTTTATCCAGGAATGTGAACGTCCCAGTGCATGTCCACAGGACGATGCATGGCGCATTTACGAGGGACAGGGCCCACGGGATCTCGATGCTCGTGATCTCCAGGCTCGTTCGGCTCGCAGGGGGAACGAACCTGCACACGGGCAGCTACTCAGGCAAGATGGCGGGCGGGCGGGAGGAGAACGACCTCTCCAGGGATGCCTTGCGGGAGGAATGGTACGGGCTCAAGAGGGTCTTCCCTGTAGCATCTGGTGGGATCTACCCGGCCAAGGTCTCTGCAAACCTGGATGGCTACGGCATCGACTGCATCGTCCAGGCAGGAGGCGGCGTCCACGGCCATCCCGATGGGACGACTGCAGGCGCGAGAGCCATGGTTCAGGCGGTGGAGGCGTGGCAGAAGAAGATACCTCTTGAAGTTTACGCGAAAGACCACAAAGAGCTAGAAACAGCCTTAAAATATTGGGCGGCTTGAAGTGCCAGATCGATTCGGGCACAGTGTGCTGAAGGCAAAACCGAAGAGTTTATATTGGTAGATGAGGATGGTCTGAAGCGTTTATCACGAGCCAAAGTGATGTAGCGCTGTTTGAAAACACGGAGAGGTGTAGAGAGGGAACATGTAGAGGGATCAGATGGCTAGAGACGATATCTTATCGAAGATCAAAGCGGCAGAGGCTGATGCCAAGGCTGCAGTCCAGCAGGCCTTGGAGGAAAAGGAGAAGAAGATAGCCGCTGCCACCACTGAAGCAGGGAACATCGTCAAATCCGCGGATACCGACGCACAGGATTACTATGACAAGAGCATCGCCAAGGCAGAGAGCGATGTCAAAGCCAAGAAGCAGACGATCATCCAGAGCGGCACAAAGAACGTAAGCTCCCTGAGCGGCAGCGCCAGCACAAAGCTGGACAAGGCAGTCGAATATTTGATGAAGGAGTTCATGGGGTTGTTGCATGCTTAGACCCGTTAAGATGAGTCGCGTAGTCGTCGCCGGGTCAAAGGACGTGATTTCTCCTGTTATTGAAAAGCTGCACGAGTTGCGCCTTCTGCACATAGTCAACTATAACGGCAGCCAGCCCGAGTTTGGGCTGGGCAAGCCCATAGGCAAGGCCAAGGAATACTCTGAGGATCTGATCAAGCTTAGATCCTTTGCCAGATATCTGGACATCAAATCCAAAGCGCCTGAAAAGACCTATCCAGAAGCACAGGTCCTGTCCGAGAAGGACAATCTTCTCAACAATGTTGGCGCTGATGTCTCTTCCACCTACGAGCGCATCACAGCGATCGAGGCGGAAGTAAAGTCCAAGCAGGATCAGATAACCACTCTGAGGCCTCTGGCGGTCCTGCCGCTGCCTTTAGAATCTTACTATGGTTATGATTCTCTTGCAGTCTTTGTAGGCAGAGTCGCAACGCCAGTCGATGCAGATGTGGCCAGGGTCTCCCCCGCAAACGATGTCTACTCCGGGAGCACCAAGAATGCGACGATCGTGGCAGTTTTCGTGCCCATAGAGAAGGCGGGCGAGGTATCTTCTGTCCTGTCTGAGCACGGATTTGCGGAGATGTCCGTTCCAAGGCTTGAGGGCAACGTAGACTCGGCAATTGCAACCCTGGAGGGTGGCATCAAATCTCTGGAAGGCGAGAAATTGCCTCTTCAGAAGAAGCTCGCCGAGACGAAGAAGCAGTACGAGGATCTGATTTTGGCGACTGATGAGTACCTGTCCATGCAGACGCAAAAGACTGAGGCACCTCTCAGGTTTGCAGAGACCGCCAATGCATTCGTCATCGACGGATGGGCACCCTCGGATCAAGTCTCACGGCTGAAGAGCGAGCTTGAGAGCGCCGCTGGGGGAAAAATCGATGTTCAGGTCCTTGACGACAAAGAGGCAGACGACCTCGTGGAGCGCGGCGAGGATGTTCCGACCAAGATCGAGAACCCGAGCCTTGTCAGGCCCTACGAGCTGATCACGAGGCTTTTCGCTGTTCCAGAGTACAAGGAGTTCGACCCATCGCTGCTGATATTCGTATTCTTCCCCATCATGTTTGGCATGATCCTGGGAGATGTCGGATACGGCATAATGATAATGCTGGCAGTCCTGCTGCTCAAGAAGAAGTTCAGGACCCCCGGCTGGCAGCAGCTGGTCAACATAGTCCTGATCGCAAGTGTTTGGGCCATAATATTCGGGTTCTTCTTCGGCGAGATCTTCGGTCCGCTCGGATTGTGGACGAAGGTCATGGGAGGTTTGCCCGAAGCGCAGATCGAGCTCTTGAAGGAACACGGGCTCTATTTCGGCGAAGGCGTCTATGGCGCTCTTGGAAGATTGGGGCCGCTGGGCATCTTCCCGATGGACAGACTGGCGACAAATGCGGTTTTGCTCTTGATTGGTACCAGCATCTATATCGGTGTCATTCACTGCTCTGTCGGATCTATCCTTGGCATCAAGACGGAGCTGAACTACGGCGAGAAGAAGCATGCTTACTTTGAGCGGCTTCCTGTGATGCTCTTCCAGATCTTCTTCGCCTTGTTCCTGCTCGGCCTGGTCATGGGACAGAGTGCGCTGGTGATCGCAGGCGGCATTGTGATCGTCGTCTCCGTTGTGATGATGGTCATGGGACCTGAAGGGCCAATGGGTCTGGCTCATGTGCCTTTCTATGTGAGCAACCTGATATCCTACCTGAGGCTTCTGGCCATTGGTCTCGCTTCGGTGGGTCTGGCATTCGCTGCCAACCAGCTGGCATTCTATGTCATAATGCCGATGCTGAGCGGCGGCGCGGAGAGCCCCACAATAATCGCGGCTATCGTAGGCATAGTTATCTTGACAGTTGTGCACTTCATCAACATGCTGCTGGGAATCCTGTCCCCATTCATGCATCCTCTGAGGTTGCATTATGTGGAGATGTTCACGAAGTTCTACAGCGCGCATGGCGGTGGAGTCGAGTACAGCCCCTTCGGACATGTCCGAAGGTTCTTGAAAGCATAAGTTCAGGGTTAAGTTAGAACGTGATATTAACAAAAAGGAGGATTGAGGAAAATGGCAATAGCAGATGCGGGAGTATTGTACGGATTGTTGGCTGTCGGCGCGGGCCTGGCAACTGGCCTCGCAGGTATCGGTGCAGGTGTTGGTGAGCAGGGTATCGGCGCTGCTGTGGTGGGCGTCGTGGCAGAGGAGCCCGGATTCCTCGGCAAGGGTCTGTTCCTCATGCTTCTGCCCGAGACCCTGATCATCTTCGGCCTCGCAGTCTCGCTGATCCTGATGTTCGCCTGGACACCTTTCGCCTCCCTCGTAGCAGCACCCTAGGCAAGCCAATCCAAAGGGTGAGAGGCAATGGCACTAGATGCAGTGGTTGAGTCGATCCTGGCAACCAGCAAGGATAAGGTCGCTCAGATCAGCGCTGAGGCTGACCAGGAAGCTGGAAGGATCCTCAACGAAGCTCGGGAACGTGCCGCAGAGACGAAGTCCAGGAAGGAATCAGAGGTCGGACACGCCACAGAGGCCATAGAGCGCAGGGAGATCTCCAGCGCCAACCTCGAGGTAAAGAGGGCGGAGCTGAATGTGCACAAGGATCTCCTGGAGCAGGCCAGAGTCAAGCTCTTGGAGAAGATCAAGAATCTTCCCAAGAAGGAGAACGAGGCGTTGCTCAAGAAGCTGCTCGAGCCTTATGATCTGAAGGATATGAAGGTCTACTCCAACAAGAGAGACGAGACCTTCGTATCCTCTCTCGCCCCCAATTACGGCGGGAACCTGGACATCATCGGCGGCGTGGTGGTTGAGAGCAAAGATGGGGCTCTGCGTTACGATTTAACCTACGAAACTCTTGCGCGTGAGGTCTTCAATAACCACATGAAAGAGGTTTCCAAGGTCTTATTCGGGTGAGGACGATGCCTGTACTACGTTTGCCGAAGTTCGGAAAACCGGTGAAGTACGCTTACATCACGGGCAGAGTCCGGGCGATGAAGACCAAGCTCATCCCTGGTGAGATGTATCCAAGGATGATGGCTATGGATACATCAGAGATCGCTCGATACCTGGAAGAGACCCAGTATAAGGACGAGATCGACGCGCTCTCCAAGGAATACTCCGGAGTGGAGCTGATAGAGCACGCGACCTTCGCCAACCTGGCGAAGACCTTCAGGAAGCTCTCGGAGGTTTCCATAGATGAGCCCTCCTTCCTGATCCTGGAGTTTCTCCGGCGCTGGGATGTCTGGAACATCAAGACCCTCCTGCGCGGCAAGTTCGCCGGTGTCAGCGACACCGAGATAGTGAAATATCTCGTGCCTGCGGGCGAGTTGTCTGCGGAGTACCTCGATGAGCTGGCCAAGAAGGATTCCATCCAGGATATCATATCCGCCTTCGATGGGACTGATTATGCCAGCGCTCTGGCTCAGTACGACGGCAAGAACCTGGCATCGGTCGAGAATGCTCTGGATAAGCTCTACTACTTCAGGATGGAGCGTGCCGTTGGCGGCACGCTGTCTGTGGGTGGCGGCCTTCTGCTCAAGTTCGTCCGCAGAGAGATCGATATCAGAAATCTGATAACTCTCTTCAGGATGAACAAGGCGGGCGTCGATGCCGCGGTCATCCAGGAGAACATCATTCCTGGAGGAAAGCTTCACGATGAGCTGAGCCGCATGGCAGGCCAGCCTTTCGGCGAGTTCCTGCGTTCCCTGGAGGGTTATCCCTTCTGGTCCTCGATCTCCGATATTGCAACTGCGGATATCGATGCCGTGAGCAGGATCGAGGCCAGACTGAAGGCTTATCTCATCAGATATGCGTGGGCTCTTTCCAACTATCATCCGTTATCTATCCTGCCGGTGCTCGGATACATGGTGAGCAAGGAGACTGAAGTTGCGAATATCAGGAAGATCGTTCGTGGAAAGGAGGCCGGACTTCCTGCTGAACTCATAGAGGAGCAAGTGGTGGTGGCTTAATGGAGATAGCTTTCGTTGGTGGGAGCGAGTCCGTCCTCGGGTTCAACCTGGCAGGAGTGAAGACATCCTATGCGGCTAACACCGAGGAGGAGCTGGTCTCAAAGATCGGCACTGTCATGTCGGATCCCAATGTGGGAATCCTGGTGTTGAAGCAGGCGGATTACAGCCGGTTGCCGAAACGGCTTCAGGAGCAACTATCAGAGTCTATCAAGCCTACTATTATTGCCATCGGAACCGAGCAGAGCACAGAGATGAGAGAGAAGATTAAAAGGGCGATAGGTGTTGATTTATGGAAGTAGGGAAAGTTAAGCGAGTCGCCGGACCAGTGGTTCAGGCCACGGGCCTGAAGGCTTCCATGTACGACCTGGTCCTGGTCGGCGAGGAAGGGCTGATGAGCGAGGTCATCGGCATTTCCGGCAACAAGCATGTTATTCAGGTGTACGAGGATACCGGCGGCGTCAGGCCAGGCGAGCCGGTCAAGGAGACAGGCGCACCGCTGGTGGCCCAGCTGGGTCCGGGAATTCTGACGTCCATTTACGACGGGATCCAGAGGCCGCTCACAAAGCTGGCTGAGGAATCAGGAGACTTCATCAGCAGAGGTCTCTTCGTGGACGGCATCGATCACAAGAAGAAGTGGGAGTTCAAGCCCATAGTGAAAAAGGGCGACGTGGTCAAGGCCGGCCAGACCATCGGTGAGGTTCAAGAGCAGCTGCTGATCAAGCACAAGATCATGGTCCCACCCAGGCACAAGGGCGGAGCCATCAAGGAGATCTATGCGGGCAACTTCACAATCGATGAGACAGTCGCTGTCCTCGAGGATGGCTCGAAGATCACAATGTTGCAGAAGTGGCCAGTGCGCCAAGCACGACCCACGATAAAGAAGCTGGCACCGACAATTCCTCTCCGAACCGGGCAGAGGGTCATCGACGGCTTCTTCCCGCTCGCCAAGGGTGGAACTGCTGCCATTCCAGGCGGATTCGGAACTGGCAAGACTGTCATGCAGCAGACCCTCTCCAAGTGGGCAGACGTCGATATCGTGGTCTACGTGGGCTGCGGAGAGCGCGGCAACGAGATGGCCGATCTCCTGCATGAATTCCCCGAACTGGTGGACCCGAGGACCAACAGGCCCCTGATGGAGAGGTCCATCGTCTTCGCCAATACATCCAACATGCCTGTGGCTGCAAGAGAGGCATCCATTTACAGCGGCATGACTGTCTCTGAGTACTACAGGGACATGGGTTACGACGTCATGATGACTGCCGATTCCACATCCAGATGGGCAGAGGCCATGAGAGAGCTAGCCTCCCGTCTAGAGGAGATGCCTGGTGAGGAAGGCTACCCCGCTTACCTCGGCGCTAGGCTCGCAGACTTCTACGAGAGGGCTGGACGCGCAGATGTTCTGGATGGCGGCCAGGGATCAGTCAGCGTCGTCGGAGCAGTATCCCCGCCCGGCGGTGACTTCACAGAGCCCGTCACACAGAACACACTGAGGATGGTCAAGGTATTCTGGGCGCTGGATTCGAAGCTGACACAGCGCAGGCACTTCCCGTCCATCAACTGGCTGGACTCCTACTCCCTGTACGATAAGGACCTTGAGCCCTGGTTCGTGGATAACATCAACCCAGAGTGGAACAAGAACAAGAGTCGCGCCATGGCCTTGCTGCAGGAGAACGCCGAGCTTGAAGAGATCGTGATGCTCGTCGGTTCCGATGCCCTGCCTGAGGACCAGCAGATCACCCTCGAGGTTGCAAGGATGATCATCAACTTCTGGCTTGCTCAGAGCGCCATGCACCCGGTCGATACATTCTGTCCTTACAAGAAGCAGTTCGATCTGCTGGCGGCCATCCTGAAGTTCAGGGATTATGCAGTCGATGCTCTGACAAAGGGCATGTCTGTGGACCAGATCAAGTCAGTCCCGGCCAAGGATGCCCTGGCAAAGGTGAGGCTCGAGTCGGAATACGAGCCAGTTCTTCAGAAGGTAATGGCCGAGATGGACTCCGAGTTCAAGGCGCTGAAGTGAGGAGGGTTCAAGAATGACCAAGGAATACAAGACGATTACTGAGATTAAAGGGCCTCTGATCTTCGTTGAGAAGACCGAGCCGGTTGGCTACAACGAGCTGGTCGAGATCAGGACTGGCGGAGAGCTGAAGAGAGGTCAGGTTCTGGATACATCAGACGAGATCGTGGTCGTCCAGGTCTTCGAGGGAACAGGCGGCCTGTCCAAGGACAGCGCTGTAACGTTCACCGGAGACGTCATCAAGATGCCTCTCTCACCATCGATCATCGGGCGCGTTCTGTCCGGGTCAGGCAGGCCAAGAGATGGCGGACCTGAGATAGTGCCCGAAGTGCTGAGGGAGATCGCAGGAGCTGCCATCAACCCAGCCTGTCGTGAGAAGCCGAGGGCTTTCATCCAGACGGGCATCTCGACCATCGACGGCACAAACACGCTTGTGCGCGGCCAGAAGCTGCCCATCTTCTCTGGAGCAGGTCTGCCCCACAACGATGTTGCCCTGCAGATCGCCAGGCAGGCCAAGACGCTCGGCGAAGCTGAGTCCTTCGCAGTTATCTTCTGCGCCATGGGAATCACCAACGAGGAGGCGCAGCACTTCCTGGCTGACTTCGAGAGGACAGGGGCCCTGGAGAGGGCGGTCGTTTTCCTGAACCTGGCTGACGACCCGGCTGTAGAGAGAATCCTGACGCCGAGACTCGGCCTGACGACAGCAGAGTACCTGGCCTTCGATCTGGACATGCACGTGCTCATCATCTACACGGACATGACCAACTACTGCGAATCGCTCCGTCAGATGGGCGCTGCTCGTGAAGAGGTGCCCGGACGCCGCGGCTATCCAGGATACATGTACACAGACCTCGCCATTCAGTACGAGCGGGCAGGGATCATCCGTGGCAAGAAGGGCTCTATCACCCAGTTCCCCATCCTGACCATGCCCGGTGACGACATCACTCACCCGATCCCGGACCTCTCCGGATACATCACCGAGGGCCAGATCATCGTCTCCCGTGAGCTGCACAGGAAGGGCATCTATCCGCCCATCGATATCCGCCCCAGCCTCAGCCGCCTGATGAACTCAGGAATTGGCAAGGGTCATACCCGCGAGGATCACCGTGCCGTTTCGGATCAGCTCTATGCCTACTATGCAGAGGGCAACGATCTGCGCGGCCTGGCGGCCATCGTCGGCAAGGAGGCTCTCTCCGAGCGCGACAAGCTTGTTCTGGAGTTCGCAGACAAGTTTGAGAAGAGGTTTGTGAACCAGGGCAGGGATGAGGACAGGACCATCTTCGAGACGCTGCAGATCGGATGGGATCTGCTGGCTGATCTGCCCGAGTCGATGCTCACCAGGATCGACGATAAGTTCATCAAGGTTTACCACCCCAAGTACGCTGGCGCTGCCAAGGCTACAGAAGCACCAAAGAAGTGAGATCATGCCCGTAATTCGAGGAACAAAACCGACCAGGGCTGTGCTGATCGCCCTCAAGAGGAGGATGAAGGTAGCAAAGACCGGTCACTCGCTCCTCAAGATGAAGCGCGACGGCCTCATGATCGAATTTTTTGAGGTGTTAAACAAGGCTAAGACAGTCCGAAAAGAGCTGGTTGATGCTCTGGTCAAGGCTGAGCAGAGGCTGCACATGGCCATGGCCATCGAAGGCACAGTCGCCATCCACAGCGTGGCCTATGCTCTCCAGACAGAGCCCTCCATCCAGCTCCAGTCCAGGAACATCATGGGCGTGGTGGTGCCCAAGATCGCAGCCGAGTCGGTGCAGAAGAAGATGTACGAGCGGGGCTATGGCATAATAGGCACAAGTGCCGCCATAGACGAGGCGACTGAGGCCTACGAGACCCTGCTTGACAAGATCATCCTGGCTGCAGAGGTGGAGACCGCCCTTATTCGGCTAGTCGAGGATATCGATAGCACGAAGAGGCGCGTCAATGCTCTGGAGTTCAAGGTGATCCCCGACATCAAGGACACCATCAAGTTCATAGGCATGGCCCTGGAGGAGATGGAAAGGGACAACGTGGTCAAGCTGAAGATGCTGAAGGGCAAGTCCCAGAGGCGTGTTGCGGCTGAAGAGGCAAAGAAATTGGCTGAAGCTGCAGCAAAAGCTTCTGCCTAGACGGCCCGCGATGCCAAACCTGTTCGAGAGGAAAGCCGAGGACTGGTTCGGGACGCCTGAGAAGAAGATGCGTCTTCTTCAGTGGTTGGTGTACATCACCAACCTCTACATCATTTTTGGAATCTTTGTTTTAATCTGGATACTCTATGGCGAGTACATCATCGAGCTGTGGAACGAAATAGCGAAATGATGTTGTCTGCCGCGGGTCGATCAGTCATACGATAGAGCGTCCATCGGAGTGCCTGGGTCTATCCGATGAACAGCATACTCATGTACCAGTTATTGCTTCGTTGCATCCGTCCGGGGAACTGAGAACTTCTTCTCGACAGCCTGGCGATGAAGGGTGTTGTAGGCGCAGAAGGGGATTATGCGGCCATCAGGGGTTGCATAGTGAATGCCGCATCTTTGCAGCCTGTCCAGTTCGATGTTGTACGGGTCCTGAAAGTGCATCGCCCCCAAAAAGAGGGTCTTGGCGTGGAAGTCTGCCAGAGATTCGTGAGTGCCACTGCGCAGGACACCCAGGAGCAAGCGGGCGATATTGAGGTCACGAGGCACTTTGGTCTCGTCCACGAATTTATGCAGATCCTTCAGGATCACTCCATTCATCCTGATCTTGCCGAGGCTGGAGCCATCGTAGTTCTCGACCTCTCTTTTTATCGTCTCCAGAAGGCCTTCGACGTCTATGAACCTGGTTATTGGTATCAGATGGTCATCTAACTTATAAACATAAGTGGCTGCGCCGCAGCAGGGATGGATTGTGAATGTCGGCCTAGCCTCCTCAGTCTGGGCTGCGATGATCTGGGATATTGGGACGACGAAGGGCACCGGATAGAAGTCCTCCCTCGTTATCTCGTTGTCCATCTGCTCCTCCAGAAGGGCGAAGAGATCCGGTATTGTAACCCTTCTTTTTGCTCTTTCCAGGGCATCGATCCTCCCCACGAAAGAGACCGGCTGGAAGTTCACGCCCCTGATGACATCCATGTTTTTGGCGGCGAATCTCACTATCCCTCCCACCTGCTGGTCGTTTACGCCCCTGGCAAGGGTCGGGACTAGGACAGCGCTTCTCAGGCCGACTGTTCGAAAGTTTTCGAGGGCTCTCAGCTTGACGGGCAGCAGATCCCGACCGCGGTTGATGAGGTAGGGCTCGGGGGTGACGCCATCGAACTGAAGATAGACTGTGGAAAGGCCTCTGTCCATAAGGTCTCTGCATAGATCTATGCTCTCGGCGAGGCGCAAGCCATTGGTTGCCACCTGGACCTGGGCGAAGCCCATGGCCTTCGCCAGGGCGATTATCTGGGGCAGGTCGTCCCTGATGGTCGGCTCGCCTCCTGAGAACTGGACTGCAGGGCAGGGTACGGGCTCTTCGGATCGTAGATTCTGCATCATCGCCTTGATCTGGTCGATGCTCGGCTCATAAACGCGGCCTCCTGCATCTGCGAAGCACACAGGACAGGCCATATTGCACCTGTTTGTGACGTCGATGTTGCCCAGGAGTGTGCTGGTCTTGTGGTGGCTGCAGATGCCGCAATCGTAGGGACAGCCCGTTCTTTCGGCCAGAGGGTCCTTCAGGCCCTGCCCATCTGAGAGATAACTGTAAAACCTTTTGTACAGCGATACATCATGCCATAAAAGCTCCCGAAAGTCTCCATCTTCTTCGCATCGCTTCTCCATGAAGACATCGTCGCCATCATTGAAGATTCGAGCCGGAACTACCTTGAGGCAAATGGGACAGAGGGAGAATGCAGTCTTTTCGAAGTTCGTCGGATGCATAGCAACATGCCTATTCTCCCTGGAAAGACATATAAAGATTATGCCTTTAGTTGTGCAATAATGCCAAAAAGATTCGGCAAGGCGCTATCTAATTGATGGCTGACCGATTTTTGATTTTCCGATTTGTAACTGATCCCTGAAGACCAAGTGCTAATTACCAAAAACTTTTTAGTTGCATCTTTGAATTAACCGCAGGGTGGGATGAGATGAAGATGGCAGAATCTTCTGAAGGTGTTGAGCACCAAATTTTTCGTGTGGCTGTCATCTTAGCTGTATCAACATTCTTGATCTTCCTGGCGCTCTTGGTCCTCATAGAGGATAAAGATGTGCTGCGTCCGATCGATGACCTCTTCATGGTTGTGACGAGCGGGCTGGCTGCGGCTGGCATGCTTTATGCATCCTGGCACTCCTCGGGGAGATCTAAGAGCGCCTGGCTCGTCCTGGCTGCTGCCTTGGCTTTCAACACCTTCGGAGAGGCAGCCTGGGGGGTGATCGAGGTCGTCCTTCACCAGAATCCCTTTCCATCCGTG
Source organism: Methanosaeta sp. PtaU1.Bin060 (assembly GCA_002067365.1). Lineage (GTDB taxonomy): Archaea > Halobacteriota > Methanosarcinia > Methanotrichales > Methanotrichaceae > Methanothrix. The sequence continues at coordinate 8,513 of MVRK01000111.1, read as the reverse complement.
GCAGACGTCGGCTATCTCCTCTTCTATCCCATCTTTGCCGCCGGCATCTTCCTCCTGCCGGAGGTGCCCCTCTCCTCTCGCGAGAGAATCAAGATCCTCCTCGATGCCGCCATCCTCATAGCATCGGCAGCCCTTGTCTTCTGGATCTTCCTCATCGTCCCAATAGTCGCATCCCACGAGGTCGTCACCCTGGATCTGGCAGTCTCAGTGGCCTATCCGATCATGGGGCTGGTTCTTCTCTTCGCTTTGATCGAGCTGCTGTTCAGAAAGCTTGAGCCACACGGGCGCCCTCAGCTTCTGCTTCTGGCCCTCAGCATGGCCATACTTGTGATAACCGACGCGATCTTCAGCATCCAGACAGACGATGGAACATTCGTCTCTGGCGGCCTCCTGGACACCGGCTGGCTTGTGACATACCTTTTGATGGGGCTCGCAGGAGTGTTGCAGGCAAGCCCTCGACAGCTTGATGCATCAGCCCTTTCAGGTGCCGATCACGATAAAATGTCTGCATGGCTTCGCTACCTGCCATATCTCGGAATCGGAGCAGCCTTCATCCTGCCCATCTACAGCCATGAGGACTTGGGGTCTGTCAATCATCTCACCCTCGTCGGGTTCATCGGGATCATCATCGGATTGATGTTCATCCGCCAGAAGGTGGCCTTTATGGATAGCGACCATCTGCTCACTCTGGCTCTCTCGGAGATCGAGGAACGCAAGACCGCCGAGGAGGCCCTCAAGGCTGAAAGGGACAGGGCTGAGAGATATTTGAACATCGCCGAGGTCATCCTCGTGGCCCTCGACAGAAACGCCAGAATCACCCTCCTCAACAGGAAGGGGTACAATATCCTTGGCTACAGCGAGGGTGAACTCACGGGCAAGGACTGGATCGCCGTCTGCCTGCGCCCTGATGATCATGATTCTGTCTGTGAGGTCAACAGAAAAATCATCGCCGGCGAGATGGAGCCCTTCGAGTACTATGAGAGCTATGTTCTCACGAAAAAGGGCGAAGAGCGCTTCATAGCATGGCACACGGCCACTGTAAAAGATGAACGTGGCCTGATCACAGGAACTCTGAGTTCCGGAGAGGACATCACCGAACGCAGGCAGGCCGAGATCGCCTTGCGGGAGAACCTATGTTTCTTTCAGCGCCTGATCGACACCATCCCGAACCCGATCTTCAGCAAAGACACTAAAGGTGTCTATCGGGGCTGCAATGTGGCCTTCGAGAGGCTCATGGGGATGACTGGGGAGGAGATCATCGGAAAATCGGCGCACGACATCACTCCACGTGATCTGGCTGATGCTGATGTGGAGATGGACAAGGCCCTCTTCGACGCGCCCGGCGTCCAGATCTACGAGCACTCTCTTGTCCATGCCGATGGCACAAGGCACGATGTGATCTTCTACAAGGCAACTTATGCGGATGCCAGCGGCGTGCTGGCCGGGCTTGTCGGCGTCATCCTGGATATAACTGAGCGCAAGCAGATAGAAGAGAGGCTTCTTCGTGCCAAAGAAGCCGCGGAGGATGCTGCGCGCGCTAAGGCGGAGTTCCTGGCCAACATGAGCCATGAGATCCGCACACCCATGAATGCTGTCATAGGCATAACCGACCTTCTCCTCGACGATGGCCTCAATTCTGAGCAGATGGAACACATCGAGACCATCCGGAACAGCGGTGAGGTGCTTCTCTCTATCATAAACGACATCCTCGATCTATCAAAATTCGAGGGCGGGATGATGGAATTGGAGCATCGTCCTTTCGATCTTCTAAGCTGCGTCGATGATGCCATGGATCTGGTGGCTGTAAGCGCTTCGGCGAAGGGGCTGAAGATGGCATGCACCGTCGATGGCCTCACCCCTGCTGCAATTCTGGGCGATGCTGGAAGGCTCCGTCAGATCCTCGTCAATCTCCTCAGCAATGCAGTGAAGTTCACAGATGAGGGCGAGGTTGCTGTATACATCTCGAGCAGAAAGCTTGAAGACGATCGCTATGAGATTCATTTTTCAGTAAAGGACTCTGGCATCGGGATTCCCAAGGAGAAGATAAATCGGCTGTTTCAGCCCTTCAGCCAGGTCGATGCCTCGACCACGCGCAGATACGGAGGAACTGGCCTAGGCCTGGCTATAAGCAAGAAGCTTGTGGAGCTTATGGAGGGGCGGATCTGGGTCGAGAGCGAGGCTGGGGCTGGCACCACTTTTCATTTCACTATTCCTGCCGTCTCCGCCACCCTCAAGCCTGCTTCCTGTGCCAGAAGCGATCTTCAGACGGATCTTGGCTGCGACCTGCACATACTTGTGGCAGAGGACAACATCGTCAACCAGAGGGTGACCCTGCAGATGCTCAATAAGCTGGGATGCAGGGCTGACGTGGTCTCAAATGGCATCGAGGTCCTGGCGGCGCTGGAGCGCCAGCATTACGATCTGGTTCTGATGGACGTGCAGATGCCTGAGATGGACGGCCTTGAGGCTGCCAGGGCGATTCGCCGCAGATGGCCGAAGGGACCAAAGGTGATTGCAGTGACGGCGTCCGCCCTTCAGGGAGATCGCGAGATGTGCATCGAGGCGGGCATGGACGACTACATCAGCAAGCCCGTGAGGATGGCAGAGCTGGCCCAAAAGCTGCGCCAGTACCAGCGACCTCAGAAGGGATTTGATGAAGGAGATTGATCAGGGATTATATATGCTCTGTCTAGCTCTTTAAGGCCTTCATCAGATCCTGCAGGTCTAGAGTGTTCAGCAGATCCTCCTTCTCAAGCCAACCCCTTCTCGCCACAGTGACACCATACCTCATGACGTCGAGCTTTGCGGGCTCATGTGCGTCCGAATCGATCGACATCTTCACCCCAATCTCCTTGGCCCTCCGGGCCCAGAGATCATTCAGGTCGAGCCTGTTCGGATAGGCATTGATCTCCATGGCGGTGCCCGTCCTCGAAGCAGCTTCGAGAACCGCCTGCATGTCCACGTCGTAAGGATCGCGTCTGCCGATGATTCGCCCCGTGGGGTGCCCTATGATATCAACGTTCTCGTTCTCGATGGCCGAGATCAGCCTGCCGGTAATCGCCCTCTCCTTCTGCTGCTGGCCTGTGTGCACCGAGGCCACCACCACATCGCATCTCGCCAGGAGATCATCTGGATAGTCGAGGCTGCCATCGGCCTTGATGTCCACTTCGGTTCCCATGAGAAGAGTAATGCCCTCCAGGGTCTCGTTGGCGGCTTCAACAGCCTCGATCTTTCTGTCCAGCTGCTCGGGCTTGAGGCCGCCCGTTATTCCTATGGAGGGCGAATGGTCAGAGAGCGCTATGTACTCGTATCCCAGGGACCTGGCTGCCCTGGCCATCTGCTCAATGGAGCCCTTGCCATCGGACCAATCGCTGTGCACATGCAGATCTCCTCGGATGTCCTTCAGTTCCACAAGCTTCGGCAGCCTCTCCCGCAGGGCCGCCTCGATCTCGCCCGCGTCCTCTCTCAGCTCCGGAGGGATGTACTGCAGCCCGAGGGTCGAGTAGACCTTCTCCTCGCTCTCGAAGAAGATCTCATGGCCGTCGGCCAGGTGCTTCAGAGAGTATTCGCTCAGGGAGTAACCCCTATCAAGGGACAGCTGGCGCAGCCTGACATTGTGGTCCTTGGAGCCTGTGAAGTACTGAAGCGCAGTGCCGTAGGACCTCTGCTCCACGATCCTCAGGTCGACCTGAATCGTCTCTTGTACTATGATGCTGGCCTTGGTAGGGCCTTTGCCCAGAACCTCTTCCACCAGCGGCATGCGCACGAAGGCTGTGATGATCTCCTCGGGGCGGGAGGCTGTGGCCAGGATGTCGATGTCGCCCACAGTCTCCTTTCCGCGGCGGAAGCTGCCCGCAGCGATTGTATTCTCTATGCCGTTCATTCGCTTCAGATAATCCTGGATCTCATTTACAATCGGCTCGGCCACGCTCCGCAGTATTCGAGTGCTGCGCTTCCTGTACCTCTCGATGGATTTCAGGATGTTGTTCTCGCTCGTGGCACCCATGCGGGGCAGCCTGCGGATGCGGTGCTCCTTGGCAGCTCTCTCAAGATCGTCGAGGTCGGTGATGTTCAGCTTCTCGTGCAGCATGAAGATGGTCTTGGGGCCGAGGCCCGAGATCTTGAGAAGCTCCGCCAAGCCCGCTGGAGTCTCCTTCAGGAGATCCTCATGGGCCTGGATCTTTCCAGTGCGCAGGTACTCCTCGACCTTCTGGGCGATGGCTTTTCCCACGCCCGGAATGGAGTTGAGACGCTTCTCGCGGCAGACCTGCTCGATGTCCTCTTTCAGGGATTCGATGGCCCTAGCGGCTCGGCCATACGCAATTATCTTGAAGCGGTTCTCGGCATGAAGCTCAAGCAGCTCCGACATCTCGTAGAGAACTGCGGCGACCTCCCGATTCTTTGTGGCCTTGTTCACAGGACCGAAAATAATCGTATTAGTATTAAGTACCTCGGCTAGATCAATGTCTCAATGTGCCTCATCTCAGAGATATCTGTGAGGTCGCTGATGGACTCGTGCTCGACTTCGATCCCGCATTCCCGGGCCGCTGCCACGAGGTTGGTGCCCCCTACCAGGGCGATGCCAAGGCGGTCTCTTTCCACAGATACGCCAAGAACATTCATATTCGGCTCACCCAGCTCAAGGACGCCCGTGAACTCCGCCGAGGCCATCTGCTCCAGGACATCCTCGATCCTCTCCCTGGCGAGCATCGGAGCCTCCTGGAGGTTGCCGAGAATTCGGCCGCTGCCGGTTTGGATCATGCCCAGTATATCCGTCAGCCCCTGCGCCGTGAGGATATCGATGGGATCGATAGTCGTGGCCCAGTACATCAGCATCTCAGTGAACCTCGTCGGCTCGCGCTTCACGACCTCGATGATGCCTCCACCTTTGGGGCGCATAGGCACTCCTGCTTTGAGGAGGACACCGTCGATCGTCAGGCTGCAGGCGGTTTTGATCATCACCCTCTCATCGGCATCCTCGATCTTGATCATTGGAGAGACTGCGAGGCCGCTTTGGATGGTATCGTAAAAGATATTGAGCGTCTGGAGAAGGTGCTCCTTTCTCACGAGGGATGTGTTGGTGATGATCTTGCCTTTCATCCTCGCGGGATCGAAGCTCACCTGCAGCATGAGGTTCTCAATCCTTGCCAGGGTGAAGACGAGAGGGGCTGAGGGTTTCACAGCCCTGTAATCTCCTTTGGGATTTATTAGCCTTTCATCCACGAAAAAGCTCATCAGAAACCCACAGAAATCATCGGGAGTTTTCAGAAGCAGTCTTATATCACTTCTTGCATACTATTTGCAATGCTGCGCCAAAGGTTTGTGCTGGACACCACGGCCCTCACCGATTCTCTGGCCTGGGAGGGCGAGGGTGCTGCGACCATCTGCGAGGGCATGAGCGCCATCCTGGACCGCGTGGCAGAAGGAAGGCTTCACCTGGGAATAAGCTGCTACATCCCCTATCCCTCAGTCTACAGCGAGATAAAGGATTTTGCGAGGCACAACAACTGCAGCTCGGCGGTTCTCGGCAAGGTGGACACATGGCTTGTGAAGAAGACCCCTGACAGGTATAAGGTCAAGGTGCCCTCGAAGATCTTCTATGAGTATGTGGACTACATGCGCAGCCGCATAAACAAGGGGATGAACATATCCGAGGAGGCCATCTGGGAGTCTGTTTCCAGGTGCATCACCCTGAGCGAGAGCGGTGCATCCCTCAAAGATATGAAGGAGGAGATCGAGCGCGAGACAGTGGGGAGCATCATCCGCAAGTTCAGGGAAAAATACAGGGCGGCTCTTCGCTACGGCATCCTGGACAGTGCGCCTGATATCGATGTTCTTCTCCTGGCCAAGGAGCTGGACGCTGCTGTAGTCTCCCAGGACCTGGGAATTCAGCGATGGGCTGAGCAGCTCGGCCTCAGGTTCATGGAGTCGAGATCTTTTCCCGGGATGATCAGGGAATACATGAACGCCCTGCCCGGACTGCCCGTTGATGAGATGGAAGAGGACAGGATGGTATAAATTCAGGCAACTGCATCCACCACTATAAGGCAGGCGGTGCGAGATGGCCGATCCTCGCCCGAGCTTTCTTCAGGGATCCTGAGGGCCTCTTTGAAGGGATGGCTCATCCATCAATCAAAAATCGCCACAGGATTACAAGTACATGCCGGAGTTGCTCAAAAGGCATACAACGGCCGAGTATCAGAAAATAGCGACGATTATCTTTTACATTATGAAATAAAAAGATGCTAAGAACAGCGATTAAACGCATTTATTCCAGCGTAAATTACTTATATGAAAACATACCTATATTTAAGTGTAGAGATCAGGAAACACAATATCAGTATGCATCAGCTACTTCCTTGAACCTGATGAGCACGGGTAACTGTCGCTTAAAGGCTTAAGGGGGTGAGAAAGCTCCTGGATAAACTGGCAGGCAGTTCAGCCGCCATAAGGCTCGGATCAAACCGCTGTTGGCTTGCTCCTCGTCCCACGGCCTGGATGTAGAAGATGAGATGTGATTGGGATAAGATTCGAGAGGATTGGCCTAAAAAGTTCAAACTTGAACGCTTCATATTTCAGGAGATCCATCCTGGAGATACTATTTTCATAGGCACAGGTTGCGGCGAGCCTCAGTATCTCGTACAGTCATTGATAAACCACGTCCAGAAGAATCCCAAGGCATTTCTGGATACTGAGCTAATAAACATAGTAAACCTGGGTGTCGCTCCCTATCTGGATGAGAAGTTCAGAGATAACTTCAGACTGAACTCGTTCTTCATCGGCAACAGCACCCGGCGGGCCGTGAACAGGGGCGTTGCAGATTACACCCCCATATTCCTATCCGCAGTTCCTGATCTGATCCGCACTGACAGGTTGCATATCGATGTGGCTCTGATTCAGACGACACCCCCAAACATAGACGGCGAGATGAACCTTGGTGTGAGCGTGGATATCGTCAAGGCTGCCCTCGAAGGGGCGGATCTGGTTGTGGCTCAGGCTAACTCCAATATGCCTCGCGTCCAGGGGGATGGGAAGATAAAGATCGATGATGTGGACTACATCGTGCCCTATGACGAGCCTGTACTCGAGTACCTGGAGCAGGTGCCTGGGGATGTGGCCCGGCAGATCGGTGGCTATGTTGCGAGGATAATCGAAGACGGCTCCACCATCCAGGTTGGATACGGGAGCATACCCAATGCGATCGTCTCTGGCTTTGGCGGCAAGAAGCACCTCGGAATCCATACTGAACTCCTGAACGATGGGATCGCCGAGCTGATGAGGCTGGGCATCGTTGACAACACGGAGAAGTCCCTCAACCCGAAAAAGACCATCGCCACATTCTGTATGGGGAAAAAGGATACATATGATTTCATCGATGATAACCCATCTGTCGAGTTCAGGACCATCGATTATACCAATAATCCTCTGGTCATCGCCAAGAACAAGCGGATGACTGCGATAAACAGCGCTCTTGAGATCGATCTGACAGGTCAGGCCACGGCTGAATCGATAGGAAAGCTGTTCTACAGCGGCATAGGGGGACAGGCGGATTTCATGCGTGGTGCAGTGCTCGCTCCGGGCGGCAAGACGATTCTGGCCCTGCCCTCAACGGCCGATGATGGAAGTGCATCCCGAATTGTGCCGTTCTTGAGAGAGGGCTCCGGCGTCACCCTCACGAGGGGCGATATTCATTATGTTGTGACGGAGTTTGGCATAGCCTATCTCCACGGAAAGAGCATTCGGGAGCGTGCAATGGAACTGATTGCCATAGCTCATCCGAAGTTCAGGCCCTGGCTGATAGAAGAGGCCAAGAAGTTCTCACTGATATTCAAGGATCAGGAGTTCATCGCCGGCATGAAGGGGGAGTATCCTGATGAGCTGGAGGCACACAGGACCACAAAGACGGGACTTAAGCTGATGCTTCGGCCTGTGAAGATAAGCGATGAGCCTATGCTCAAGGATTTCTTCTACTCCCTATCTGACGAGAGCATGTATCAGAGGTTCATGTCAGCTCGTAGAGACATGCCCCATGAGATTCTGCAAAATTTTGTGGTCATCGATTATTCTTTGCAGATGGTGATCCTGGCGGTGCTTGGCGAGGCTGGCCATGAGACAATAGTCGGCGTAGGACAGTACAGCTTGAACAGAGATATGCATACTGCGGACATGGCTCTGGCGGTGAGTGATCAGTATCAGAATCAGGGGGTCGGCACAGAGCTGATCAAGTATCTCACGCACTTGGCCAAAAGAGAGGGTCTCTTGGGATTTACGGCTGAAGTCCTCAGGGGGAATCAGCCGGTCTTCACTCTCTTCAATAAGATGGGATTTCGTGTCCAGAAGAGAAATGAGCTAGGTGTGTGCGAGATGAGAATATTTTTCAAGGATTTTGATTAGAGAACCAGACAGGGTATACAAAGTCCGAACATCCAGGACTATACACATCCAGGACTATACACATCCAGGACTATACACATCCAGGACTATACACATCCAGGACTATACACATCCAGGAC
>MVRK01000110.1 GCA_002067365.1 Methanosaeta sp. PtaU1.Bin060 | reverse complement strand
CAATTTTATAAATATAGTTGATCCAGGAACTTTAACTTCCATAACTTATCCCTGCTTTTTTCAAGAGATAAATACAAAGAACGATCTTATAAGCTATGAAGTAGCTGGCGTCGCTATAGAGAATCATTATTATTGCCGAACATATAATGAATTAAATACACTGGACGAATTTGAAATTGAAGGCTACACTAAAGAAGTTGATGGCGAAATAGTGAATAAGACTTTTAAGGTGTATTCTCTCGTTAGAAAGATTAGGGTTCCTGGATCTGATAAGGTAGTTGCCTATGACTTCTTCGCGAAGGAGTCCATTTAATGAATTGATGACAAATTAGCAGCATCATTCATCTAATTTTATGAGTGAATTGCAATTCAAGCTAATTTATTTATTATTTCGCCTAATTTTTAAAATTTTTTATTATGAAAATATGATGCAGAAATGCTATCTTGCATCGGAAAAGCTTATTATTCTTTAGCCTGCTAACTTGGGAGTCAAAGGCGAAGAATAAAACTGAGAAATCAAGGTCAACTCCGATAAATTTTATCTGATATATTTAATACGATAAAATTTTTTGCCGGAGCACTGCATGATGCAGAAGGTTCATTCAGGAGTGGTTGTCCACTCGGAGGGGAGCAGGGTGAGGATCGAGGGGATCGATCTGAAGGTTTGGCAGAGAGCATCAAGATGAACAAAATCGATCCGAGCCTGGCAGTCTACCGTGGCCTGAGGCGTGCAGGCATCGACTTTGCTGCCAGCGTTCCATGCGTGAACCTGAAGGAGCTCCTGTGCCTTGTCGGCTCAGATCCCGGGATAATCCACATTCCCGTCACCCGCGAGGAGGAGGGCGTGGGCATCTGCGCGGGCGCCTGGATGGCGGACAGGCGTCCGGCGCTCCTCATGCAGAACTCGGGCCTTGGGAACAGCATCAATGCCCTCGCATCTCTCGACCTGCTCTACAGGATTCCCCTCCTCATGATAGTGAGCCAGAGGGGCTCTAGAGGAGAGACCATCAGCGGCCAGATCCCTATGGGAAGGCTGACGGAGCCACTCCTGAGGACCATGGATATAACAGTCCTCACACCGCAGCCCGCTGAGGCCGAAGCGACTCTCTCCAGGGCCTGGGCACTTGCATCCGGAAGGCGAACTCCCGTGGCGGTGCTCCTGGACATCGACTTCTGGAGGGGAGATTGAAGAGAATAGATGCAATAGCCATCGCTGCCGAGGAGGCGGAGCAGCTGGAGGCCCTCCTCGTCTGTAATATCGGCTATCCCAGCAGAGAGCTCTTCGCCGTTCACGACCGGCTCGGGAACTTCTACATGCTCGGCTCAATGGGCATGGCCTCCTCGATTGGCCTCGGGCTTGCCCTGGCGAGGCCGGAGAGGCGGGTCATAGTCTTGGACGGCGATGGCTCGGTGCTGATGAACCTTGGAACCCTGGCGACGATAGCCAACTATGGGCCAGAGAATTATCTGCTCGTGATCCTGGACAACTGCTCATATGGCTCCACGGGATGCCAGCCAACCTGCACAGCGATGAGAACTGACCTGGCATCCGCAGCCAGCGGCGTTGGGGTTGAGGATGTCCGAGAGGTCTCAGGGCCCCAGGAACTTCGGGAGGCGCTGAACGGCCACGGGGTCGTCCTGGCAAAGGTGGAGCCCGGCAACGCCGATGTTCCCATTATTCCCCTTTCACCCGATGAGATCATCGCCAGGTTCATGGAGCGATGCGCTCCACGGGGTCCGAGATCCTGAAGGTGCCATCGAGAATTCTATTTTTCAGATCCTTTGCAAGCCTGATGGCTCTGAGCCTGTCAGATTGCCTGAGCACCACAGGGATGGAGCAGCTCCCGAGGCGGACTGAGCCCATATTACACCTGAAAGCATTGCCTGCACACTCAGAGACACAGATGCCGCAGTGAAAGCACCTCCTCGCATCCCACCTGGCTTTATCCCCATCGAAGCTCACGGCTCCCAGCGGGCAGACCTCCTCGACCCTGCATCCGGCACAACCGATGCAGCGATCCGGGTAGAACTCTACATTCAGGTCAGCGCCATCCCAGACGTCTCCATAGGATGCTTCGCCCATGGGCTGCCTTGTGATAACATCCATCACAGGCAATGGTATCTCCCTGTCGAGCCGGGCGATGTGATCGAGGATGGTCTTGCTGATCACTGGTATTGGGACGGCCCATGAGCAGATGCACTCAGGACCTGCGGACGTCAGGAAGCCGCCCATGTACTCAGGAGTCATATGGTGCATGTCAGCGAAGCCGGATAGGTTGGGCTTCTCCGGGCAGCTTCGGGTTCCAGCGCCTATTACGAATCCCTCTGCTCCATTCAGGAGTATGCGCGTTCCGATGCCGACAGCCTCCAGGAGGGGATCGCTCTTGAGGGGATTTATCTGGCCGCATCCTGAGAAGGTGGCACCGCTCAATCTGGGGCTGAAGCCTGAAACGTGAAAGATGGTGGAGACGGGATCTGCGCCAGGGTTCACGAAGGCAGCGTAGTTCTTGAAGGCATGCCTGGACCCAAAGAGCCTTGCATGGGGCATTTCGGTGAGGGTGACATCTCTTGAGAGCGTCCTGCAGTCGTCGGCCTCCACCTCCACATGGACCTCCTTTCCCTCCACAAGGTCCCTAAAAAGATGTCCTCCGCCATAGCCAGGATAGCGCCTGCTGCGTGCAATGCCAAAGACCATCAGGTCCAGGATTCCGAGGTTCTCGTTCGGGCAAGGCCCAACGTAGGCGGGAACCCCATTAAGCCAGACATTCCGGGCTCGGACGAAGGAGTGAGGCTTTGCCACAGGAAAGGAGAAGAGGGCATAGGTTCCGCTCATGACTGCACGCGTCGCCGTGGTCACCACGTCCACATCTTCGAGCTTCGCCCTTTCCCCGCCTTCGACGAGATCGCAGATCTCCTGGGCGGTCATGACCACGGCCTCTTTGCGCTCGATCCGCCTGGCAATTTCCAAGAACGATCGCACCATACGGCTCCTTGATATACCAAAATAGGGGATATGCGTATCAATCTATCGGATTTCGCGTCCTTCATCTATCCTGCGAAATGGATGTGGCCAATTACATAAGAAAGTCTGCAGTGCGATAGATGAATGCAGGCGCATTCCGGCAGCACGATGGGTTTTCGAGATTGGCGTTAAATTATCGGTCGCTACTTCGGGCGGCAAAATCATCAAAGTCGGTGTGAACCTGACAAGCACACAGATTACCATTCTAAAGCTGCTAGACCATGATTGCGAAAATTGTTATGGGATGATTTGAAAGTGCGGAATGTAGGCGCGAACGATGAATTCACATTCGCAATTTCGGGGACATCTTCTCGGGTTTCAATCCCAGTTTTCTTGGAACATGTCCTAGAACCTCGTGGGTCGAGAGCGGCGTTCTCATGGCTGCGCAGATGCCAATAAAGCCGCCCTTCGAGAATTTGAGGCAGGTTTAAGGAGAAGCATCAAACGGGCCGATACTGGCTCAGTCAAGTCCTTCAAGACAAAAGAGGAGTTCCG
>MVRK01000109.1 GCA_002067365.1 Methanosaeta sp. PtaU1.Bin060 | reverse complement strand
ACGACAGAGTGACTTTTAACAGTGCTTCACCCTCACCGACCACCATCGATGGCACTCATCTGACTTGGTTTATAGGCGACATGAATCCAGGAGACCACGGCACCATTGAGATCTTCACAAAGTTAAAGGGGAACTTGCTCTTTGACGAAAACAACGACATGATCCTCAACATCTGCAGGATAAATAACTCTGAGAACAAGAGCGAGTTCAGGCTGACGACGCCAGTTGTCTCAGGCCTCTGGATCAACAAGACTGCAGACAGGGAGACTGTCTATACAGGCGAGGATATAATCTATACCATCAAATACGGATATGCGGGCTCTGATCTGGTCGGGGATGTATATATCACCGACTATCTTCCAAAAGGCGTGGAACCGGCTTTCCAAGAGGAGGAGTATACTTATAGTTCCTCACGAAGTGTTCGGCTGGTATTGAATAAAGATAACATCCTGAGATGGGAAGCAGGGGATCTCAGCCCAGGTGAGAACGGCACAATCGTTTTCGCTGTACACGTGTCGAAGCGCAGGATGGACTTTGCCGAGGCCTCATCGGTGACGGGCGATGGCTATACCTATGTCAGAAAATTCCTATCAACCGCAGAGGAGACGCCCTCCCTGACGAACAGGGTTACCATTAGTGGGACATATTACGAAGATCAAAGCGAAATCCCCCTGCCGCCAGTCTCCGCCAGCGCGTCCGTCTCCGTCATAGGAGCCGCGGGCACAGTGGTTCGCACCACTGAGCACGGGAGCGGTCACTACGAGGAGGACGAGAGGACCACATTGAAGCTCGAGAACAGGAGCATAACTCTGAAGAAGGAGATCTTCGCCAAGCATGTGAACACCAGCTTCTCCCTGCCCAACAACAGGTCTGTCAAATTCGAATCTCCCTGGTCTGACAGGACTGAGGCCGATAACAGGGTCCTAGGCGATGTGCTGACGGAGAACTACCTCTACACAGATACCCTCAGGAAGAACATATCTCTGGACGTGGATATGAACCAGACCGTCTACAAATCCGAATCGGATTTCAAGAACGGCATGGCGCAGATACGCTACAAGCAGCACACCCTGGACCTCCCGAGGAGCCAGAAGATCATCAAGGAGCTGGGCGAGGAGTACAGCGGAAGCTTCAGGGTCATGGAGTCCATCGATTCCTACGGAGCGAGCACGAAGTATCAGAAATCAGCTCTCGGAAAGGGCTTTGCTGCCTCGGATCTGAGGCCGAATCCATACCAGAGATCGTACGAGTTCGGAAGCGGCTACTACAGCTCAGAGGAGGCGGCTCAATCAGGCTTCGTCGTCAAGGACGTGAAGATGCTCTATGCGCCATCGAATGAGACTGCAGGTGGAAGAAATCTCAGCTATGCGGTCCCCTGGGGCGAGGGCATGTGGACCAAGGACCCCAAGATAGGCCTCGTCATCGGCGAGGGCATTCGATCCGCCACGTCCGTCAACAAGGAGGCGCAGATGGGAAGATCCTTCCTCAGCCAGCTCGGGGACTTCAACGGGACACTGGAACTGAAGATGGCTATGGGCACAAACCCGAAGAACGAGACCCACAGAGTCGAGCAGGTCTTCTCAGGCAGCTTCAAGACAGAGACCGCCCTCAGCGTCGCAGTCGCCCCCAAGCATCTCAGACCGCATCTCTGGATCAGCAAGGAGGCTATAATGACCGACTCTGAGACCTGCCTCTTCCTGATCAATGTCACCAACGACGGCAACAAGCTCCTTGGGCCGCTGAACATCACAGACATAATGCCCGACGGCCTCATCTTCCTCAATTCGAGCATGAGGCCGGAGATAAATGGGCGGATCATCCGCTGGACAATGCCGGGCCTGGAGATAGGCAAGACCCAGACGATAAAGCTGTACACGAGGGTCAGGGAGGATATGGGCTACCCATTCGTGAACAGCGTCAGCGCCGAGGGCCGCTATCTGGATCAGGTGGCAGTCGCCAGCAACTTCACAAGGGTGGACATGGGCTACTACCTGCCGATCAATCCCGTATCGAATTTTGAGATGGCAAGGCCTTTCGGGGTATTCCCAGAAAGGATGCTCTGGGGAGAATGGCAGCCTTCACCCTGTTTCAATATGACCTCATGGACCCCGAGCGCCTATCAGATGATCGAGGAATACTACGACAAGCTCGACAAGGCTACAGTGGGATACGGCAGCTCCCCCTATGAGGTCCCTTGAGCTTGGGAATGCAGATAAAGATGAAAAAGGGGATGCTCTAGAGCAGGGCCTGCTAGAGCATATATTTGTCTTCTAGAGCACACTGCTCCCTTATGACTGCTGTGTCCAAACCATCAGGATTGTCGCCATGGCCGCTCAGTCTGCGAGGGAATATCTGTCTGACGTCTCCATCAGAGGATACCCATCCTCGTCAGTGCCGATGGCATGCGGGGAATCGCTGATGCCGTCCCCGTTGGCATCCACCATCTGGCCATCGGACCAGTAGTTGCCAAGGGCGCTCTTGAAGGTCCTGCCCTTGTACTGGTATTTGATTTTCTCAGTGGAGTGCCAGTTGTTCGAGGAGATGAACGACTGGACAGCCTTTGAGTTCTTCAAGAAGCTGTTGAGATATATCTCATTGCCGCTGGACTGCTCAGGGTAGACTCCCTCATCGAGATAAAGGCCCTTGTCGTTATTGTTGAGGTTGTTGTGGTCGAGGATGTTATTGCTCGAGTTTTCCAGCCTCAGCCCCACCCGGCAGTCGCTCACAGAGTTTCCTGTGATGTTGCTCCTGTTGGAGCCGGAGAGGGCGATGCCCAGATCGCCGCTTTGGACATTATTCCCTGTCAGGTCGTTCAAGGATGACGACTTGACTATGATCCCGTTCGCATTCGCTCTGAGATCATTGGCCGTCAGGCGGTTGCTCTCGGACTCCTCCATCTTTATGCCCTCTTTATTTCGACGGAGGTCATTCGCATGAAGAGCATTGTTGGTCGAGGCCAAAAGGAGAATGCCATGGACGCCATCGTAAATCCTGTTGGCTGTGAGGGAGCAGCCATTTGCGCTCCTGAGCGCTATTCCCTCCTCGCAGCCGACGACCTCATTGCCTGTGAGATTGCTGCCAGATGTGCCCTTGAGGACTATGCCCTTTCCAGAGCCATTGATTGAGTTCTCCTTGAGGGTGTTGGCGGACCCATCCTCGATCAGAACTGCTTCATCGCTGAATGCCACAAGATTTCCGAAGATGGCGTTTCGCTGGCAGGAGCCGGAGAGGATTATGCCTCTTGGGCTGTGCCTCACGCTGTTGCCCCTCAGCGTGTTGCCGCTGGAGTTCATGAGCTGCATGCCCAGTCTCTCCTCAGCATCAGCCTGATTGCCAGTCAGGTTGTTCTCGTCAGAGTCTTCCAGAAGAGCGCCGCTTCCGTCTGTGGTGTTGCTGAGGCGATTTCGAATGACGCTGTTGTTGTCGGAGCCTATCAGGTGAACTGCGTACTGCGAATTGCCGCTGGCATCGTTACCCATCAGGACGTTCTGCTCTGAGTAGTAAATGATCATCCCTTCCGAGTTGTTATCGGCAAAGCGATTTCCCAATATGCGATTCCCTGATGCCTGATAGAGGTAGAGGGCATAATCGTTCTCGAAGGCTGAGTTATTGGAGATCTCATTTGAGCGGGATAGGTATGGATAGATGCCATAGTCGTTATTGATGGCTGTGTTGTCGGTGATCCAGTTGTTTTCGGCCTCTGAGAGCACTATGCCGTAATCATTGGTGATGACGTCATTATTCAAGACATAGTTCCCGTCGGATCTGAAGAGCTTTATGCCCGTGCCCAGGTTGTAGCTGGCGTTATTCTCGGTGATGAAGTTGTCACGGGACTCGATGATGAGGATTCCTGCCTGGTTGTTCTCGATGACATCATTGTGAGTCAGGTTGTTTTGGGCAGCAGAAAAGGAGATGATGCCCCCCAGATAGTTGTCCTCAACCACATTGGAGTCCACAGTGTTACCCGAGGACGCCAGATATATGCCGACGCTGTTTCCACTTATGCTGTTGTCTCTGATCTTGTTTTTGCCGGACGAGACCCTGACGCCCGCCATCGCCCAGCCCTTCGCGCCTGTGAGGTTGAGGCCCTCCAGCGTCACACCGTCCGCGAGGATGGCGACTGTATCGTGACTCCCATCTGAGTTCAGAACCGGCCTTTCAGATGCGCCTGATCTTCTCTTTATGATGAGCCTCTTTGTGATGTTGACCGACTCGTTATAGACGCCTTGGGCGATCTCTATGGTGTCGCCATCGGAGGCTATGTCGATGGCCCTCTGAAGGCTCTCGCCCGGGACGACCTGGATGGTCGCCGCCTCTACCACGCACATGAGGAGTGGAATCAGGGCCATCCAGGCCCAGAACCGAATTGAAGGAAGATTGCCGAAATGCAAGAGTCATCACCGCTTGGCCCATGATATGCGAGACCAACGATCTGACGCTTATTTTTGTGCCCTCGTAAGCATAAGCTTTTTCCTGAGATGAACATGTGCCTCGCTTTAGCAGAGGCTTCTTGAGATCGGCATGAATGGGCCCTTAGGATGGCGAGATACGCCCGTTGTTCAGCGGTCAGAGATACCCTTTAGGTCCGTCCTGAGGTTTTCGGACATCTTGGCCCCTTCGAGCTTCGCCTTGGAGAGTGAGTAAAGGCTGAACTGGTCGTACCTTATGCCCTCCAGATTTGCGCCCCTCAGGTCAGCCCCCGAGATCTCCACCTGATTGAGGGTGGCGTCTTTAAGATCGGCGTTTCTCATCTCTGCATCTGTCAGGAAGATTGTGACGAGGCTGGAGTCCCTGAGAGAGGCACCGCTCAGGTTGACGCCTCGCAGGTCGATCTCGCGCAATGTCACTCTGTTCAGCTTCACATGGCTGAGGGTTGAGCCCATGAGCCTGGCGGCGCTCAGATCTGCATCTGTAAGGTCGGCTCCCGTGAGGTCTGCCCTCGTCAGATCGGCATACTGCAGCTTTGCAGATACCATGCTGGCGCCCGCAAGCTTAGCCTCAGTCAGATCCGAGTAATCAAGGCTGGCCCACTTCATGTTGGCACCTGTGAGATTGGATCTCATGAGGTAGGCTCTCGTAAAATCCGCGTTGCTCAGATCGGCACCCTGGAGACTTGCGCCATACAGTTCAGCCCTGGAGAACTGGCCCTTCGAGAGATAAGCGCCCTCCATATCAGCCCAGCTTATGTGGGCTCCGATCAGGTTCGCGCTGATGAGATATATGCCCTTGAGGTTTGCGCCGCTGAGATCCGTCCTGAAAAGCCTGGCATTGGTGAGGTCCGCATCGGCGATGTACGAATCCGACAGATCCGCCTCGGTGAGATCGCAATTCTTGAGGTCTGCCCTGAAGAGGTTTGCCGAAGAGAGCTGAGCCTTGACAAGAGTGGCGTTGCGCAGATCGCTGCCCGTCATGTTTGCCGCCTTCAGGACTGCGCCGGTCAAGTCGGCATTCACAA
This sequence comes from Methanosaeta sp. PtaU1.Bin060, assembly GCA_002067365.1. Classification (GTDB taxonomy): domain Archaea; phylum Halobacteriota; class Methanosarcinia; order Methanotrichales; family Methanotrichaceae; genus Methanothrix. Next base: position 16,456 of record MVRK01000109.1, on the reverse strand, counting down.
ACTTGGCACATGCCAGGTCCGCCCCGTCGAGCCAGGCAGACCTCAGGTATGATCCGCTCAAATTGGAGCCTCTCAAATATGTGCCTCTCAGGTCGGACTGATTCATGTGCATATCGGCGAGGTTACAGCCTGAAAGATTAGATCCGCGAAGGTAAGCACGATCGGAGATCATCTCAGGATCATCCGATTGATTCAGGGACGAATTGCAGAGGCTAAGGCTGGAGTTATCCTCATATAATGCAACACTGCCCGCTACAGCCAACTGAAGATCGGATGACACTGCGACGAGAGCACAGCTCAGAAGGACCAATGCCGCCACGCCTAACCGAATCGAAGAGTTGAACTTCATGGCCTCTCCAGGACATCATTTAATATGGTTTTCAGCGACTGATTCGCGGACGCTCACCAGACGACCTCTGGTATCCTTCGAGATCGTTTTTATCCTATCAATGTGATCTCTGATGAATTGTATGATTTATCTTATAAGACTTTTCATTTTTTTCTTTTCCTTGACACCTTCTTTCTGGATCAAGCCGGATCAAGACAGCTTCCATTTGGGATTGACAGAATCGAGATATCTGAAATCCGCAAAGCTATATGGCGCATGGTAATAATAATCATCTTTTGTCATAACTCCATAGTAGCTGTCGACCGCCAGCCAGGCGTTGGCATGGTCTTCGTCCTCCACTGCAACCCAGAGATGCCCCTGGGAATCAAACCCGCTGGGATCGAATAGATATGTCGTGTTCAATCCGAAGCTCTTATAGGTCTCGAAGAGCTTCTGGGAGCCGTCATAGCACATGCCGAGGGGTGTAACGGGAAATATTGTGTATCTGCTGACCTTCTTTATGAAGGGCTCATCAGTCGTCATCTTGTATGTCACATTCACCTTCACGGCATCGCTTGATATCACCTTCGTGGGACCTCCGCTGGCTGAGGGCGGCGTCATCCAAAGATCTGCGAGCCTGGGAGCAGCCCCATTGGGCGTGAGGTACACCTCCTTGCCCGAAGCGAATTTGACGACTACGTAGGACTTCTCAGGCTTGGCATTGAACCCGTGGGTGGCCAGAAAGAAGGCAAGATCGCTCACTGTGATGCTGATATCCTCGTAGCTTGAGAGCAGAAGCCATAGATCGTTCTCCTCCGCACATTGGCAAACAGAGAGATACAAGGACAATATCAGCACAAAAGCCAAGACTCTCCTCAATCTTCATCACCAATGCCCAGGTCCGATCACTTTTGAACAGTCCTCTCTCCTTTTAGTCCGACCAATCTATAAGGACTTATTGACAAATTTCGGCGCCAAAGGGTGATATGACGACCAAAAAATGTTTCGGGATGGAACTTCTCTGGAATAATGTACCTGAAACGAACGGGATATATCTCAGAGATCGCCCTCTCCCGAAAAGATCAAAAATGCCAATGGCGGGGCTGTTCAGCTCAGAACAGCCCTGTCAGAAATGTCAGAGGCACCAAGAATAAGATCACGAAACCTATCACCATCAGAACAATTGCCAGCCCATTTCCTCCTGCCATGAAGATCCTCCTTGCGATTTATCGTTGGTTATGGGATGTAGGAGGTAATATTAATTACTATCGGAGCCCAAGGCGTATTGGAGCTTGCTTCTCGATCCAAAAAAATGGATCAGGTCACCCGTCAGGGCGAAGAAGCTGCTCTGGCTGCCGACAGGTGGAAGGCTGCCGATTTCCAAGGATATGCCGAAGAATATCGAGATAAATCCGCCTCCTCATCATCAGCGTTGTCCGATTCCTATGCCCTTCCCGGGGCGTCGGCTCGGCCACAGAAACCACATTTTTTCATCCCCATCCAGCAGATTTAACTATCTAGGCGGAAAAGAGATCCACCGTGCGATCCATCCAGAAAAGCGTGACAAAGGGCCAGGGGGGAAAGCTTGAGCAGGCCAGAGCCACTGGGGCGAGGTACATCCTTCTTAGGGCCGCCGGCTATCCCCTGAAGAGCCTCTTCCAGGAGTACCCTGTGGTATCCGACCCCAAGCTCTTCGAGCTTTACGCCAGGGAACAGTGGTACGGCGAAGCAGTCAGGCCTGGGTGCTATTTATTCGACCGCAGGCTCTACCCCGATTTCGCCTTCAAGGTGATCAGGGTCTATCCCTGCCGCTCAGTCGTGGGCTCTGAGACCACCATCAGGGTGGAGCAGAAGGAGGAGCCCAAAAAAGTGGAGTACAATGTCCTCTTCGAAGACGTCGTCGGCCAGCAGATGGCCAAGCGAAAGGTCCGGATCGTGGAGAAGTTCCTCCAGGAGCCTGAGAGGTTCGGGGCCTGGGCTCCGCGTAACATCCTCTTCTACGGGGTCTCGGGCACTGGAAAGACCATGATCGCGAGGGCGCTCGCAACTGAGGCGAAGGTGCCGATGCTGCCCGTGAAGGCGACGAGCCTGATAGGCGAGTTCGTGGGCGAGGGGGCGAGACAGATCCACAGCCTCTTCGATAGGGCCGAGCAGATGGCTCCATGTATAGTCTTCATCGATGAGCTGGACGCCATCGCCCTCGACAGGCGCTATCAGGATCTCAGGGGAGATGTCTCTGAGATCGTGAACTCGCTGCTCACAGAGATGGATGGGATCCAGCGCAGGAAGGGCGTCTGCACCATCGCAGCCACGAACCAGATCGAGGTCATCGACAGCTCGATTCGATCCAGATTCGAGGAGGAGATCGAGTTCAAGCTTCCGAACCTCGATGAGAGGCTCGCGCTTCTGGAGAAGAATGCAGCCACGCTGCCGCAGAAGCTGGAGGATGTGAATCTCAAGGAGATCGCCAGGATCACAGAGGGCTTCTCGGGAAGGGACCTGATGGAGAAGGTCCTGAAGGCTGCGCTTCACCATGCCATCATGGACGACGGCAGCATAACCCAGAAGCTCCTGGAAGAGACCATCACCGCGGCCAGTAAGGGCGGCAGAGAGCCTCCGAGGGTGATGTTCACCTGAGAGCCGCGCCGTCGGTCAGGGCGAACCAGGAGGAAGCCCTTTTGTACTTCCAGATATAAATTAAAGGGACGCATCATGTGGCAGGAGATTTTGACCAAGTTCAAGAGGTTCCCGGCCCAGGAGAAGGTCGTCAGGCTCATCCTTCAGAGGGGTTTTCAGGTCAATGAGCACGGCAGGGTTGTCTCGGGAAACATCGAGATACCTCATGCCCAGATCGCGAAGGAGCTGAATGTGGACCGCAGGGTGGTGGACACCACAGCCCAGGCGATTCGCGAGGATGAGGCGCTCTGGAAGGTCTTCAAGAATGTGCACTCTATGACCTTCTTGGGGGATGTCGCACCTGTGCTGGGATTGGGCGTGATCGAGATAGCGCCTGTAAACGCAGCGAAGACCGGCATCCTAGGCGATGTCGCGAGCGCCGTGGCGCAATACGGCATCAGCATCCGCCAGGCGGTCTCAGACGACCCCTACTTCGTGGAGAGCCCGAAGCTCACCATCATCACAGAGGGCAAGATCCCAGGCGAGCTGGTGCGGCAGCTCATGGAGATCGAGGGCGTGAGAAGGGTGACTGTCTATTGATATCGAATGTTATAATAAAATCCGCCTTTAAAAGGAGTCTCTTTTATTTCGCTCGACGCCCGACCGCCCATTTGAGGACAGCCTGAACCCGAGCGACTCAAGAAGGGCTCTGGTCTCTCCTTTTCCGTGCAGCAGAACCTCGGCCAGGTCGTCAGGCAGATCTATGTCGCACCCGGCCCTGAACGACTCGAAGACCTCTGCCCGAAGGCCCAGCTCCTCTGCCAGACGCAGATGCTTCGGGAAGCTCAGGCCCTGATAGCGGGTCCTGAACCTCGGATCGCGGATCAGTATCATGTTTGTGCCGCCGCCCCGGCCTGGACATAGCACGACGTCGCCCTCGCATTTGAGAATTCCAGCCACATCCTTTTGCGTCAGGAGGGCGAGGTCCGCCATGACTATCAGGATATCCGAGGGCCAGCCCCGGCGCTCTTCGTGCTCTATCAGGGAGTTGAGGGCCCCGTTCAGATCCTGCTCGGATTCCATGATCTCCACATCGACTCCGATCTCGGAAGCGTCAAGCCCTGGCTGGGAGAGGACTGTCGCCGGGCCGAGGGCCAGGACCTCTCTGAGGACATCCTTCAGCATCGCAGCTGCGAGAAGCCGCCGCTCCGGCGGGTTGAGGACTGAGGAGAGCCTGCTCTTTGATCCCACATGCTTGAAGGGAACGACTGCTTCAAACGACGCATGCACGGCCGAAAGCTGATGCTCGGCAGCGATAAAACCTTAACTCTTGATCCTCGGACGGATCACATCTTTTTCTATCGGCATGAAGACTGTTCCGCCGCTCTGCGGATATCTCAGGCCACGGAAGACGACTGCAGGAGTTCCGTCCCCCGCCTCGCCCATGAGCAGGTTTGCAGCGCTCGCGATCTCGTCGACGATCGCCTCCAGGGTGATCTCCAGGGCTTTGCCGTGCAGGTCCTTCGCGCCGCGCCAGTCGCGCAGGGCGGCCACGCCTGCCCAGCCCACGGCCACGCCCGCCACACCACAGCGGAAGGGCCTGCCGCAGGTGTCAGTGATGATCACTGCGCACTCCTTTCCAAGACTCCTTCGAAGCGCCTCTGCGCTCGCGCAGGGGTCCTCCGGCAGCAGGAGGATCCTGCCGCCCCCGACGTTGGACTGATCAATCCCTGCGTTGACGCATGTGTGCCCGAAGCTGGTGGTCACCAGGAGAAAAGGATAATCCAGCAGGAGATCCTCCGCCTCATCGAGCACAGCCTGCACAAACCTCGGGTCCTTGCCAAGAATCAAAGCGATCTTCTGCGCCCTTGGGCCCGGAGAATACTCGTCCAGGTCTCTTGAGCGGCCCTCGGCCTTGGCGACAACAGTGCTCGCGAGGCAGAGCACATCGCCGTCCTGCAGATCGAAGAGAGACCGCACTATGAGGGCGAGGTCGTCGCCCTCCTTGATCACTGGAATGCCGCGAATCAGGTATCCTTGCAGCGATGCCGCTTCAGTTTTCTTCCCGGAGATCTCGTCAAGCATCTCGATTGGCATCCCGACACGATGAGATGATTTTATTGGAACCTATCATCATCGGGCATCCGGCTCAGGCGGAAAAGCCTCGCCTGAACGAGGAGGTCTAGAAGGTAGGAATAATTCTCGGCGATGATCGCCACGCGCTCCTCGCTGATCTCCGTCCAGGGAAGACCTCTGTAGCCCTCGGCGAACTCCGTCCAGAATCCGGGAGGAGCGAACTCGATCTGGTACTTGTGTGTCTCTGTGAAGGTCAGGGTTAGCATCTCAGCCATCAGAAGCCCTCTTAAGATATCTTGCCCTTCCTCTCCACTATCTCCGAGAAGGCGAGGGTCCCGCTGATCTTCTTGATCTTGGCCCTCACTATCTCGCCCTTCACTGCACCCGGCACGAAGATGAGGTACTTGTCCACCTTCGCAATTCCGTCGCCCTTGTTCCCTACAGACTCAATGCGCAGCTCGTAGGTCTCGCCCTCCTCGATCACATCCTTCTGGACAGTCGAGGTTGCCTTTCGCTTCCGAACAGGCCGATGAGCGCCGCAGGCATCGCATTTGAGCATCAGCACACGATCGTTCTTGATGAGGTGGGTGTCTGGCAGCCTGCACTCTGTGCAGACCACATACTCCTCGAAGTAGGACTCCACCTGGCGGGCGATGGCCTGCTCGCTGAACTTTCCCTGAAAGACCCCGCGCTGCCCCTCGATCTTGCCAGCGGTTCCCATCTCCTGCAGGAGGTACTTCATCAGATGATCCGGCTCGCGGTTCAGGGTATCTGCAATCGTCCCGAAGTTCTCCAGGACGGTCGTCTTGCCCTCGTAGAAGACCTTGACCGCGGGAATCGCAAACCTCTCCTTGGATTCCTTGGTCGCCGGCATCCTCTTCATGGCCCGATCAAGGCCAGCTAGATAATCATCCATCCGGATTACCTGATCAGCTCTTGACCGGATTCCATCACTATCTGAATGGGAGACGGCAGCTTGTGTCCTGCCCTCGTGAGGGCGATCTTCGCATCGTTCAGGTAGGCAGCCGGTATGCCGAGGGTGAAGAGCGTCTGGCCTGCCTCGATCCGGGCTGCGGTGCCCACAGCCTTGCCAAACGCGCGCCTCATGCCACTGGAGACACGGTCAGCACCTGCGCCGGTTGCCTGCTTGTTCTCGCGGATGACGTGGTGGGGATAAACCCTGAGCTTGAGGTGGTAGTTGGTCCTGCCCAACTGCTTCAGAAGGAAACGATTAGCTGCAACCCTGGCAGCCTCAAGAGCAGTATGCCTGATCTGGCAGGGCTCCCTGATCACCAGGCTCAGCCTGATGGGAAACTCATCCTGCAGGTTTCCCATGTCGTAGTGAACCACCTTGCTTCCTGGTACGCCGCCCATATACTGCCTGCGAGTGTAGGGCCGCTCCCATCTTCTGTACATGCTTCCTGGCTTGCGTGTCAAAACGAATTCCTCCGATAATCCTGAGACTGGTGCTCTTCTCACCTAGTTTATAAGGCTTGGCCTCGACAGAGCGCACCGATCTTCGATCCGGGCGATCAGACTGTCACTGGCGTGGAGAAGGAGATCTCGCCTGCAATTGGGGTCCTCATAATCGACCTGACGTCGTCGGGGTGATTCGCCAGAGCCCACATGAGCTTGACCAGGGCCACCTCGGGAAGCATATCCTCTCCCTCGATTGCGCCCGCATCGAGCATATAGCGGCCTGTATCGTAGACTCTGTCGCAGATCCTTCCCCTGATGCACTGAGAGGTCACGACCACGGGGATCCCTGCCTTCGTGGCCCTGGCGATCGAAGCGATCCAGTTCGATGCCACATGGCCGAGGCCCGTGCCCTCCAGGACTATGCCTCTGTAGCCTTTCTCGATGTAGTAGTCCAGGATATCAGGTGGGGCTCCTGGGGTGTACTTGACCAGGGCGCACATCGGCTCAAGGCGGTCAGAAAGAGCCAGATCGACCTCGCCCCGGCGGCGGTAGGGCACGAAGGTGCTGATCTTCCTATCGAGGTAATCCACGCGCCCTATGGGCGGCTGGTTCATGCTCTGGAATGCATCTCTTCGGGAGGTGTGCATCTTGCGAACTCGCGTGCCCCTGTGAATGGAGCAGTAGTTGTCGCTGGTGGTTCCATGCATCACCACGCAGACCTCGGCAATATCGCTGATGGCGACTGTCGAGGCGCAGATGGCGTTCATTGCTGCATCGCTGCTGGGCCGGTCCGAGCTGCGCTGGGAGCCAACGATGACGATTGGCACCGGCGTCCTTATCATGAATGAGAGGGCGGCAGCCGTGTACATCATAGTGTCAGTGCCGTGGGTAATGATCACGCCCTCGGCCCCGGCGCGAATCTCCTCAGCCACAGCTCGCGCCAGCGCCATCCAATAATCGGCACGCATATTCTCGCTCAAGATCTGGTAGATGACACGGGCGTTGTAGTTCGCGATCTCCTCAAGCTCTGGGATCGCAGCGATGATCTCGCCCGCCGAGAACTGGCTGGTGACGGCCCCAGTCCTGTAATCGACTTTGCTCGCGATGGTCCCGCCCGTGGAGAGGATGGAGACCTGGGGAAGGCCCTTTCGTCGCCCAAGCGGCCTGTCCTGGTCTAGCGGCTTCAGCTCGCGCCCCTTTTGAATGAGCTTCAGCTCAGATTCGGCAGCTCGCAGGCCGATGTTGTAGCCGTTGTCCAGCTTTATGACGATGTGATCCTCGCGCCGGGAAGGCATGAGCACTCCCTCGTAGGTCGTGCCGTTCCTTCTTGCAGAGACTCTATCCCCCAGGTCCATTTTCGCCTCACCAGATGATCATTCTAATGCGGCTAATTCCATCCGGCTGCCTAAAAACATTGCCCTTGGGCCTCCGGGATAGGCTTTACTCACGCTGAAAGCCTTTCAACATCATGCGCACGGCGTTCCTGAACTCCTCAAGATCGCCATCGTTCCTCAGAACGAGGTCTGCCTCTTTCATAGCCTCGCTCATGCCCCAGCCCATCTCTCGGCCCTCGCGTTTCTCCAGGGCGGCGGGCATCTGGCCGGCGGATGAGGCCGAAGGGGCGCGGGGATCATCGGGCCTGCCCCTCGATTCAAGCCACCTGATCCTCGAATTAGCCGGGGCCGCGATATTGATCAGGTGAAACTCCCCGCAGTTGGCAGAGAAGAAGTCCGCCTCAGCCTTGGACCTCAGGCCATCGACGATTACCATCTTCTCCTTTCCGGCGCGCTCAAGAGTCCTCCTGGCGACTGCATCTGGCCCCTCGCTGGCGCGAAGCATGTTTCCCACCCGTCCCAGGTTCTCGTCAGAGGGATCGAGGCCCCTGGCGGCTGCCTCCCTGCGGATGATGTCTCCCATGACAAGCACAGGAAAGCCCATCTCTCGGGCCACATCCGAGGCCACGCTCTTGCCGGACCCCGGAAGCCCTACAAAGCCGATGATCTTCAAACTCCTGTCCTCCCGTCCTGGCATGATGTTCCCTGATGGTTATCTGTTTCGCCAAGGTTTGGCGCCGCCCTGATACGGACTCTGACAAGGCCTCCTATCGCTGCCGCCATCTTCTCAAGGCTATCGAATGACACGGGCTCAAAGGCCGCTGCAGGGCTGCCTGATGCCGGACGGCCCTGCTGCAAAACCATCTCCTCCAGACGGTGGCCGGGAGACCCGCTCATCATCTCCGAAAGCGTCTTTGCGATCTCCACCACATCGGCGGCTGACGGTCCCTCGGGAAAGATGGTGGTCCGCACCTCAAGAGGGACGCCGGATCTCAGGCAGATCTCCAGGCTCTCTCGGGCGCGCCGCGAGGCATCACCGGCCCCAGTGGCCCGCTCGTAATCTGGCTCCTTGAGGCGCGCCTTTATGTCCAGAAAGACCCTGTCCACGATGTTCTTCTCAAGCAGCTCAGCGAGCCTGTCTGGATAGTAGCCTGATGTCTCAAGGCCCGCCTCCAGGCCCAGGCTTTTTGCCAGGCGGAGCAGGGCTGCGGCTGAGCGCAGCTGCATGAGGGGCTCGCCGCCTGAGAGCACCAGGGAGTTCACGAAGGGCTTTGATGCAGCGCGCTCGGATGCATCATCCAGGCTGATCTGCTCTGAGATGGCGCGCTTCGGCATGCACGCCCCCTCGGGGAGCGCGCTCTTGATGGTGCTCTCGCCTTTGACGAGGCCGGCGATCTGAGAGAAGAGAGAATAGAGTTCGACTGTGCTCTCGCCATCCTGCAGCTCATGATTCTGGCAGTGAGGACAGCGCAGAGGACAGCCCCTCAGGAAGACGACTGTCGAGGAGAAGCCTATCCAGTCGACTGTCGAGAGGGGCACGACCCCGCCCAGGTTGACCCTCATCCTGCAGTTTCCCCTTTTCCGGGAGACTTATGCTCAGTATTTTCCGTCTCTATCTCCACCGGTTCGCCTGCCAGCCTCCCGAGCCGCGCCTTCAGCTCTGCCTCTTCCCCGCTCACCTTCTCTCTCAGGACCGAGAGGTCCCTGCGACCCTTTTCCAGAGCAGCCTCGATGTCTCTGATCTCCCTTTGCGAGAGCTTCAGCTCATCTCTCAGAAGCCTTGAACCTTGACTGCTCTCGGAGAGCTTCTGCTCCAGGATGCCTATCTCCTCCTGAAGATCGGTAGAGCGCGATCTGAGGGCTTCAAGCGCATTATTTTTGATCAGATGATCGAGGTGCTCCAGGATCTTCTCTCTCTTCTTGTCCTTCAGCCCCAGGGCCGCCATGTGGGACCTAAGCTCGATAAGCGCGCTGCTGATATCCTCTTTTGGAACCTGCGAGGGAGCTATGCATAGCCTCTCCAGGACATCCTTTCGTTGAAGGCTGAGCCTCTCTGTAGCACCCTGCTTCGCGATCCTGTTCAGAGCCTTGGTCAGAGGGGCGATCAGGCCAGCCATCTCATCATCGACGGAGTTCAGCTCCTGCCTCATCTGGTCAAGCCTTTTGCTCAAGTCATCGGCCCTTCTGCCCTCATCGCTTGATGCGAGCCTTCTCAGCTCGGATTCTCTCCTGCTCACAGAGTCCCTGAGACCCTTCAGGCTCCCCTCGGCTCCTTTTGTGGAGGCCTCAAGGGCGCTGATCTGCGCCAGATCCCTTTGAATACCGGCATGGAGCTCTCTTATGTACCAGATCTCCTCAGTGACGCTGCGCCTCCTGCCGATCTCCTTCTCCAGGTCGACCAGCAGACGGCTGATCCTCGTCAGGTCCGAGTTGATCCTCTCGGCCTCCTTAGGGAAGAGGGCTGCCACATATCTCTGCGCTCTGCCGAAGATGGTCACAGTTCTCTCAAGCCCCTTGACGAGAGCCCAGTGATGAGCAGAGGCCGCTTCGATATCCCTTTGGCGGGGCGGCTCCAGCCTCTCTGCGAGGGAGGCCAGCTGCTTGACGATCTCTCCCCTCGCGGCCTGACCCGCCCTCAGAAGCTTGGGAGGAGCCTCCTCGTCGGCAGCGGCCGCCCTCAGAGCCTCTGTGTCATTGATAAAGTCACGCGATACCTCCTCGATCCGCCTGTAGATCTCCTGAAGGCTCTTCTCGAAGACTGGGTCTTGGCACCTCTCTTCAAGCCATGCATCGATGTCAGAAAGCCGCAGGCTGCAGGTCCTGCCTCTATCCTCCTTTCCTCGGAGGAGGTTCTTCAGCCAGCTCATGCAGATCCCTCCCGGGCCCTGAGCTCTGCGAGGACATTCTCTGCGATCTTCGGCCCGATGAGGCCTCCTATATTTGCAGGATCTGCCTGCAGCAGCTTCTCGATGCTGGTGATGCCTGCCTGGTAGAGCTTTCTTGCCCTGATTCGGCCGATGCCCTTCAGGTTCAGCAGGGCGAGGAGGTCCGGACCAGCACCGTAGTGGGTCCTCTTTGCGAGCTGCTCTGCCCTGTATGTCAGCCCGAGATCGAGGTGCTTGGAGAGCTCGGCAAGAGAGTGCATCAGCCATTCGGCCGTCTCTGCAGACCTGCGGAGGTCTCCTGGGCCGATGCGGTATCTGTCGCTTATCTGCTCCTCTTTGACCTCTCCGATCCAGTCCAGGATCATGGCAGTCGTCTTTGCCTCGCGCAGAAGGAAGTCGTAGTTCTCCTCATCGAAGAGGTCCTCTTGGTGAGCATCGATGAACTCCTCGACCCATCCGTCAGCAGCCTGAACATAGAGGAGATCCATGTCAGGGGTCATGGTGATGAGATGAATCATGGCCGAATCCGTGGGCTTTTTCTTCTTTTTCGCATTCTCTATCATTATCACTGCGGAGAGGGGATCGATGTATAGTTTGGAGACCAGCTTGCCTAAAGGCGTCGGCTCGATCTGCCCCTCCTTGCCGTTGATCATTCCGTTATCCATGAGGAAGTCGAGAACCCTCTCTAGAGTCGCGTCCAGCCGCCAGGGGTCCTGCTGCTGGGCATAGAATGTTGTTCCGATGAACTCCTTTAGCTCCTGCTCGCTAGATGCGAAGCCCGCTGCGATGGTCGAGAGAAGATGGGTGCGCAAAGCGCTCTCGCTGGCGAGCTTCGACCAGATCTCCTCGGGAGTGCCGTTGATGTAGTGCTCCATCAGCTCCTGCATCTCCGACTCGTTCTTGGCCATGAGGAATGATTCGCCATAGGGATCGAGGCCCGGGCGGCCCGCACGTCCTGCCATCTGGCGGTACTCGATGACGGGAATCGGCGTCATGCCTGTCCCGTACTCGTATCGCTTGTAGCTTCTTATCAGCACGCGCCTCGCCGGGAGGTTCAGCCCTGCCGCGAGGGTGGGAGTGCTGGCGATGACCTTGATCTTGTTCTCTCGAAAGCCCTGCTCCACAAGCTTTCTTTGCTCCATGAGAAGGCCTGCGTGGTGAAAGGCAACTCCGCGGGCGACGCAAGACGCCAGCCTCTGGCATGTCTGGCTCTCGCCCGTGGCGAGGATGCTCTCTGAGAGGGCCTCGGCCCCGGGCCCGCCGGGGAATAGCCCGCACAACCTCGATGCGGCAGCCTCGGCATTCTTGCGGCTGTTCTCGAAGATCAGGATCTGCGCATCTTTGGAGAGGGTGTCCTTGACGAGGGCCAGGGCCTCGTCCCTTTTGACCTCAAGGGAGTCCTCGCCATCTGGAAAGACAAGCTTGCCGCCGCAGATTATGCCCTCTCGCAGCTGCACAGGCCTCCACTCGCTGCTGACTGTATCTGCATCAAGCCATTCCGCCAGCTCTCGCCCGTTGGCGACTGTGGCGGAGAGCCCAATCACCTGCATATCAGGGTTCAGACGGCGCAGCTTGGTGATTGTCATCTCGAGGGTGGGGCCGCGGCCCGCATCGTTCAAGAGATGAATCTCATCCACCACCAGGACTGCAAGATCATGCACCCAGGCAGCGCCGTTTCTCATGAGGGAGTCCGCCTTCTCAGAGGTCGCTATTATTATCTCGTTCTTCCCCAGGCGCTCGTCCCTCTTGTCGAAGTCGCCTGTGCTTATGCCGACAGAGACCCCAAGTCTCCTGAACTTGCGGAAGGATTCGTACTTCTCCGAGGCCAGGGCCCTCAGGGGAACGATGTAAAGCGACCTCTTCTCCTGAAGGGCGGCCCTGAGCATGGCCAGCTCTGCGAGCAGCGTCTTTCCGCTTGCTGTTGGCATCGCCAGAAGCATGCTCTTGCCGTCCAATAGACCCCTCTCCATAGCCTCAGCCTGGGGTGGATACAGCTCCCTGAACCCCCTCTCCTCATAGAGCCTGATGACCTCCTGGGGAAGCCACCGGCTCAGATCTCTCATCTCCAGCATCTGCCGCCTCTAACCCTCGGGATTCTCCTTGGTCCTTGAGATCTTCACCAATCTCCTCTAATCTTAAATACTACGTGAAAGTACTACCTGCGGGATAATATCCTGCTCTGGATCCAAAAATTAAACGACTGCCATCATATAAATGCATCATCCATGGAGAGAACCAAATGTATGCCGATCGGATAAAGCACCTTCCGCCATATCTGTTTGCAGCTATTGATAAGGCGAAGCAGGAGGCTAAGGAGCGGGGCGTGGACGTCATAGACTTGAGCGTCGGCGACCCGGACCTGCCCACGCCAGCGCATATCATCGAGGCTCTGAATAGAGCAGCCAGGGACCCCTCGAACCACCAGTATCCCTCCTATGAGGGAAAGCTGGCCTTCCGGAAGGCGATGGCAGACTGGTACCAGCGGACCTTCGGAGTCAGCCTCGATCCTGGGAAGGAGGTTTTGACCCTGATAGGGTCCAAGGAGGGAATTGCTCATGCTCCTCTCGCCTTCATAAATCCCGGGGATGTGGCTTTAGTGCCCGATCCTGCCTATCCTGTTTACAGGACGGCCACTGCCTTTGCAGGAGGCGAGCCGGTGGTCATGCCTCTCTTGCGGGAGAACGGGTTCCTGCCGGACCTGGAGGCCATCGATCCAGCGATCGCCAAGAGGGCCAAGCTGATCTTCGTCAACTATCCCAACAACCCCATAGGAGCCTCGGCTGACAGGAAGTTCTTCAGAGAGCTGATAGATTTCGCGCGGGATTACGGGATAATAGTGATGCACGACAACCCCTACTCTGAGGTCTATTACGATGACGAGCGGTCGCTCTCCATCCTGGAGATGGAGGGGGCAAAGGATGTGGCTGTGGAGTTTCATTCGCTCTCGAAGACCTACAACATGACGGGCTGGAGGATCGGCTCAGTGGTCGGCAACGCCGAGGTCGTCGCGGGGATCGGGAAGATCAAGAGCAACATCGATTCGGGCACCTTCGGGGCGGTGCAGGATGCTGGCATCGCAGCGCTGCAAAGCCCGAGGGAGGTTGTGGACGAGACTCGAAAAGTCTACAGGCACAGGATTGAGATCCTATACAAGGCCCTGAAGGATCTGGGACTCGATCTGGAGAAGCCGAGGGCCACGCTCTATCTCTGGGCCTGGGTGGGGGGAAGCTCCATCGAATACGCGGGAAGGTTGCTCGAAAAAGCAGGAATAGTTGTGACGCCTGGCGTGGGATTTGGGAAGTACGGCGAGGGCTACATCAGGTTCTCCATCACCCAGCCCACAGAGAGGATAGAGCAGGCTGTAGAGCGGCTGGAGAAGATGAGGTGAGCGCGAGGGCAGGGGGATCGATACTTCGGGCATAATCCCCCGCGTGCCGCCTCACTGGATACGGTAATAATAAAGTTAATATTAATACTGATGCATCAACCTGGAGGATATGAAGTTGCTGGACGATTACAAGGCGTCGGAGATCGAGGCCAAGTGGCAGAAGATCTGGGAGGATAATAGTGTCTTTCAGCCCGAGCCCGACTCGCGCCAGAAGTTCTTTTTGACCATACCCTATCCTTACCTGAACGGAAACCTGCATGCGGGACACACCAGGACCTTCACCATCGGAGATGCTGTGGCTCGATTCCGGCGCATGCGGGGATACAACGTCTTATTCCCCATGGCCTTTCATGCCACGGGAACCCCCATAGTCGGCCTTTCTGAGCTGATAGCCCACCGCGACCCGCTGATCTGGGGGGTCTATACCAAGCTGCACGGCATCCCTGAGGAGGAGCTTTCATCCCTCGACACTCCTGAGAAGATAGTTCTCTACTTCCGGCGGGAAGCGAAGCGCGCCATGCAGTCCATCGGCTACTCCATAGACTGGAGGCGCGAGTTCACCACCACCGACCCCGCCTACAGCAAGTTCATCGAGTGGCAGTACGGCATCCTGCGTCGCCTGGATTATGTGGTCAAGGGGAGCCATCCTGTGCGCTGGTGTCCTCACGACAAGAACCCCGTCGAGGATCATGATATCCTGAAGGGCGAGGATGCCACGATATTGGATTTTGCCCTGATCAAGTTCAAGATGGGGGACGATGTTTTGCCCTGTGCCACTCTGCGGCCCGAGACCGTCTTCGGGGTGACGAACCTCTGGATAAATCCAGATATAACCTACGTCATCGCGAGGGTGAACGATGAGACGTGGATAGTCTCCCGCGAGGCATATGAGAAGCTGACATACACAGACAGGCAGGTCGCCTTCGGGGGAGAGATCGCCGGGAGCGAGCTGGTGGGGAGGTATGTGAAGAATCCGCTGACAGGAAGCGAGGCGATCATCCTTCCGGCGAGCTTCGTGGACCCTGACAACGGCTCGGGGGTCGTGATGTCAGTGCCGGCCCATGCGCCCTACGATTATCTGGCTCTGAAGGACCTCTACGACAAGGATCTCACCAGATACGGCATAAAGGATGATCTGCATGAGATCAAGTTCATCTCCCTGATTGAGTCGCCCGGATATGGCGAGTATCCTGCGGTAGAGGCGGCAGCCGAGCTGAAGGTCAAGGACCAGAATGATCCCAAGGCGGAGGAGGCAACAAAGCTGGTCTACCGACGGGAGTTTCACAATGGAGTTCTCAAGGCCAATACAGGTCGCTACGCTGGCATTGCAGTCTCCAAGATCAAGGATGTCCTCCTGCGGGACCTGATAGACCAGGGGGTGGCAGAGATCTTCTACGAGTTTTCCGAGACGCCTGTCATCTGCCGCTGCGGAACGCGCTGTGTGATCATGATGGTGAGGGACCAGTGGTTCCTGGAATATTCCAACCCGGAGTGGAAGGCCAGGGTGCTGGAGTGCCTGAGCAGGATGAAGATCATCCCGGAGGAGTTTCGCATCGAGTTCGAGAACAAGGTGGACTGGCTGAAGGACAAGGCCTGTGCCAGGCGGAAGGGTCTCGGAACGCGGCTGCCCTGGGATAAGGAGTGGCTGATAGAGTCGCTCGGAGATTCGACGATCTACATGGCCTACTACATCCTGGCCAAGTACGTGAACGCCGGGATGAAGATCGACCAGCTGCCGCCGGAGTTCTTCGAGTACATATTCCTGAACAATGGAGATGCGGCGAGCGTGGCAGCCCGCACAGGCATCCCGCAGGAGACTGTGCAGAGGATTCATGACGACTTCGCCTACTGGTATCCTGTGGACCTGAGGACGTCGGGCAAGGATCTGGTGGCCAACCACCTGCTCTTCTTCCTCTATCACCATGTGGCCGTTTTCCCCGAGTCTGAATGGCCGCGGGCCATAGCGGTCAACGGCTTCGTCTCGCTGGAGGGGCAGAAGATGTCCAAGTCGAAGGGGCCGCTGCTGACGATGCGAGCTGCGGTGGCGGAGAACGGCGCTGATGTGACCCGGCTCTACATTTTGGGCAATGCAGAGTACACGCAGGATGTGGACTGGCGAAACGACGGAGTAGTCTCCACCCGCGGGCAGCTGGAGAGGTTCTACAATCTGGCGCGCGAGATCCTGGCGGACGGCAGCATAGACCCGTCGGCAGAGCTGACGCTCATCGACCGCTGGATGCTCTCGCGGCTGCAGAGGCGTATCGGCGAAGCCACGCAGGCGATGGAGGGCATTCAGACCCGCAGGGCGCTGCAGAGCGCCTTTTATCTGCTCTTCAACGACCTGCGGTGGTACCAGCGTCGTGGAGGCCGGAACCAGCTGCGCCGCGTGCTCAGCGCCTGGGTGAGGCTG
>MVRK01000108.1 GCA_002067365.1 Methanosaeta sp. PtaU1.Bin060 | reverse complement strand
GGACGAATTATTGGTCACCACCCGGGACGGGGTGATTATCAGGATACCGGCAAGCGACATCCGGGTGCAGGGCCGGTCGACCCAAGGTGTTCGGATCATGAATGTCAAGCCGGGAGACGAGGTGGCGGCAATAGCGAGGATAAACTGAGGGGAAGTCCGGCGGAGAGAGGCTGCGCGGAGCATGGTGCTTCTGCGCTGCTGCCCGCAGATGGAGCGGCAGCGCTATCGGGCCTGCGTGGCCCTGAGGATCGCTGCTAGAAGAAGGGCGACCTCCATGCGGGCCACGAGGACTCTACATAAGCCCTAGACCGTTCGACCCCGGAAACACGTTGGCACTCAAGAACCTGGGCGTCATATTCAGCCAGGAAGGCGATAACCTACTGGCTCTTCACTATCTGCGCTGCTTCTACAAGACCGATGCAATGGATCTGCAGATTTGTGCGATTCGCCTTCGCCTGGGGCAGCGAGCAGGCCCAGAAGCACTTTCATATGTTGCTAGAGATGCCGGCATCCTAGGATCTGCATTGCACGCTCTGGCCAGGCATGACCATCTGCCTGATAATGTTGGATTATATCATCTTTACGACGGGCCAAAATACTCAACGACGACTGTATTCGGGCAGTCCGCTACCCATGCATTAACGATATCATGGCTTTGTATACTAAGCTCAGTGATAAGAACACCAAGTCTTACATAGTCTGTTGTTAGAACGAGCCTGGCGTCTGGCTCAACGATGACATGCGTGTTGATTGGTGGTGCGTCGATAAACCACTCTACCTGCACGACTTGAGTTTGGCATGTCAACTTAAGACGGTTTCCTTTCTTGGTGCTGAAGAACTGTAGCCATGCAGGACGGCTCTGTTTTGTCGGCCAGTTCTCCATTTTGGACATCGACTCTACCTGATCCGATCTCAACCATTCGAGCATTTCTCTGTAGTCAATAAAAGCCGCTTCTGTTTTGGTAACAGCCGTGATTGCAGCTTCGCGTGAATTCAGTCCAGCACGCAGTAATTTTATGACAGAGAGATTGGCGTTTCCTACCTCTGCTGCCATAGCTGCATGGCCTTTGATCTGCTCTGCACCGTCTTGTCTGACAGCTATTGCGTGCACTCTAACAGCCTCCATCGCCCAAGGGAGTCGGTAAGATATGGCCTCCTGCAATAGGTCAACACCTTTACTAGAATCAAGGCCAACAATTTTTGATGCTGATTTGCCTTCAATCCATTCTCGTAGTGCATTCTCCCAATAGTCGGGCATAGTCCCAGAGGGGCGAAAAGGCTCAGTCTGAAACACAAGTCTGGCAAATTCAACAATGGAGTCGGTGGCACCAGCCGAATCTCCCGCTACCACTGCTGCCTCTGCTCGAAGAAGGAGATCGACTAGGTTTGCAATGTTAGCATCCAAGAACCGACCGGCTCGTAGCCCGACGCCAGCCACATGATATCCCCTTCGTTGAGATGTACTTGTTTGCCTCCAGATACAATGGGCTCGCGCTTTAACGAACCGTCGCACTAGCATTTGCATGTTATGTTCATAGTATGCCAGCTTTCTAGAGAAGAGCGACCCTTCTAACACATTATCAAGTTCGTTGTCAAGACATTCTTCTTCAATCCCTGTGTCCAATAGCGCCAAAATAGCCGCATCAAGGGAAGCTATATCATGTTCCCAATCTTCAAGCTTCATTTCTACTTGCTCTAATTGAGAATCAGTAAAATCCCAAACATCTCCATGCCCAGTGAGATATTCAATGACTTCCTCCAATGGCGCCCCGACAATATCTGAGATTTTCTGGAAAATCTTGTTAGCTAGCAGCAAAAGGCCGCTCGAAATTTCTGGCGCTTTTGCTTTGGAGACGAGATCATGCCAATGATATAGTCTTCTGGCTTCGCTTTTTCCATCGTCCTCCCATATAACATGCAATACAATACCATCAACATCGACAAAAGCGCGGCCAGCACGACCGATAACATTTGCAAATTCTGTAGCAGGAATAATATCCCTGTTTCGCCATATTGAAGGGACCAGAAGCACGCTGGCCGAGAGATTAAGACCTTGTGCAAGCGTCGGAGAAGCAATCGTAAGACGAATATCGCCCTTGCGTAGAAGCTTTTCTAGTTCATTCAAGAATTGACGAGGTAAATGGCCATGGTGCAGGGCTATGCCGTATTTTAGGCACTGGACCGCTGGATGATCGGGGCCCAACCATTCAGCTCCTGCAGCCATCACGTCCTGAATATCCTGGTTCATCAGGCGAAGCGGCTTTAACATTCCCTGCCTGATACACTTAAGGATAACCCTTCCTAGTTTTTCTACAGACCTCCTCATTGTGCAATAGATGAGGACGTCCTTTCCTTGGTCAACGAATTGCCATGCTGCTGCCAGAGTCAATTCGTCCTTATCATGTGGAAAGCTATTAAAACGCCGAGATCCCGCGGGTGGCACCTTAGTTTCCACAAATCGCTTCACAAAGGGGCCCTCTGTCTCAACCTTAATGTCAAGGCGCGCTGCATCCCTTACCCATCTTATGACACCAAATCTTTGACGAGTAGGACGCCAAGTGGAATACACTGCAGTTCCAGGCTCATCTCGTCGAAGCCACGAGACCAAATCGCTCATTTCTTCGGGTGGCGGAAATAATGCGGATAGGCAGACAATACGTCGAGAACCAGCATCGGATCGACGAAGCAACCGTTGCACGAGTGCTTCGTATCTAACTTCTCTCTCGCTTGGTCCGAGCATATGACCTTCATCTAGTACAATGAGGCCAACATTATCAATAATTGTTGGATCAACGCGGAGGGCAAAGTCCAACTTCTCCGGAGTGGAAACAACAATCTTAACTTCCCTAAGTGTATCAGCGTCAGAACTCTCGATCCCAGCAGATCCATATAAAGAGGATACGGATATCCCAAGAGGAAGAAATGTATCAGCAAGATCCTGTTCAACTTGTGCTGACAAGGCTCTAAGCGGAGTGACGTAGATGATACGGAGATCTGATGCTAATGTTCGAAGGATGCAAAGCTCTGCAATTCGGGTTTTTCCAGCACTTGTAGGTAGCGCTACTACGAGATCATCAGATTGATCTATGGCGCGCTGAGCTGCCTCGATCTGTGATGGCCAAAGTTCGATTGCGGATTTCTTTGCTGCTCGCAGTCGCTGAATATAGGCCTGACGCAAGGTAGTCCACTTTTCAATGTCATCATCGTCTGAGAGTATCTTTGGAATTTGGCGGTGGAGGCTCATTTGCCAGAGATCGTCTATTAGGTGGAATGCCATCGTAGAAGTCCACCAATGGCTCACAGCATGCATATCTTTAGCGGCCTCGGCCGTAAAAAGTAGCAGACGCTTTGCTTCCATAGCAGAGACCTCCTCACCGGTTGTTATAGCATGGTCAAATAGTGCGAGTCCGCGCATGAAAGATCTGGTAATAACCGCGCTTATCGCGTCAGTCTCATCGAAATCTGCATCATTAAGAAGGCGCTCTGCAATTCTCTCATCCCATTGCTCTTTATCAAGCAGCCAAGCCGCAACAAATTCATGCATTTCATCAAGAGATTTCCTCAGAAGCTGGACAAGGGCTTTCTCAGTTGGTGCTAGGTTCCCGTCGTTAGCACCAATAGGCAACATGGAATAAGCACGTGCTGCATATCTCGCAAGGTGAAAGGAGATGGCTGAACTCACCAGATTAAATCCGCGGTCTATGCGAAACGGATCTCCATTGCGCACGGCTGCTTCGATTGCCTCGCCAGCAACGAGGAAAGCCCGCTGCAATAAAATCTCATCCCCGTTGACCGAGCGCAGACGCAGTGCCATTGCAAGCACCGTGTAGGCATAATCGAGAAGATCATCAGTAAGACTGTCTCCAAATGATGGTGCTCCGGTAGGGAGTTCCCCATTGCGCCAGATTAGACCACGAGCTAATCCCTTATCCAGCAAACGATCCCGAAATCCAGGGGATATAGCCTTTTCGAGGATATTCTGAAGTTCTATCGCAGATTCGGTCATTTACTGCTCCGAAAACAAGCGCTCAATAACATCGCCATGGTTAACGATATAAATTCCGACTGCATACCTGCGAGTGCGATTCCTGCATTCCCTAAGATGATTGGATAGATGGGTATTAGGATCGGTGCCAGACACTGTAAAGAGCAAATGCTCGAAAGGACAACCACGGAAGCTCTGCAGCACAGCATAATCCAAATCCTTGGCAAGGTCATGATCTCCCTTGTCTCGCAAACGTTCTGCCACAAAGAGCACCGAATGTCTGTTTGGACGACCACGATATCGGTCAAGTGCATCTGCGGCTTCTTTGATTACAGTTGGAGTCAGTCTTGCGTAACTCTTTGATTCGCCCTTAAGGAACTTTAAGCTACCTTTAAGATCTCGATCGATGGCAATAAGATCATCGCCTCGAAGAGCCATATTGCGTCCATCCTTAAAGCGAAGCCTTCGAATTGGGACGCTAAATCCAAGCCTACGCTCAGTAAACTCTATGGCAAGGATTTCCCCAAGGTCACCGGAACGAGCCGTCTTTGTTGTTGGCAAATGCTCCCTCAACAATTCTGCAGTTCTTGGAGCGCCTAATTCTGCAAGTCTCTTTGCGGTAATTTCTGGTGCTACATAGTGACTGAGTAAAACGTTCTGGAGCTCATCGAAAATATTATCGCACGAGCAGTTATTCTCTTTACAGATAATAAGCACATGCTTGCCCAAATTTGCCTTTTTAATAGATAACCAGCGGTCGAAAAGGTCGACCCTATCGTCGGCAGGCGGATGTGTTCGAGCCTTATCCTCAATACTGCAATTGGAGCCCAATTACTTCCACCTGCCTAATTCAGGCCATCTAATTATGCACATTTCCATGTATCTATAGCTCCCACATCCACAAATCACATGACCGATTATTGTTGCTTTCTGCAGACGATTTATCAGTTTGCCATGAACGGTATACGTGCGATTTAATAAGTCTTTTTATTTAAGAGAGATCGTGAGCAGAAAATGGACAAGTTGGCCATTTTAGCACATTCATCGCTCCAACGAGTGGATACATGCGCATTAAGCTCCAGCAGCGTGGATGGAAAGAATTGGATGAAGGACGGATGGGGTTTCGCCTAGAGTTCCACTACTTCCAAAAAGTCAACTCTTCGAAAATCCCGGTCAAAGCTTGCGATCTTTTTGATTCCGTTGCGATAGCAGGTCGAAGCTATTAGTGCGTCATATGGCAGAAGCCTGTATTGTATCATGGTCTCCCGCCAGTGGTTCATATCATCATTGATTGGCACCAAGGAAATGCATCTTGCATCGATGAAGCGGAATATAGCTTCTATCTCTTTCTCAAATGGCGCGTAGCCGTTATCAATGAGGAACCTCTTGAATGAGGCATGATTTTTCGTTCCGTAACGCTCTTCGCACAGATTTCTAACCGATACAAAAATCAGCTCATGTATGACCGTGGATGATGTGACGAGTTTATGATTTTGATCTATAAATCTCCTGGCGGAGTTCGAAAATTTTGTATCAAAGAAAGCATTATAAAATATATTGGTATCGATGAATATCACAGATAGACCTCGCCCTCAAGCTCTTCGAGCCTCTCTGCAGAAGCCTTGCCAAACATGCCGTAGTATTTCGAGAGATCTACCTTTTCAATTTTGATCTTTAGTTTTGTGCCTTCCTCTAGCTTTACATCTTCCATCGGCTTGAAGACACCGCCTTCGTATACACATTCTATGGTTTCGCTGGCACTCATGCTATTGTCTCCATCCTTGTGTAGAATCTATATATTTCAACTTCCTGCTATTCAATCTTCTGGTAGCGCACATACTGCTGTAGATTCACAGTGGCTCCGTATCCTGAATTCTATTCATTTTGTCTCCGGGATAGAGGGGGTTAGACGTTGTGACTTCCAAACCCGCAAACCACAAGAATTATATCCCCTCATCCATAGGGACAGATCATACTCTGATGTATAAGAATGTGCATAAAAGATCAATATAAACCAGCGAAAAATCCCATAACGAGTAATTTCAGGCGAAGGTGAAAAGGATTTGAGAAGATTGCTCTCCGGCAATGAGGCCATAGCCCGTGGGGCCTACGAGGCCGGTGTAACCATCGGCACGGGCTACCCCGGGACTCCCTCCACCGAGATCCTGGAGAACCTGGCCCGGTACAGTCCGGAGGTTTACTGCGAGTGGTCGCCCAATGAGAAGGTGGCCTTTGAGGTCGCAGCCGGAGCATCCCTGGCCGGGGCGCGCTCCATTGTGACCATGAAGCATGTGGGACTGAATGTGGCTGCTGACCCCCTCATGACATTGAGCTACATCAGCGTGGAGGGCGGGTTTGTGGCCTGCGTGGCAGACGACCCGGGGATGCACTCCTCCCAAAATGAGCAGGACACCAGAAACTATGCCCGCTTTGCCCGGGTCCCCCTTTTTGAGCCGGCGGACAGCCAGGAGGCCAAGGATCTGCTCATGCTCGCCCTCTCTGTATCCGAGCAGTTCAAGACCCCGGCCATCCTGCGCACCACCACCAGGGTCAGCCACTCTCGCAGCCTGGTCGAGCTGGGAGAACGGGAGCAGGCGAAGAAGGAGATCGGCTTTGTCAAGAACCCGCCCCGGTTCGTTCCCATACCGGTCTGGGGCCGGCCCATGCGCCAGAGAGTGGAAGAGAGGCTGAAAGGGCTGCAGGCGCTCTCTGAAAAGTCGCCAGCAAACCGCATTGAGTGGCGGTCAAAAGGCCTGGGAATCATCACCTCCTCCATCGCCTACCAGTATGCCCGCGAGGTCTGGCCGGAGGCCTCGGTTCTGAAGCTGGGATTCTCTTATCCCTTCCCGGACGCATTGATCCGGGAGTTTGCCCAGGGTGTGGACCGGCTGCTGGTGGTTGAGGAATTGGATCCATTCATAGAAGAGCACGTAAAAGCCCTGGGGATATCCTGCCAGGGGAGAGATTTCGTGCCGGGGATCATGGAGCTGTCCGTAGACCGACTGCTCCAGTCCAGAAGGCTGATGGATGGAGGAGAGGCCACCCGAAAGGAAGAGGATCCATATAGAGAGCTCCTTCCTCCCCGCCCGCCGGTGCTCTGCCCCGGTTGCCCTCACCGAGGGGTCTTTTATGCCCTCTCCAGGGAGGATGTGGTGGTCACCGGGGACATCGGATGCTACAGCCTGGGCGCTTTTCCGCCCCTGGACCGGATGGACAGCATCCTCTGCATGGGAGCGGGAGTCTCCATGGCTCACGGCATGGAGAAAGCAGGGGAGAAGAGAAAGGTGGTGGGCGTGGTTGGAGACTCCACCTTCTTTCATTCCGGGATCACGGGGCTCTTGGATATTGTCTACAATAAGGGCCACTCCACAATAATTGTGCTGGACAACCGCACCACTGCCATGACCGGCCACCAGGACCATCCGGGCACCGGCAGGACCATTAGCGGCGAGCCCACAGTCGCCGTCTCCATCGAGGATATCGGCCGGGCCTGCGGGATCAATCGGGTCAGGTCGATAGATCCCTACCAGCTGGATGACGCCAGAGAGGCGATCAAAGAGGAGCTGGCGGCTCTTGAGCCCTCTCTTA
>MVRK01000107.1 GCA_002067365.1 Methanosaeta sp. PtaU1.Bin060 | reverse complement strand
ACGGTCGCCTTCGCCACCAGCAGGTGCGGCGATCCGTCGCTCACGGGCACGAGCTGCCCGGCCTTGCCGCAGCGCCCAGAGTTGAACTTGAGATCATTGCCCACTGCCCTGATCTCCTTCAAGATCTCAAGGATCTTTCCTGAGAGGGAGACATCACGCAGGAGCGCAGTCTTCTCGCCATTTTTCACCAGGTAGCCGCGCTTGGCATTGAACTGGAAGACGCCTTCAGCAGTGCTCACCTGTCCTCCGCGGCTTCCCGCCAGGTATATCCCATCGCCCAGCTCCTCCAGGATCTCCTCCTCAGTCCAGTCTCCGTTGGAGATGTATGTGTTGGACATGCGCACGACAGGCCTGTCGGTGCCCTCCGCCCTGGCGTTCCTCGGCACACCGCCCATCCTCCCCGCAGTCTCTCTGGAGTGCAGATAGGACCTGAGGATCCCGTTCTCGACCAGCACAGTCTCCTGGGCCAGGCTTCCCTCATCATCAAAGGGGTAGTAGCCGTTTTGCATCATGCTCGGGTCGTCCTTCACAGTAACCAGATCCGACCCGATCCTCTCCCCGAGCATGCCCTCGAGGCAGGAATCGCCCTCCAGGATTATATCAGCCTCCGTGGCGTGACCCACAGCCTCGTGGACGAAGACACCTGCAAGCTCCTGGTCGAGCACCACAGGGCAAGAGCCCCCCTTCGGAGCATCAGCGTCTAGAAGGGCCACAGCCCTTTGGCCGACCACCCTTGCGAGGGCTATTGGGTCCTCCCTCTCGAAGAGCTCCAGGCCGCCCACTCCCGACCGCCCTTCTCCGCTCGTCTGGTAGAGCCCATTCCTGTGGGCGACGGCGCTGATGGTGAAGCCCATCCTGGTCATCCTCGATTCCAGGTCCAGGCCCTCGGAGTTTGTGTAGTGAACTCCCACCTTCACCTCGGCATAGACCGCCTGCGTCGAGGATACGCCCTTCACCTTGGCGGCATCCTCGATCTCCCTCAGCAGCGCGACCTTCTCCTCCAGCGATAGCCCCTGCGGGTCCTTCTTGACGGGCAAACTAATGCTTCTGCCTGCAGGAGCCAAGGCGAGCTTCAGATCCTCGCTTCGCCCTATCTTCCTCGCCATCCTCTGAGCAAGCGAGATCTCCTCATCAAGGCCGTCAATGCTGTCTGTGGTCACAAAACCCCAGGCACCTCCTGCAAGCGCACGCACTGCAGTGCCCTGAAAGGGAGCCTCTGCGATCTCCTCGAGCTTGCCGTTGTCCAGGACAATCCTGGTGCGGCTGCCCTTTAAAACGCGTATGTCGTAGAATTCACCCATCAGATGCTCCTGGAGGGTGCTGTGATGGGCTCGGGCAGGCTGAGCCCTATCTTCGCATCCGAGGCGAACTTCTTGAGCTTCTCGATCAGCCTGGTCCTCTGGCCGCCCATGGCGAACTCGAAGACCTCGCCGATAGTCGAGACGGGGATGATCTCTATCTTGCCCTTGATCCCGTCGTCGATCAGCACATCCCCCATATTCGACTTGGGAATGAGCACAGTCTTGATGCCAGCCTGGGCAGCCGCCTCGATCTTCTGGGTCACGCCTCCCACAGGCATGACGTCTCCGCGAACAGAGAGTGAGCCAGTCATGGCCACTGTCTGCTTTACAGGCACGCCCTCGAGGGCGGAGATGACCGCAGTTGCGATGGATATGGAGGCGCTGTCGCCCTCGACACCCTCGTACGTCCCTATGAACTGGATATGCACATCCTTCTTCGTGATGTCCTCTCCAAGGAACTTCTTGATGAGGACTGAGACGTTCGTGACAGCCTCCCTCGCGATCTCCTGCAGCTTGCCAGTGGCTATGATCTTGCCCTCTTCCTTCGACTGGGCCGATGTGACCTCGGCCATGATCGGCAGAACTATCCCCGAGTCGCCCATGACCGCCAGGCCGTTGACCCTTCCCACCTCATCGCCCGTGGAGTGGAACATGCTGTAATCCTTGCGCCTCTCCATGTACCTGTCTGCGAGCTGCTGCTCGACTGATCGGGCCATCTTCTTCGCTGAGAGGACGTGATTGGCATCTGTCAGGCTTGCGCCCTCGGCCCTGGCAACATCTCCTGCGACCCTGATCAGGCCGCCCAGATCCCTGAGCATCAATGTCAGATGTCCTTTTCTTCCTGCACGTCTCTTGGCCTCCCTCATGACCTCGGCCACAGCGTCGCGCGTGAAGTGAGGAATCTTTCCATCCCTGACGACCTCCTGGGCCACGAACCTGATGAGCTTGTTGCGGTTCTCCAGGGTATCGTCCATGGTGTCCCTCATGTAGACCTCATAACCATAGCCCTTGATGCGGGACCTGAGGGCAGGGTGCATCCCCTGGACTGCGTCCAGGTTGCCCGCTGCGATCATTATGAAGTTGCAGGGCACGGGCTCTGTCCTCACCAGGGCTCCAGAGCTGCGCTCGCTCTGGCCTGTGATGGGGTACTCGCCCTCCTGCAGGGCCGTGAGGAGGCTCTGCTGGGACTCGAGGCGCAGGGTGTTCACCTCATCGATGAAGAGGACGCCCTTGTTGGCCTTGTGGATGGACCCGCATTCGACGCGCTCGTGAGAGGGCGTCTCCAGGCCACCGGACTGAAAAGGATCGTGCCTGACATCGCCCAGGAGAGCGCCAGCATGAGCCCCAGTGGCATCGACGTAGGGTGCCTTCTTCTTGCCGTTGTTGTCTACAAGAAGCTTGGGCACCATGGCATCCTCCTTCGGGAGCATGTAGCGCAGCGAGAGGAAGATCAATGCCGCTGCGATGACGCCGAAGAGCAGCTGGCCTGTGTAGTAAGAGTAAACGATGAGCGCCATCACTATCAGCATGAGAAACATGTTGCGCGTCTGGACCTTTTTCCTGGCCTCCATCTTCTGGGCATCGACGATCTGCTTTCCCCTGCCCGCAGCCACAACCCTTACGCGAGGATTGTTGTTATCCTCGGGATTGGGATAAACCAGGACGTCCTGCAGCTCCTCCACAGGAAGAAGCTCGCTCATGGCCTTACCGAGCATGGATTTTCCTGTGCCAGGCGATCCGATGAGCATGACATGACGCCTCTGGTGCGCGGCCTTCTTGATGACCTCCACAGCCTCGTCCTGGCCGATGACCTGATCTATGAGGTTCTCAGGCACGCTGACGCCGCTAGTGTCCTTGAAATCCAAGCTGCCCAGCAGCTCGTTTGGCTCATCTTCTGTCAATGTTCCTGCCTTCATGTATTCGTTTGATTTATCCATTGAAGCTTCTGTCCTATATATCTGGTGCTTTGTATCCATCTGTTCTTCCCGGCTTGTTACGCCTCGAAATCGTGTATCATTCGGGTGTACTCTTCAAGCATGGCCTTCGAGAGATGAGGCTTCATCCGCCTCGTAGCCTCCTCGAAGTGCTCTCGCCTCACCCTGATCCGATCGGATATCAGCTCTTCTCTCGTCATTCCAGGGCGAATATGCTCTCTTAAGGCCAGCATTCCCGCCTCGCGGCAGAGCATCTCTATGTCAGCACCACTGTAGCCCTCTGTCATCTCGGCCAGCCACTCTGGCGAGACGTCGGTGGCTGCAATCCTTGAGAGATGGATCTCGAAGATCTTCCCTCTTGCAACTCTATCGGGCATGGGGATATAAACCAACCTGTCAAACCGCCCCGGCCGAAGAAGCGACCTGTCCAGCAGGTCGGGCCTGTTGGTGGCTGCGATCACAACCACGTCCTTCAGCTCGACCAGGCCGTCCAGCTCCGTCAGGAACTGGCTGACGACGCGCTCTGTGACGTGTGTCTCAGAGCCAGTTCCGCGTGCGGGAACCACTGAGTCGATCTCATCGAAGAAGACGAGGGCGGGAGCAGCCTGCCTTGCCTTGCGAAAGATCTCCCTGACAGCCCTCTCGGACTCGCCAACCCATTTGCTCAGGAGCTCAGGGCCCTTGACGCTGATGAAGTTCACATCGCTCTGTGTGGCCAGTGCCCTTGCCAGCAGCGTCTTGCCGGTTCCGGGCAGGCCATAGAGCAGGATGCCCCTGGGTGGGCGCACGCCCGCCGCCTCGAAGGCCTCGGGAAACTTGAGGGGCCACTCCACAGATTCTATTAGCGCCTGCTTCGCCATATCGAGGCCGCCCACCTCGTCCCATGCCACCTCTGAGACCTCGACGAAGACCTCTCTCATGGCCGATGGCTCGATCTTCTTCATCGCCCTGTGGAAATCATCCCTCGTCACCCTCAGGCTCTCCAGAACAGAGGCTGGTATGTCCTCCCTCACGTCCAGGTCCGGGAGCGCTCTCTCCAGGGTGTGCATCGCTGCCTCCTTGCACAGAGCATACAGGTCCGCCCCGACGAATCCGTGGGTGGCATCTGCGATCTCCTTCAGGTCGAGGGATTCCTCCAGAGGCATGCCCCTGGTGTGAACATAGAGGATCTCGAGGCGGCCATTCCTGTCGGGAATGCCTATCTCTATCTCCCGATCGAAGCGGCCTCCGCGTCGCAGAGCAGGATCGAGGGCATTGGGCCGATTGGTCGCAGCGATCACAATCACCTCGCCCCTCGATGAGAGCCCATCCATGAGTGCCAGGAGCTGGGCAACCACGCGCCGCTCCAGGTCGCCTGAGACCTCCTCGCGCTTAGGAGCTATCGAGTCGATCTCATCTATGAAGATTATCGAGGGAGCGGCCTTCTCGGCCTCCTCGAAGATCTGGCGCAGCCGCTGCTCGCTCTCGCCATAGAACTTGGATACCACCTCCGGCCCCGAGATGGAGATGAAGTTGGCGTCGGTCTCGCTTGCGACAGCGCGGGCGATCAGGGTCTTGCCCGTCCCCGGAGGCCCGTGCAGCAAGACCCCTCGGGGCGGATTGATCCCGAGCCTTGAGAAGAGCTCAGGATGGCGCAGCGGGACCTCGATCATCTCCCTGATCTCGCGAATCTCGCGGGATAGGCCGCCGATATCCTCGTAGGAGATATCCCTCACATGCAGCGCCAGTTCTTCGAGCGTCTCCCTGGTGATGCTTATGATGGTCTCGGGGGTTATCAGCACAGGGCCGGCTGGATTGGTGCTGACAACTGCGAGGATCAGGCTATTGTTGATCATCTCGACGCGCAGCATCTCACCCTTGACAATGGCGCGTCCCTCGAGAGTGCGAAGCAGGTACTGCGGCCCGCCGATGAGCCTTATCTGGCGAGTCGGAGCGAGAACGACCTTCCTCGCGGGCCTTGCATCTGCCCTTGCGACTCGAACTTTGCCATCGATTCCGGCTCCGAGGTTGGCCCTGGTATTGCCGTCTATCCTGATGAGGTCCCAGGGGTCCTCGGGGTTCCCGGGCCATGCGATGGCATAGACCTTCTCCTTTCCCCTGATCTCAAGGACTCCCCCGTTCTCAAGGCCGAGGCGCGAGATAGTTGCTGCGCTTATCCTGGCGACCCCCTTGCCCGCGTCCCTGTGGTAGGCCTCAGCCACGCGAAGAT
>MVRK01000106.1 GCA_002067365.1 Methanosaeta sp. PtaU1.Bin060 | reverse complement strand
TCATGACCGCCTTTATGGGAGTGCCATTCTTTCTGTATCTGTTCATGAAAAGGAGGAAGGCCTTTTGGTAAAAGACATCATTCTCCTAGCATCGCTGATCTTGTCAATCTCTCTTGGCTGCTGCCAGGTTCATCCGGCAAGTACGGCGGATAATGATAGGTCGGTGATGATCTCTGATGGGATGGGAAAGAAGGTCGAGGTTCCGCTGTGCCCGGATAGAATTGTCTGCGTGAATTCAGCTGCAGCAGAGTTGATATGCGCCCTTGGTTGTTCGGACCGCATAGTAGCTGTTACCTCTGCATGCACAATGCCTCCTGTTCTCCTGGAAAAGGAGGTCTTAGGCAGGTCGGCCCTGAGCCTGGAGGCTGAGCCTATCATCGCCCTAAAGCCTGATCTGGTAGTAGAAGGAGTGCCTCCACTAAAAGAGGATGTGAGACAGCAGCTGGATGAGGCAGGCATTCCCGTCCTTCAGTACTGGGCTTTGCATGTGGATAGGATACTGCCGATGATCGACGACTTTGGGGCAATCCTTGGCAAAGAGGAAAGAGCAAAGGAGCTTCACGATTTCATCGAGGGCTATTACAATCTGGCCATGGATCGGTTGAAGGATCTACCTGAAGAGAGCAGGCCAAGAGTCTACTACATGATCATGGGCCAGACATCCTGGACCTGCGGCGAAGGAAGCGACATGGGAAAGAGCATCGAAGAAGCAGGAGGACGGAATATCGCTGCTGGCTTGTTCGGCAGTGTGCCAGAGGTGGATCCTGAATGGATCATCGAGCAGAATCCGGATGTAATGGTATATCATCATATTCGGCAGTCCGAATCCAATGCGTCGGTTTCTCCATCCTTGGATGATCTCAAAGAGCGCAGGGATTTTGTCATCTCCCAGCCGGGTTTCGATGAGATAGAGGCCGTCAAAGATGACAGGATTTGCATCATCGACTCAGGGATCGTTACCGGCCCCAGGCAGATCGTGGGTTTCTTGTATTTTGCCAAATGGTTCCATCCTCTGCTATTCCAGGATATTGATCCAGAAGCAGTACATGAAGAGATGCTCTCGTCGTTTTACGGAGTGATGGAGAAGGGATGCTGGGCCTATCCTGCGAATGAGGCGGTCTGAGGATAGAGACAGCTTCCCATCTTTATGCATAATTAAAAAATATAATTTATTAATGAAGGATTAATTATGCTTGTGACGAAGGACAAAACGGCCATGAGAAAGATGGGCCAGGCAATGATGGCCACAATGCCGCTGCAGCTGAAGGTCCAGGTCATGTTCAAAATGCTGCTGGCTGGAAACGACGATAATAAACGCAGAAAGATCATGGAGGAGGTAAAACAGAGGCGTCGCTTTACTGTTCCCAGGGGCCAGATCGAGTGGTATCCAACCATCGATCATCGGAAATGCCAAAGCTGCAAAGTCTGTCTGAAGTTCTGTCCCAAAGGCGTCTTTGAAGAGGATGGCCAGGACAATATCACGGTTTCAAGGCCGTATGAATGCGTGATGCTGTGCAGCGGCTGCGAGATAAAGTGCCCTCACAGTGCGATCTCCTTTCCAGACAGGAAAGACTTCTACAGGTACGTTTGCTACGTTTGAAAGCAGACTTTTGAGGATCTCGTATGAAGGTTGTCGTAGTCTCCCCAATTCTCGTCCCAAGCCTAATCAAGGCCTCGGAGGATCTCAAGGATGAGTTTGGACTGAACCTTGATCTCAGGATCTACCATCCAAGCCAGATCGACAATGAAGAGGTCGTAGTAGATGAATTCACAGGCGACCTCAAGTCTGCCGATGCCGTTCTGATCGATCTAATGGGTGCAGGAGGGCAGGCGATTGAGGTCATTTCCTGCAGCCTCAAGGATGAGAAGAATGTCGTCGTCAGCCTGGTCGTGCCCATGGGCAGGGCCTTTCAGCAAATAATGCCGCTCACAAGGCTTGGAAGCTTTCAGGGGGGATGGCTGGCTGAGAGGATGGCCGGCATAAAGATGAAGGGTCGGCCTGATGATGAGGACCCTGAAGCCCTTCGAAGGAGAATGAATAAGGGACGCAGGACGATGGAGATGGCCTTGAAGATGGTGCAGGCCGGCGGGAAGGTCCTGCCTGTGGGACCGATGAAGGACGCCGGAAACTACATAAAATTCACAAGATACTGGAAATATGGTGGCCAGGAAAATTACAGGAATCTACTAATCCTTCTGCTGGGCGAATACCTGCATGTCTCCCTTCCTCCAGCCAAAGACCCAATAGAAAGGCCCGATTTCGGCTTATATCATCCTCTGCACGGCTACTTTGAAGATCTTGAGGAGTATCTAAAGAAATCAGGATTTGATGATCGCCTTCCCACAATCGGCATTCTCTTTTATGGCGGCAGGTATTTTGATCAGTGCAAGTCAACAGTAGAGGCCATTGTCTCGTCTCTGAGGAAGGCAAATATAATTCCCGTTTACTCTGACGGCATTAACAATCTGCATGCCATGAGACGGTTTTTCTTCTTAAATGGTCAGCCAATAACGGATGCGCTTGTAAATCTTACAATGTTCCGCTTAAACGGCGGGCCGCTGGGAGGAAATCATCAGCTCTCAAGAGAGATTCTCAAAGAGATCAATGCTCCTCTCTTCACGCCTGCATCAATGCTCAAAAGAGAGATCGGGGATTGGATGCGGTCTCCAACCGGCCTAAACCCCATGGAGACCATAATGTCGGTAATCTGGCCGGAGCTGGACGGCAGCATTGAGCCAATTCCCTGTTGCGGAGTAGATGTCATGCAGAACGGCAGCCGCTCTGTCCGGGAGGTCGTACCGATCCCAGAAAGGGTGAATCGAATTTGCTCCCGAATACAGAATAAAATTAAGCTAAAAAATAAGCCAGACAGAGAGAAGCGCATAGGTTTGATCATTTACAGCTATCCGCCTGGGGAAGGCCATCTGGGCGGTGCCTCCTATCTGGATGTTTTCAAGAGCATAAAATGCCTTTTAAAGAGGATGGCAGAGGAAGGATTTGCAGTCGATGTGCCGGAAGGAAAGCTGCACGATCTCTTTGAAGACCTGGCGATTGTAAACTCTGGCCAGTGGCTTTGCGCTGAAGAAACCCTCAAGAATAGCTTTTATTTTAGTGCGGGTGCATATAGAGACTACTTTTATTCTTTGCCAGAGGAAATGCAGGACGACGTTACCTCGGCATGGGGTGATGCTCCTGGCACTGTGATGACCTCGGGAGAGAAGATCCTCATTCCCGGCATCGAGCTGGGAAATGTATTCCTGGGGGTTCAGCCCGCGAGACCGCCATTGAAGGGACAGGATCTATCTGGAGCGTCTCATGATAAGACAAAGCCGCCTCATCATCAGTATATCGCCTTTTACCGCTGGCTGGAGACAGTCTGGAGGGCAGATGCAATCGTGCACGTTGGGACTCACGGCCTGGCCGAATTCACAAAAGGAAAGGAGGTGGGAATGAGTGCCTCATGCTTCCCGGACCTGCTAATAGGTGACATGCCCCACCTTTACTTTTACCATGTGACAAATGCTTCTGAGGCAGTTATAGCCAAGAGAAGGCTCTACGCCACTATTATCAGCCACAACAATCCGCCCTTCACATCCTCCGACCTGTATGAGGATTATGTTCTGCTGCAGAACTTAATAGACGAACACGGAGAGGCAAAAGTCCAGAACCCAGAATCATGCTCTCGAATCAAGGAACGGATACTGGCCGCTGCACAGGCACTTCACTTCGAGGAGAATGATATAGATCGCATCCACGACGAGCTTTATGAGATGAAAAGAAGCATAATTCCCAAGGGCCTGCATGTTTTGGGGGAGGGATATGAAAAGGAAGATCTGAAGCGTTTCTTAGAATTTGTTTTGAGATACGATCGAGGAGACATCAAGTCGATAAATCGTATCTTTGCAGAGGAGGATGGTTTGGATTACGACTCTGTCTTAATGGATAGGTCCTCTTATGTTCCTCAGCTTGCGGAGGTGGACAGGAGATGCACAAGTATAGTGGAATGCTGTCTGGAAAGATCGTTAGATGAGGCGGTCGAGGAAAGTGCTCTTTCGTCTGAAAGAAGGTCTGAACTGAGAGAGGCCCTGAGATACGGCATAATGCTTTTGGAAAGCTACTCAGATAACGAGGCTGAGATCGACAACTTCATTTGCGGCCTTCGGGGTGAGTTCATAGAGCAGGGCGATGGTGGAGACATCATCCGCTCTCCCGAGATCCTTCCAACCGGAAGAAACCTCACGCAGTTTGATCCCACAAGAATTCCCACAGAGAATGCATTTAAGCGGGGTGAAGAGATTGCCAGGAATACCTTGTCCGAGCATCTGGAGAGGAACGGCTGCCATCCAGAGAGCATTGGCACAGTGCTCTGGGGATTTGAGACGACCAAAACCGGTGGGGAGACAGTTGGACAGATACTCAGCTATCTGGGCGTGAGGATCGAGAGGAGCAGAGGGACCTGGTCGCCAAAGCTATCTGTGGTTCCGCTGGACGTTTTAGGCAGGCCGAGAATCGACTGCCTGGTGAACATTTGCGGATTTTTCAGAGATATGTTCCCCAATCTCCTGGAGCTCTTGGATCAGGCTTTCGACCTCGTTGCCGGTCTTGATGAGCCGCTGGAACTCAACTACATCAGAAAGCACTCGATGGAAAACCTTGAGCATCTGAAGGACAAGGGACTTGACCCAAAAACGACAAGAAAAATGGCCAACGGCCGAATATTCGGTCCGCAGGCAGGGGAATACGGCACGCGCATCCTTCCGCTGATCGAGGATTCGATATGGAAGACTGAAGATGAACTGGCAGAGGTCTTCATCCAGTCTGCAAATCACCTCTATGCCAGGGATCTGCATGCATGCAAGCTCGATTCTCTATACCGCGACAACCTGGCCAGGGTCAAGCTAGTCTCTCAGGTGAGGGACTCTCACGATCGAGAGATAATCGATCTGGACCACTATTTCGAGTACTTCGGCGGGCTGTCCAATGCCGTAAGGAGGACGTGCGGAGTGAGGCCTCAGATGCTCATCTCCGACACCACCGGCGAGGCCATCCGCACCGAAGATCTAAAAAGCTCTGTGAACAGGGGCATAAGGACCAGGCTTCTAAATCCCAAATGGATAGACGGAATGCTGGAGCATGATTATCACGGAGCGCAGCAGATCGTTAAAAGGGTCGAAAATGCCCTGGGTCTAGCTGCGACTACTCACATTGTGGACAACTGGATCTGGTCATCGGTTGCGGAACGCTATATTTTTGACGATATGACCCGGGAGAGGATTACAGAGAACAACAGATTCGTGGCCGCAGAGCTGGTGGAGCGACTTGTTGAAGCCGAGAACAGGGGATACTGGAAGGCGACTGACGAGGAGAAAGAGAAGCTCAGAGCTGCATATCTGAAAATAGAAGGGGAAATTGAAGATAGTATATAAAAAATGATGAAACTTAATTAGTCTCGGAGTTCTATATCGTCGAATATTCAGTCAGCTTAACCTCTGCATCCTCATAAGGTATTGTGGCTGGCTCGGCGCCGGGGCGGTTTGGTCCATACACGGTTCCTTTGATGTCCATATTGCCATCTGCATCCGGTAGGTCCAGGATCGCTTCATTGAACTTCGCAAGCTCGTTCTCATCAGAGCTCTTCAGCCTTATCTCCAGGTCCTCAAGATCTTCCTTGAGCTGAACGGTTGCATTTCCCAGATAGGGATAAACGCCCATCACCGATTTGTAGGCGGTGACGGTATATGTTCCGGCCGTCAGGTCGCCAAAAATAAAGGTGCCGTTGGCATCGGTGATCGTGCCAAGAGCATCCTCTCCATCCTCCTTATCAGCTGGGGCATCGGGATAAACCTGGAGGATGCCGTCGATATCCATGTCGAAGTAATTCTGCAGCAGCTCCTCGTGAACCTCTTGAGGATTAATATCTCCGAAGAGGTCTGGATGGAACCACTTGGCATAATAGAGCATGGACACCAGCTCTGAGAGACCGCTGGCCATCTTTATATCTGTGATATAGACCCTTCCTGTCTTGACGGCATCGATGTCCTCAAATCCGGGCAGAGATATAATCTCGTCTCTTTTGGCCTGCATCTCCTCAATGGTGGGTGTGGTTCCTTTATACTGCTCCTGTGACATGGAGTAGACTATTATCTCCGGATTTTGCTCGATCACCCATTCCATGTCCACATGAGGCACCTTGGTCGCCAGATCTGCAGCAATATTCCTGCCCCCGGCCTCGACAACTCTGATATTCCCCGTTGAATCCCTATTGGCCGTCCAATCGAAGTGGCCCATTGACATGAAATATACCGAGGGCTTGTCCTCATCGGGAATCGTCTCTGTTCGGTCCAAAACGGTATCATAGTATCCGGAAATCCTGTCGGCCATTTCCAGGGCTTCATCCTCCTTTTCCAAAACTCGTCCCAGATCCCTGATCATGGGGATCAAAGCATCGATATGCAGCAGCCGATACCGCAGCACTGGAATCCCATAGTCTGTCAGCTTCTGCTCCATGTCCTCAGGGAACAGAGCCCCAGTTTTGGCAATCACCAGATCGGGATTCAGCTCGATTATTTTTTCGATATCCGCATCGCGACCGGACTTTCCTATATGCTCTTTTTCCAGCAGAGTGGGAGGCATGTCGCAGTCCTCTGTGACGGCAATTATTCGATCCGATTCTCCCAGAGCATAGATCACCTCAGATGCTCCTGGGGAGAGGCATATAATGCTATTGGGGTCCAGGGGCACGGCCACATTCCGGCCGTCTTCGTCCGTAATCGTGATCTTCTCTTCTTCCTCTGCTAAGGCAGGGGCTAGAAGAAGAGCAAGGACGATCAACAGTGTGGTTGTTCTCATTCGATCTCCATATCTAATAAGGAAGATGAGGGAAAGGCGTAAGCCCCCTCCAGCTCAAGGCCATAGAACTTATCTATGAGCTCCCGGTGCACAACATCAGGGTCCACATCTTCGAACCGTTGTGGATGAAGCCATTTAGCTAGATAAAGCTCACCAACTATGGCCCGTATTCCCGATGTGATCTTGCCGCTCATCACAAAGACCCGTCCGTCTTCTACCGCCTTTGCGCTCTGCAGCTCCGGCCGGCTCATTATCTCATCCCTCAACTGGGCCAGCTCATCCTCAGTGTAGTTTTTGGTGCTGGGCTCCGACTGAAGGATTATATCTGGGTCGATCTGTACTACCCACTCGGGGCTCACGTCAGGATACGAATTCGATTCATTTCCCAGGTCAGCGGCAACATTCAATCCTCCGGCAAATGTTATGAAATTCTGATAAGAACCGCTGGATGAAACGGTATGATAGGGCGTTCCATACCACTCGAAGAAGACTCTTGGCACGTCCTCTTCCGGCAGAGCAGCAACTTGGTCCTGGATTTTATCCTGGTAATTCTTGATAAATTCTACGAGCTCTTGAGCTCGCTTTTCTTTTCCTAAAACCTGACCCAGGTTCTCCATAACCAGGATCGTCCTGGAGGGATCTATGAATTTCTCCTCCATTACCGGTATTCCCGCATCCTCCAGGGTCTTCTTATCCCCGTCGGAGATCATTGTGTCGGCAACTACCAGATCAGGGTCCAGCTCCAATATCAGCTCAATATCGGGCGAATAGGAGTTCTTCCCCACCTCTGCAACCGTGGCCAGATAGGGAGGAAAGTCGGAGTTGGTCGAACGTCCCACCAGGCTCGCTCCCTCGTCCAGAGCACAAATGATCTCTGAAGCTCCTCCTGCGAGAGAGACGATGCTTTTTATCGGCGCATCCACGCTCACAGAGTGTCCGGTAAAATCGACTACTGTGACCATTTCTCCGCTTCCAGTAATGGAAAGGAGGCCGATGTAGATAATAACCAGAAAGGCTGTCCTCATTAATGCCACCACGCATTGTTTTCGTGCTACCATTGCTATCTCAGGCATTGGAGGGATAAGCATATCCTCCCTCCAGCTTCATGTTGTAGAACTCCTTTATGAGCTTCTCATGCTCGACACCCGGATCTATGTCCTCGAATAATTCGGGATAGAACCACTTGGCCAGGTAAAG
>MVRK01000105.1 GCA_002067365.1 Methanosaeta sp. PtaU1.Bin060 | reverse complement strand
CCTGAGGAGTTCAGGTCCATGGTCAGAGCTGTGCGCATCGCAGAGAAGGCCCTTGGCAGGGTGCACTACGGGGTGGGCGAGCAGGAGGCGAAGAGCAGGGTATTCAGAAGATCTTTATTCGTGGTTAAGGATATTAAGATGGGTGAGAAGTTTACTGAAGATAATATCAGGTCGATACGTCCCGGCTGCGGTCTTCATACGAGGTACCTTAAGGACGTGCTTGGCAAGCGTGCAGCCTGTGATTTGGCAAAGGGCACACCTCTAAGTTTTAATATGGTAAGGCTCTGATATAGCAGGGCAGAAAGACCTTTGAGGGTATCATGGTCATTGAAGGCAAAAATAGATTGTTCCATTCAGGCAAACGCCCCGGAAAGTTCCTTTTTAAAATACATGCGGGTGAAAAATATCAGTTAGTTAGGAAGTTCATCTCTGGGAAGAGCGTCCTGGACGTTGGCTGTACAGGCGGTGATCCAGAAGCATATTCCAGTGAGCTTTGGGTCCATGGATTTATCAAAAGACATGCGAAACCTGTAAAGGGCCTGGATCTCAATAAGGCTGAAGTGGAGAGGTTGAATGGTCTTGGCTATGATGAGATAGCCTATGGAAATGCAGAAGACTTCGGCCTGCATAGGACATCTGACGTCATCTTTTCGGGCGATTTGATAGAGCACCTGTATAATCCAGGGCGATTCTTAATATTTGCTGAAGACTTCTTCATAGTGGCGAAAATGAAGACTTGACGTGAATCATGCGCAATGGACACCGAGGGAAGACTGAAATGACGCAAAAAGAGACAATTTTATTCTCACAAATGGATCTGACTGACTCGATCAATACTATTAAATATGTTGAAGAATTTAAAAAAGATTTCAATGTGGTCTATTCTACTTTCGCCGAATCAGAGCTGCTTTATAATGCAGCGGCAAGGTCTGGCATTAGCCTCCATCATATCCCATTTTTGAAGGATACAGAAGTCCCGACGAATAGAGCTGAGATCGATGATAAGTTGCAGTCAATAGAGCAAGAAGTGGGGATGCCTCTCGAGAAAGTCTTCTTCGGAGACAGAGAGTTTTATAGAATATACAAAAAAAATGAGCTAACATGCCTTGCCTGGTTCATAAAGGTCTGGGAGAGGTTCAGAAAGATCATAGAAGAAAATGATGTCATGCACCATTTCTGTTTCGGCGAGGATAGGCTGCACGATCTTGTCCCCTATTACCTGATAAAAAACCGTGGCGGCAGGTCGTATCTCGTCAGAATTGTGCCCTACTATGGTGTCACATATACCAATGACTTCTTCGGCAGATTCACGCACGATTATAATATTAAAATCAACAAAGCGAACTTCGAGGATTATAAAAAACATATTAAAGAAAATAAAGTATACTTTAATCCAGCCACCATAAATAGGATTGATTATTATAAATATGCCAATGCAGGTCGGCTCTTCAGAAGACTCCAGGAGATAGAAAAGATAAACTGGCAGGATAAAGATAATATATATAAGGACCATAATATCAAGTTGTTGCCAATTTTAACAAAAAAACTATGGTCGAATGGCATCAAGGGAAGGCTGACAAAAGCCTTAGCATATGGTCAGATAGATGAAGATCAAAGATATATATATTACCCATTTCATTTTACAGATGATGCACAGGTCAGGCTGAAGTATCCTGAAGGATACAACCAATATGAACTAATCAGAAATATAGCAAGAAACATTCCAGTGAGCTTCAAGCTGCTTGTCAAAGAGCATCCCGCATATGTTGGGAAGTATTCAATTGGAGAGCTGCACGATCTATCCAAACTGCCAAATATAGTTGTGATCGACCCGAAGATATCCTCAAAAGATATCTTCAATTACAGCGATTATGTAATTACCATAAATTCTACGGTGGGCTATGAGGCTTTGTTCTACGACAAAATTGTGATCACCATGGGCAATTCTTTCTATGACGACTTCCCGGGCGTGATAAAAATTCGAGATGTTTCAGAGTTATATAAAATATTGACAGATGACGGTTTGATAAGCTGCAAGAGGGAAGAGCTGTCAAGAGGCTTGAAGGAAAAGACGATTGCACTTCTGGAGTCCACTCTGCAATATGATTATTATCATTTTTATGATGAAGATAATATCAAGAAGATGAAAGATTTATTATTGATTTACATAAATGACCAAAGGAAGAAATAGTAGTTATCAATGGTTCGAATATTCTTTTAGGGTTTCAGATATTTTCTCGGCCATTTGCCTTTTTCCAGCCTGTTTTCTTGTGCTCATTCCCTGAGAGCCGCTTCATACAGCTTGATGACCTCCACAGTTATTCTCTCCCATGTAAACCGGCTGGAATAATCGAGAATATATTTTATATCCCATTTTCTATCCAGCGCCTCTAATATTGCAGTCACCAGGCCATCGGTATTCCCTGGCTCAACTAGCATCCCTAAATCGTCATTTATGATCTCAGGGATTCCACCGACATTTGTACCAACAAAAGGCTTTCCGCAACCGAGGGCCTCGAACATGACTGTTGGGTTCCCCTCGCTCAAGCTTGACAGGACAAAAATATCGCAGCTATTCATCCACAGAGCGATCTCTTGCGCAGGTTTATCCCCACCAGCCAGGACGACGCTATCACATAGACCGCATCTGTCGATCTCCTTCTGAAGATGGTCCTTCTCCGAGCCCTTGCCCACTATGTACAGGAGCACGTCCTCTCTCTCTGTTGATACCCTCTTCATGGCCCGGATCAGGTACTTCTGGCCTTTGTACGGCTGCAGCGCAGCAATATTCACCAGGATCTTCTTATTCTGAGGAAGGCCGAGCACTTCCCGGGCTTTCCTCTTGTCCACGGGCTCAAATAACCTGGGAGAGAAGCCATTAGGCAGATAGACCAGCTTGGATCTCTCGATGCCGATCCTCTCGAACTCCTTCAGGTCCGCCCTGTTGACCCGGATTATCCTGTCAGAGCTCTTCCATGCATAGAGGATCTTGTCATCCTTGGAGGCCATTTCCCTGTGAAACCATTCTCTGTCCTCGTGAACCGTCAGTATCAATCGCTTCCCATAAGCCTCTTTCAACCTCGCACCCACATATCCCGAAGGCATAGTGAAGTGGGCATGGATCAGATCGAAATCTATCTTGTTCTTCTCTATGACCCTCACAGCACTCTTGAAGGAGTCATCCCCCCGCCTCCTGCGGGAGAAGTCAAAGGGAAGTGCGAGAGGCTTAGCGAAATAAACTTCGACATTATCGTAGCTGTAATCCTCTGCGTACCCGTCCCACCGTCCCTTGCTATCCATGAAGGAGAAGCGTGACAGAAATTTTGGCACCCAAGGGCTGAGGGCTATGACATACACCCTTCCAAAGTGGTTCTTGATATATTCCACCTGGCTCTTTACGAAAGAGGAGCTGATCGGGTCCCTGGCATGTGGAAATCTATCCGAGACCACAAGCAGTCTTGAATTCTTCATATCTTTCAAGGCTTTCTACCTCAATGTCCGTAGCCCTCCTGGAAACAAATGAGGTTCATCGATAAATGTTCTCATCCACAGCTCAAGGCAGATGATCCTCCACAGGGCTTCCATGTGATTATGTCTTCCGCTCTTGTGCTCTTTGAACAGCCTTTTTGCCTCATCCTGCTTCCAGTACTTCCTGGCCCTGAACACCTCGGAGTCCAGCAGATTCTCCACCAGCTCCGAGAATCCGGGAACCTTCAGCCAATCATCGTCAGGCGTCGCAAATCCGATCTTGTCCCTTCGCTCCAGTATCCTCTCCGAGACGAGTCCCTTCAACGCCTTCCTCAGGATATATTTCGTCCCACCATCACGGATCTTGTAGCTCGAAGGAAGCGCCATCGCCAATTCCACCAGCCTGTAGTCGAGGAAAGGCACCCTGGACTCAATGGACCAGCGCATGGAGTTCTTGTCCTCATACCTCAGAAGCTGCGGGATGCTGTACCGCTCCAGGTCGCTTTGCAAGGCCAGGTTCAGGTCGAATCCCCTCTCGATCAGCGGGTTTGACAGGGATGTTCCCCCAAGCCCTTTCAGGTACTTCAATCTGCCTAACCAGAGGTTCTCGAGAAAGCCCTGAGAAAGCCCCAGTTTGCTGAGGATGGTCATCGCAGGGAAGAGAACCATATCGTTGAGCCTGTTCTTCATGGACTTTGCTGTCTGCAAGAACTCTGCCAGCCTGAGATGTCGCAAAGACTCAAAAAGATAATATTTATAATAAATAAAATATCCCGCAAAAATTTCATCGCTGCCCTGGCCGTCCAGCAACACCTTCATGCCGGTCTTGTGAGCCAGCTCCATCACCCTGTACTGCCCATAAATGCTCAGCGACCCGAAGGGCTCCTCTTGTGTCAATATTAGGTCGCCTAGATCCTTCATCAGATCGTCTGTCGTAGGGCTTACTTCATGCGCATCGACTCTGGTGGCCCTCACCACCTCTCTTATGTAAGCCGATTCGTCGAGCTTCTTCCCTGGAAAGACCATGGAGAACGTCTTGATCTCACCCGTCTCCTTCAGCTTTCTCATGGCATAGACTATGGACGAAGAGTCGATGCCACCGCTCAGACACGATCCTACTGGGACGTCGGAGATCAGCCGGTACCTTACGGCATCCTCAAACAGGTCCCTTATCCTTTTTATCGCCTCTTCTTCGGAGATCTTCTCTGTCGCCTCAGTTATTTTGCCTAGATCGTACCACTTCATTCTCCTCATCGACCTCTGGCCCAAGTCATAGATCAGGCTCTCTCCAGGCATAAGCCTGCATATCCCCGAAAAGAAGGTCTCAGGCGAATGATCCACGAACCCCAGGACAAGATAGTCGTAGATCCTCATATCGTTGGGCTCTCTTTTCAGAGGATGCTGAAGAATACCTTTGATCTCAGAGGAGAATACAAACCCCAGCACATCCTGATAGTAGTAGAGCGGCTTCACTCCGAATCGGTCTCTGGAAAGAAATAGAATCTTTTTATTTTTATCGTATATCGCAAAGGCCCACATTCCATTGAATCTCTCGACGCAATCCGTGCCCCATTCCTCATAAGCATGAAGGATCACCTCAGTATCCGTGTTCGACGAGAAGACATGGCCGCGCTCTTCCAGCGGTTTTCTTAGCTCCTGGAAATTGTAGATCTCTCCATTGAAGACTACCCAGATGCTTCCGTCCTCGTTGGCCTTGGGCTGTCGCCCTGCCGTAGAGAGGTCGATGATCGAGAGCCTTCGGTGGCCGAGGGATATTTCTTCGTCGATGTAGGTGCTCTCATCATCCGGCCCTCGATGTTTCAGGGCCTCGTTCATCTTCTCTATCAGTTCTTCATCTTTCCAGGTAAATCCGTTGATTCCGCACATTAGTGCCGCCTCATGCCATCTTCCTGAGAACGCCTTCGTACCTGGCAATAATGCTATTCGATCATACAGTGGCTGCCGATGCTGTACCAAAGAGACCTTGAGATACAGTCAAGCCGAGCTCTATTCGAAATGAGAGCATCCTTCTGAACAGATCTCAACCAGTATCTTCCGCCGCCGCGAACAGCTCCTGGAACCTGCGGATCTCCTCGCCGACGTTCTCCTTCGCAACGACAGCCGAGATGGCGCAGACCCCGTCCGCCCCCGCTTGGATCACATCGGGCGCATTGGCGAGATTTATCCCGCCGATTCCCACCAGCGGAATCTTCACGCGAGCCCTGATCCCCTCCATCAGCGCGATCCCCGCGGGCTTTCCGGCATCGGGTTTCGTCGCCGTCTGATAGATGGGCGAGACACCCAGATAGTCAGCGCCCGCTGCCTCTGCCTCCAGCGCCTCGGATAGGTTATGCACTGTGATCCCTATGATCTTCTCGGGCCCGAGTATCCTTCGTGCTGCAGCATAGGGCATGTCCGACTGCCCCAGGTGAACGCCATCGGCCTTCACTGCCAGGGCGATATCTATCCTGTCGTTGATCAGGAAGGCAGCGCGTCTGCAGATCTCCCTGAGCCGCAGGGCCTCCTCATACATCTGTATCGTCTCGGCGTTTTTATTCCTGTACTGCACGACGCTGACGCCATAAGCCTCCGCCTGCCGCACATCGCTGATGTTTCCAGCCCGGCTCAGGCCCGAGTCGGTGATGAAATAGTAACCCTTCACCAGAAACCCCTTACCAGCCTTCGCCACGGCATCTCATTAAATTCTTCACAGATCTCCTTCTTGATGCCCTTCACTCTTTTATCTTTTTCATCCTTTCCACAGTATCGGCGTCAAGGCCGTAAACTGCATCATACAGCTTCTCCTTGAAGGTGCCGGGCCCATGCGCCTCCTTCGCGGCC
Source organism: Methanosaeta sp. PtaU1.Bin060 (assembly GCA_002067365.1). GTDB lineage: Archaea > Halobacteriota > Methanosarcinia > Methanotrichales > Methanotrichaceae > Methanothrix. Next base: position 33,616 of record MVRK01000105.1, on the reverse strand, counting down.
ATCTCTGCGGCGATCTCATAGCAGACAAGACCCGCCACTGAGGCGCTGACAAGATCCTTCTCGACGGCTGCAAAGGTCCCGATCACAGATGAGGCCATGCATCCCGTTCCGACGATGTCAGCCATCATGGGATGGCCGTTTAGGACCTGCACCATCCTTCTTCCATCGGCCACTATGTCCTCGACACCTGTCACGACGACTGTGCAGCTCCTCTTCCCCGCGAGCCTCATTGCCAGCTCCTGCATGTTCTTGTCGACCGCCGCCGCATCGACGCCCTTTGTCTGGACCTTCTCCCCAGCGATCCGCGCGATCTCTGAGGCATTTCCCTTGATTATATCCACCCGCACGCCATCGAGGATCTCGAAGCAAGCATCGTCCCTGAGCCTGGTGGCACCTGCACCACATGCATCCAGGACAACAGGGATGCCCCTGCGGTTGGCACCTGCAGCTGCCAGCTTCATCGCCTCGACGAGATAAGGGGTCAGGGTGCCGATGTTGAGGACCACGGCCGAGGCGATCCCGGCCATGTCTGCGACCTCCTCCTTGGCGTGGGCCATTACGGGCGACGCCCCGAATACCTTCACGATGTTTGCGCAATCGTAGATTGTCACCCAGTTCGTCAGGTGGTGAACTACTGGCTTCTGGGCTCTAACTCGTTTCAGTATATCAGAGACTTCCATCGTCACATGTGACCGCCGATCCTCATGTTTAATTCGATACAAACGATAGCTGTCGATCTATAGATAAAGCTTGCTGCCGTAGCTGGCCGCAAGGTGGCGACTGCAGGGTCTATACGAGGGATGGCTGCGCTCTCAAAATGTTCAAAGAGAGAATCATCAGCATCTGAGCCTTCTGCTACTCGCCGAGGGCATTGATGGCCTCGATCAGCTCTCCAAAGGCCTCGACCTCCAGATCGAGGATCTCCTCTTCGCTCATGGAGATGGACATCTCGCCATCTACAGTGAGACTTTCCGGCCCGCGGACTATCAGGCGGTCCCTGCCGTCGCGAGAGAGAACACTCTTGATCTCCTTCTCGTGGGCCATGGTCCTCCCCGGGATGATGACTGTCTCCTTGACACCACCAAGGTCAAGATCCCTCAGGTCATCGAGGGTTATGAGGCATCCCACATCTTTTTTCACTGCAACGACATTCACATCGCCTCCGAGCTCCTGGAAGATGGCAGAGATCAACGGCTGAGCCACAGAGCTGGTGACGATTGTTGCGCCCCGTCTCACCGAGGGCAGCCGACAAATCTCGCTCTTGTGGGATGCCAGGGCAAAGGGAGCGCCTGTTTCCGGGTCCCAGAGGGGGGTTCCTGTGATGCGAAGGCTGTGCTCTTCGCTCATCTTCGTGACGATCTGCCGGAATTCCTCGACTGTATGGGGAATGATGCCTGGAATTATCGGCTCGTTTCCGAGTATCAGCCCCTGCTCTCTGGTGTTTGCGAACCTCATGAGGATCAGTCCCTTGGCACCCATCTCCTCCAGATCACTGCATGTCTTCTCGAGCTCAGGGCCGTCATTCACTCCGGGAATCAGCACCGCGGCGCAGTAGACATCACAGCTCTCGCAGAAGATCTCGAGGTTAGAGTAGGCGGCCTCTGGATGCCTATCACCCATGTACTTGCGCCTCAGCTCAGGCCTCGTCGAGAAGACTGTGAATGTCACCTCCCGGACGCCTGCGTCCACGAGGTCCGACGCCTCATCGCCACGGATGAAGCCCTTGCCGCTGGTGTAGCCGAGATGAAGGGGGACAATCCCCTGGCTCACAGTCCGTGCCAGCTCCAGGAGGTCAGGGTAGCAGCTCAGGTCCCCTCCGCCGCTGATGGTGACCTTGTCGGGCACAGATCCATATGCCTTCTGGGCGACATCGAAGACGACCGCCTCAATGGGCTTGAAGCCGGGATAGCCCTCTGCGATGGCTCGGGAGCAATAGTCACAGCCCTTCTGAAAGGGCATGCAGTACTTGCAGCCGAAGGGGCGGAACTCCTTTACACCTTTGAAGTAACAGTAGCTGCAGAAGCCTTTGCAGTCAAGGCCGGGCCTTCCCCCTACATCGGCAAGTATCTCCATGCCCTGGGAAGGGCTTCGGCGGATGTAAATAGTTTTGGGAAGGGGAAAGAAGATATCGATCCCAGATATCAGTCATGAAGACGGGCTTCTCAGAAACAGACAGGCAGCTCCTGAATAACCTGAGAGGCGATGGGTCTCAGGTAATTTCGGTCCTCCATCGTCTCAGAGAAGAGCCATAGATCCTCTTCGCCAGGTCGCTGGCTTGGCAGCGCCATGAAGGGCGCAAAGGAGACGGGGAGGCACCTCACCTCAATCAAGGTAGAGTATTCAAAATCTTCATTCGCTATGACAATTTGCAACAACAACCGAGGATTTAACATTCTTAATAAATATTTTTTACACTAAAGAAGGAAAGGCATGATTTGGACAGCACATTAAAAATGGGAAAACGATATATACCTCCTAGAATACATGCTTAAGTTGAGTTGGTTGAATAGTCCATGAAAAGCTGTGTGGACTTTGGGGCGTCCCTGAGGGATGGCTTGATCAGCAAAGTGAGACGATCCGGACTCTCTGGAAGTGAATTGACTCAGGATGAGAGACGATGAAGGAGACGCGGCGAGACAGAGGAGGTAGCTCTTGTACATCAAGGAGATAGAGCTCAAGAACTTCAAATCCTTCGGGAAGAGCATCAGAGTACCTCTGAAGAACGACTTCGTCACTGTAACGGGTCCAAACGGCAGCGGCAAATCGAACATCGTCGATGCCCTGCTCTTCGCCCTCTGCCTGTCCTCATCGCGGGCCATGAGAGCCGAGCGGCTTCCCGACCTCATATACAAGGGCGACAACGGCAAGAACCCCGACTTCGCCCAGGTCACAGTCAGGCTCGACAACTCCAGCAGGCTCTTTCCCATCGAGCAGGACATAGTCGAGGTCTCAAGGAAGATCAAGATAAACAACAACAAATACGCTTCTTCTTACTATTTCAACGGAAAATCTTTGGGCCAGGCTGAGCTTCAGGACAAGCTCTCCAAGGCGGGCATAACTCCCGAGAGCTACAACATCGTCATGCAGGGCGATGTGACGCGCATCATCGAGATGACGCCCGTCGAGCGGCGCAAGATCATTGACGAGATCGCGGGCGTCTCGGAGTTCGACGAGAAGAAGAGGAAGGCGCTTGAAGAGCTCGATGTCGTCCGGGAGAGAATAGATCGGGTGGACGTGATCCTGGAGGAGGTCGGCGCCCAGATGGCCAGGCTCAAGGAGGAGAGGGACAAGGCCCACTCTTATCAGGCCCACCGCGAGGAGATGAGAAGGCAGGAGGCTTTTCTGCTCTTAGCTCGCCTCAAGGAGTCCTCCTCGGAGCTGGCGGGCCTGGAGAAGGAGCTATGCGACCTCGATCTGAAGAAGGGAGAGCTTCTCCAGAGGTCTGAGAGCAAGAAGGGCGAGCTGCAGGCCCTGGAGGGGCAGCAAAAGACCCTCAGCGACGAGATCACACACAAGGGCGAGGATGAGCAGATCCAGGTTAAGCGCAGGATCGAGGAGCTTAAGGGCGAGATCGCCCGCGATGAGAGCCGCGCTGAGCTGTTGGAGAAGTCGATCGCAGAGATGGAACAGCAGCAGCAGGCGTGCTTCATCCAGGCAGGGAACCTCAAGCAGGAGGCGGAGGCGCTCAGGGAGAAGATGGGGGATGTCGGGCTGTGGGGCGCGAGCATCAAGGGAGAGCTGGAAGACCAGACGAAGGCGCTCGAAGGCGTCCAGCAGAGGCTCGCCCTGGCTGATGCCCGGTTCTCCCAGCAGAGGGACGACCTCGCCCAGGAGAGGAAGCTTCACGAGGAGGCTAGATCTAGGCTCGGGGAGCTGGTGCGGGAGAGGGACAGGCTGCTGGATGCAACGCGGCGGGCCGATCTGGAAAAAGAGGAGATCTCCAAGGGTATCAAGGAGGCAGCTGATGCCCTGGCCACGACAGAGAGCGAATCGGATCAGATCAAGGCCGAGCTGGAGGCGCAGAACGTCAAGGCGATGGAACTGGAGCGCGACAGAGATGACCTAGAGGGCGCTCGTCTGAGGTTGCGCCGTGAGATCGCAGAGACAGAGAGGGAGCTGCAGAAGCTGCAGGGCGAGTATGCCCGGGCGGACGGCAGGCTTCGGGCCGTAGAGGAGAAGTCCGGTTTCAGCAGGGCTGTTGAGGCTGTCAGATCTGCCATGAAGCACCAGATGCTGAGAGGGCTTTTCGGAACTGTTTCTGAGCTGGGCCACGTGGAGTCCCAGTACTCCGCAGCGCTTGAGGTGGCAGCGGGTGCCCGCATGCAGAGCATCGTCGCCTCGACAGACGAGGATGCAGCCAATGCGATTGAGTACCTGAAGAGGTCTCAGATCGGCAGGGCGACGTTTCTTCCGCTGAACAGACTGGAGAGCGGAAGCCCGGGCCTGAAACCGAAGCATCCGGGGGTGGTGGACTATGCACTGAACCTTGTGAGCTACGACCCGAGGTTCTCTCCTGCCTTCTGGCATGCCTTCAGGGATACTCTGGTCGTGGAGACGCTCTCCCATGCGCGTCAGCTGATGGGGAGGTACCGCATGGTCACCCTCGAAGGAGACCTCGTCGAGAGGTCCGGGGCGATGACAGGAGGGCACTACCGCTCCAGGATGAAGTTCGCAGCAGAGGAGAACAAGAGGCTGGTCGAGCTCTCAGAGAGGATCTCCAAGGCTGAGGGCGAGCGCAGCACAAGGATGGACAGGCTGGATGAGATAGAGGGCCAGATAGCAGGGCTGGGGCGCGAGGTCGAGGAGCTTGACAAGGCCATCTCCAAGAGGACCTTCCGCCTAGATGAGCTGCAGGCTGCCGGGCCGAGGATCGAGGCGTCGATCAAGGAGAAACGAGAGCGTCTGGCCCAGATGGAGGGCGAGGCTCTGGTATTCAAGGAGAGGCTCGACGCCCTGGAGGGCGAGATCTCCGAGGTGGAGAAGGCAGAGAAGGAGCTTCAGAAGAAGATCGAGGTGATAGAGGACGAGCTGAAGGGCTCTGAGATCCCCGGGCTGAACAGGCAGGAAGATTCCCTGGAGGCCGAGATCAGGCGGCTGAAGGAGAGGCTGACGGAGATCGATGCCGAGGTCCTCAAGGACAAGATCAAGGAGGAGGGCCTTGCCGAGAGGCAGAAGGAGCTCTCGCAGAGGAGGGAGGAGGCCCTGGAGAAAAAGGCCGAGGCAGCTGAGGGAAAGCAGGCTGCATGCGAGAGGATGGCCAAGCTGCGCGAGCAGCTCACATTGGCGCAGGTGCGAGAGGCCGAGATCGAGAAGGAGCTGCACGGCCTGAAGGGTGCCAGGGGCGAGCTTCTCGAGAAGGTCCTCGCCTTGCAGCGAGAGATGGACCTGACGGACCGCGAGATGGACAGGATCGAGGCACGGGCGGCAGCCACCACGGCAGCCAGGGACTCTATCCAGCCAAAGGTGGCAGCCCTGAGATCCGAGATCGAGGCCTGCGGGGTCGACGCCTCGGAGGAGCCGCCCCAGAGCGAGACTGTGGCAGAGAAGATCCGCGCCCTTGAGAAGGCTATGAAGGATCTTGAGCCGGTGAACATGCTCGCCATCGAGGAGTACGACCGCGTGAAGATGCGCCATGATATCCTCAACCAGCGGAGGACTACGCTCTCAGACGAGCGCGGGGCGATCTTGACAAAACTGGAGAAGTACGACCAGATGAAGCGCGAGGCATTCCTCGCATGCTACACTGAGATCAACAAGAACTTCAAGCAGATCTTCCAGGAGCTTTCGAGCGGCGACGGGGATCTGATCCTCGAGATCCCCGAAGACCCGCTCGATGGCGGGATGACCATCAAGGCACGGCCAGCCGGCAAGCCCTTCCACAGGCTTGAGGCGATGTCCGGCGGCGAGAAGAGCCTGACGGCGCTCTCATTCATCTTCGCGATCCAGATGTTTCGGCCCGCGCCCTTCTACGCCATGGATGAGATAGACATGTTCCTTGACGGGGCCAACGTCGAGCGGGTGGCGAAGCTAATCAAGAAGATCTCGGGCAATGCGCAGTTCATAGTGGTATCCCTCAGAAAACCCATGATACTGCAGTCGAAGTACACCCTGGGAGTGACTATGCAGGAGAACAACATCTCCAGCGTGACTGGCATCTGCACTGAGGGCGCAACCTGAGGTGAGCTGAAAAGATGCCCCTGACAAAAGAGCCACCGGATGAGGCTGGCCGGCAAGGCCAAGAGCGGCAGAGGGAGGCGGAGTTCGAGTTCGGCGAGCCTGCCGAGGTGCTTGTGGAGCTGGCAAAGAAAGGAGAGATAGATCCCTGGGACATCGACATAGCCCGCGCCACAGAGAAGTTCCTGGAGTACATCGACTCCCTGGAGAAGCGCGACCTGCGGATCCCCGCTCGAACATTGCTGTATGCCAGCATCCTCCTGCGGATGAAGTCGGACCTCCTCGAGGGGGCGCGCGAGGAGGAGCCCGAGCCTGCTGAGGAGATCGAGGCTGCCCCGGAGAAGGTCAAGGTGGAGAGGCTTCCAGAGCCGCCCGTCAGGAGGCATGCGAAGCGGCCAGTGACCCTGGACGAGCTGATCTCCGAGCTGAAGAACGCCGAGATGGTAGGCAGAAGGAAGGCCATGAGGGACAGGTGGCCGACTGCGGTGGAGAAGGCTCTGGATCTCTCCCACGACGAGGGGATCGAGGACGGGATCAAGAAGCTCGGGCCGATCCTGGACGATATGTTCACGAGCAGCAAGCAGATTTCTTTCACAGACGTCAACAGCAGGAGCGAGGGGGCGGTGACGAACTATGTCTCGCTCCTCTTCATGGCCCACAGGAAGCAGGTCTGGCTGGAGCAGGAGGAGATCTATGGGGAGCTTTTCGTGAGAAGGCATCCGTAGACGGATCAGCAACCGCAAGACCTTGGAGAGGTCCCAATGGATCTCCAAACATCAGATGAGCGAAAGAGTTCCTCTTCGCAGGGCAGATTCATGAAATTCTGGGCGAGAGAGCTGAGGCGGTGAAACTCCATGAGGGCGGCAGGCTCCTCGGCCTCGATGAAGGAAATCTGTGGACTATTTCCGCCTGATGATGATGCTTTCTGTATTGTATTTTGCTCAAAATGAGCTGTCTCTTTCGATGCTGCCACCTCATCGAGATTCGCTGGCCTGTAAGGCGGAGCGCTTTTCGGCAGTCGGCTCAGCTCAAGAGTCGTGGGCTTCTCCTTTCCCAGGATGACATAGTGATCAATTCCTCTGCCAAGTTCGAACTGTCTGTCCCATTGATTGATCACACTGCCATAATAGGGCTTCATGGCGTGCACACAGCATCCCATTGCAATTATTATAATAATAGATACGATAATTTTTTTCATTGTGCCGGCATCCTTAAAAAAGGTTAATAGTTTTCTTGAATTTAAACATTCCTCCAGCATCAGACGACCTTGTTCGACGATTTTACATCGATCGGCATGGAGGCGACGAGCTTCGCCATACGGCATCTCCAGCCTCATATGCGATTTATCGAAATCGCTAGCAATCAGAACGTTGATCTTTCAGCAAGGATCATTCTGGCTCGTGCCTTCAGGCCCTCAGGTCGTCAGGGATAAATACTACCAATAAGTATTAGCATTTAGAGGAGATCCAAATTTCTGAGAATGAAAATGCCGCGGAGCCTGAGAGGCACCGTAGTCTCAGCAAATACCGTAGGGATTCAAGAGCAGCAAAATCCTCAAGATCGCCTCAGAGGGGACCTAAGGAGAGCGATTTTCATCCCACTTTCATGTCTATTTTCACACGCGCTGGTCCAGCGGTGATGATCTAAATGAACAAACGAAAAGATCATGTTCTGAAAAAGGATATAATGTATACCTTGAAGGAAGATGACTCTCAATATATAGTTAATGAGAATTACTTCTACAAGACTGAGCCCTACTACACCATAGTCAAGAACGAGAACGATGGCGTCAAGACCACGCCGAGCAGCAGCGATGTTCTGGACGCTTACATAGTTCCCATATGCCTGGAAAAGGCGAAGCTTGCAGGCATTCCAGTCTGCGACTGGACTATATCCGAGCAGTACGTCTCTCTTCCGGCGATAGTCTATGGTCTGAACTACTTCTCCACCCCTTCGGACTACTTCGTGGTTCGGGACACAGAAGGCGCGAAGACCGCAATCAAGCACATCACCAACCATGGCAGGTATCCCTTCTGCTACCAAAAGATCAGCGACACCTCACAGATCACGAAATGCATCTCCATCTTCGGCAAGACCATCAACTGCTGCGAGAATGTGTCATCCCTCGCCGAGAGGGTCTATGAGGTATTCAGGGTACCATTGGTGGAGTTGGTGCTGGTCAGGGATGAGGGTCATTACCGCCTCTCAGCCATAGCGCCAGCAAATTATTCGCAATTATCCAAGGACGAAACAGAGATGTTACAGGACCTTCTGAACAAGAGGGTGAATCGCTTTGAGTAAGCTAGGCATCTTCGTCAATAGACAGACTCTGAGCAGCTCTGAGCAGCTGACCGCCCTGGTCAAGTGCAGGGACGTGGGGGAGAGCATGGGCCACACAGTGGAGTTCATCTTTCCCGTGGACATCAAGAAAATACCGAAGCTGGATGCGCTGTTCATCCGGGCCAATACAGATCCGATGAACGCGACATATGTGGCAGCCAAGATCGCGAGCCTTTATGGGGTGCCAGTGATAGACGATCCCCTCTCCATCCAGATCTGTGCAGATAAGATCAACATGTACATGCATCTCATGAAGAAGGGCATCTCCATCCCTAATACCAGATTCCTGAAAAACAAGGAGTTTGGACCAGAGCAGGCCAAGCGGCTCTTCAGGGACCTCGGATCACCCCTGGTGCTGAAGGAGCCGTCTACTTCCTTCTCGGTTCGCGTGGAGAAGGTATCCACGATCTCAGAGCTGCTGAAGACGGCGAAGAGGTTCTTCAAGCTCTCAGACTGGATTGTGGCCCAGGAGTACATCGAGAGCAGGTTCGACTGGAGGATCGGGGTGCTGAATGGTGAGCTGCTATATGCCTGCAGGTACATCATACCCTCGGAGACATTCAAGATCCAGGCTTCCGTCAACGGCCACATCGTCTACTGCGATGTCGAGAGCGTTCCTGCCGACCAGGTGCCCGCCGAAGTCGTCTCCCTCGGAATCGCTGCAGGAAAGGCGATAGGCAGCGGGCTGTACGGCGTTGACATAAAGGAGAGCAACGGGAAGCTCTACGTCATCGAGGTCAATGACAATCCATCTCTGGAAGGCGGAGAGGATTCCCACTACCCCGACATGTTTCGCAAGATCATCACCTACCTGACGTCTGGCGACAATTGCCCCCAGGTTGAGGTGCTTTCGGACCAGGTCTACGGCCCCCATGGAATCAAGGGCGAGTATGGCCTGGGCTCGTCCGCCGTCATCCCTCAGGAGTATGCCATGATGGAGAACGATGCCTATTTGTACAAAATCGACTTCTCGGAGAGGTAGGCCCGCATAATCTTTTTTCCTTTGCTTCGAATGAGAAGGTCTAGGGCGATCTGTTAATCCGGGAGATCTATTAATATCTGCATTCGCATCGGGTCTCTTTTCATCGAGGTGCGGAAAATCTGGAGATGGCATCATGGCTTTTATCAGAACCCTCAGTCGGTATTTGATCGAATTTCGTGAGATGATGTTTCAATGGATGAATCCATAGCTTCAGCTTTGGGCAAGGCATGCAAAGAATGCCTCCTTGAGGGAGGCTGCTGCTTCGAGGCCAGGCCGCCCCTGACAAAAGAGCGGATAGATACGCTGCTGGCCGGCGGAGTCAGCCCTGAACAGGTGGAGTTTGCAGGATACCACAGGCTGCGTCTGAAGCCCGATGGCTTCTGTGTGCTCTTCGAGGAAGGCAGGTGCAGCATTCACTCCATCAAGCCGGAGACCTGCGTCGCAGGGCCTTTCACATTCGACATGAAAGGCTCAATTTTGCAGATCTTCCTGAAGAAGGAGAGCATATGCCCCATGGTCCGGCTCCTGAAGGAGAACAAAGAGATCTACGATGGTCTCTTCGAGATCTCCGTCGGGAAGATAGTGGAGCTGGTGAAGGCCCTGCCTGGCCCCGAGCTGGAGGAGGTCCTGAAGATCGAGGAGCCTGAGACTGAGCTGGTGGCAGAGATCAGGCTGAAGGACTGGAGGCCGGGCGGAGATGGCAAAAAAGAGATCGCATAGTGATAGGCGAAGGTCATGAAGATAGGCACAGAGCACGAGTACTCCATAAGCGACGCAGACTGGAGGCCGCAGCCCATCTCCGATAGGATCATCGAGAGGATCAGCGGGGCGCTGGAGCATGAGGTTCGGTTCGGCGGAATCAAGGTCTCAAAAGAGCTGCAGAAGCATGTGATAGAGCTGATACCCTCGGAGCCTGGCACATTGAGCTTCCTCGAAGAATCCCTCTTCCAGGGCCTATCGAGCATTTATAGGGCTCTGAATTACGAATACAAGTTCCTGGGGCTCGGGATGCATCCCCTCCTGAGACTGGACCAGACGACCTACTGGGATCATGATGAGCAGGAGTACTACCATGCTTACGATCGGCTCTTCGATATAAAGCAGCACGGCTGGCTGAACATCCAGGCTCTGCAGATCAATATACCCTATAAGAGCAATGAAGAGATCGCCCAGATCTTCAACAGGATACGCGCGCTGATGCCCTACCTGGTGGCAGTCTCGGCCTCCTCGCCGATGGTGGAGGGTCATCTGACTGGCTATATGGACAACAGGCTCGTCTACTACCGCGAAAACCAGGCAAGGATGCCCCAGATCTGTCACGAGATCCTGCCCGAGCGTCTAGAAAGCATAGACGACTACATCCGCATAAACCGCAGCATCTACTCCGAACTGAAGGCATGTGGGGCCGACATCTTATGCAGGGAATGGGTGAACTCCCGGGGAGTGATAGTGCGCTTCACGAGGAGGTGTCTGGAGGTTAAGGCCATAGATGAACAGGAGTGCCTGCACTCGGATATGGCCGTCACCGCCTTTCTCTTGGCGCTGCTGCATAGCGACCTGGAGCTTGAAGAGGACGAGGGGGTGCTTCGAGGCCTCTTGGAGACCGCCATGCGGCACGGCGTCCAGGGCTTGAGGCCTGAGCTGGAGCAGCTTTACAGGGCCGCCCTGAGGAGCGCCACAGAGGAGGAGCAGCGCTACCTGCCATTGGTCGCAAAGCGAATCGAGGAGGGCAGCCTGGCAGAGCTGATGGCCCGCAGGTACCGCGAGTGCGGCAGGATCGAGCCGACGCTGGCAGAGATGGAATGGGCCCTGAGGGAGAACAGGCCGTATTCAACGGGCCCGGAGCACTGCGGATAGTGCGAGGATGGGATGCAGAGTGTGGTTTTATCCGTCTAGCTTCATTTCAGTTGCGGCCTGCCCGAAGAGGTATTAAATATGCTGGCCCCCATGGGAGATCGGCTTGACTCAGATATTCACAGTCACAGAGCTGAACGAGAGGATTAAGGACCGCCTGGAGGACGATGCCCGCCTGCATGACCTCTGGGCGCGTGGAGAGATCTCCAACGTCGTAAACCACAGGTCAGGCCACAGATACTTCACCCTCAAGGACAGGGACAGCCAGCTCTCCTGCGTCCTCTTCAGGAGCCAGGGGTCCCCGAATTTCGAGATGCGTGACGGCCAGAACGTCCTGGTCTTTGGCGACGTGGGCGTTTACCGACCGCAGGGAAGGGTTCAGCTCATCGTCAGGGGGATCAGGCTTGATGCGGGCCTCGGAATTCGCCAGATGGAGTACGAGGCCCTGAAGAAAAGGCTCGCCTCGGAGGGCCTCTTCGATCTGGAGCGCAAGAGAGACCTTCCGAAGTACCCGGATCGAATCGGGATAGTGACATCGCCCGACGGGGCGGCGCTGCGCGATGTGCTGCGCATCATCGGCCCCTACCCTGCGCTTATCCTTCTCAGCCCGGCCCAGGTGCAGGGCGACGGCGCAGAGAAGAGCATCGTCCTGGCATTGCGAGCCCTGCGAGGCCGGACTGACGTTGTTATAGTCTGCAGGGGCGGCGGATCGGCTGAAGACCTCTGGTGCTTCAACTCCGAGATGGTTGCCCGCGCGATCTTCGAGTGCGATGCGCCAGTGATCTCCGCGGTTGGGCACGAGACTGATGTCACCATCGCAGATTTCGTGGCCGACGTTCGGGCGGCCACGCCGACGGCTGCGGCCGAGATGGCCGTGCCTGACCTGGAGGAGCTGCGCTCTGAAATCCTTCGGGCGGAGGTCAGGATGGCGCGGGCTCTGTGGTCTGGCCTTGAGAGACGTCGCGAGAGGCTGGATTACCTCTCCAGAGCCATATCCGCCCGCAGGATGTACTCCCTGGCAGCCGAGGCCAGGCAGCGGTTGGACTACATAGCAGAGCGCATGGGCACTGCCCAGAAGGAGAGGCTTAAATCGCAAAGAGCAAGGCTGGAACTCGCGCAGGGCCGCCTGGAGGCCGTTGGCCCCATGGCCACCCTCTCGCGGGGCTATGCCATCGCCCGGTCTCAGAACGGCTTAATCCTTCGGGCGGATGATGTGCAGCCCGGAGAATTGGTCGAGCTGCTGCTGGCGAAGGGAAGAGTCCTCGCCAGAGTTCTGGAGTGCAAGAAAGACGAGGATGTGACTCATTGAGCGGAAAGGAGATGGACCTGGAGGAGGCGCTGGACGACCTCGAGAGGATTGTGGCAGAGCTGGAGGAGGGAAAGCTTGGCCTGGAGGAGAGCCTGGTTCTCTTCGAGAGGGGGATGAGCCTGGTCAGGCTCTGCAACGCCAGGCTGCAAAGCGCTGAGCAGAGGATTGAGAGCCTGACGGGCGAGCTTCCATCTGACCTTTGCTGAGGCTGCTGTGCAGGGAGGAGGCGGAGAAAAAGCTTAAGTATAACTTTGATGCACTTTTCTATACATCATAGTACTAAATAGTGCATTTAGCTGGTGGTCCTTTGATCAGTCAGACTTACGACGCGGACGATACCAAGTTCGGGAGATACGGCGGGCGCTTCGTGCCTGAGATACTCATGCCGCCCGTAATGGAGGTGGCAGAGGCCTACGAGCGGCTTCGCACAAGCCAGGACTTCAGGGCCGACCTGGACGGCCTGCTGAAGAGCTTCGCTGGGAGGCCGACGCCCCTCTACCACGCGAGGAATCTGAGCAGGAAGCTCGGGCGGCAGATCTACCTGAAGCGAGAGGACCTGGTCCATGGCGGGGCGCACAAGCTCAACAACACCCTGGGCCAGGCCCTGGTGGCGAAACGCATGGGCAAGACGAGGCTGATCGCCGAGACGGGAGCGGGGCAGCATGGCGTGGCCACGGCGATCGTTGGAGCGAACCTCGGGTTCGATGTGCAGGTTTACATGGGAGAGGTGGATATCAAGCGCCAGAAGATGAATGTCTACCGCATGGAGCTGATGGGGGCAGAGGTCATCCCCGTGCGCTCCGGCTCGCGCACCCTGAAGGACGCCATCAACGAGGCGTTTCGGGACTGGGCGGCGACATTCGACCACACCTACTACCTCTTCGGCACTGCTGCCGGGCCGCATCCATATCCCGCAATGGTCAGGGATTTTCAGAGCGTGATAGGCCGCGAGGCGAAGGAGCAGATCCGGGAGGCGGATGGCCAGCTGCCTGAGAGCATTGCAGCCTGCGTGGGCGGGGGCAGCAACGCCATGGGCATCTTCGCGCCTTTCCTGAAGGACGACGTTCGGCTCATAGCCGTGGAGGCTGGTGGCCGTGGCAGGGGCAGAACTGAGAGGACTGCTGACAACGGAGCATCACTCGGCTGCGGGACGGATGGAGTCTTGCACGGCGCCCTGACCAGGATACTTCAGGACCCCTTCGGCCAGATCCTTGAGTCCTACTCCCTGGCTGCTGGCCTGGACTATCCAGGCGTAGGGCCGGAGCTGGCATATCTGACTGAGAAGGGCAGGGTCATTCCCAGGATGGCAGACGACAAGACTGCTCTTCGCGGCTTCAGGGAGCTTTCGAGTCTTGAGGGCATAATACCGGCTCTCGAGTCTGCCCACGCAGTGGGCTATGCCCTGCAGAACCCCGAGGAGCTGGGCGAGATGGCGATCATAAACATCTCAGGACGCGGAGACAAGGACCTGCAGACGGTGATGGAGTATGAGAATCTCTGAGGCATTCTTGAAGAAGCCACTGCTGATCGTCTACATCTGCGCTGGAGACCCGACACCTGAAGCCACACCGGATCTGGTGAGGCGGCTGGCGAGGGCTGGGGCAGACATAATTGAGCTAGGGCTGCCACACTCGGATCCTGTCGCAGACGGCCCGACCATCCAGGCTGCTGCGCAGAGGGCGATTGCAGCAGGCATGAACACTGACATCTACTTCAAGGCGGCAGCCGAGGCGGATGTGGATATCCCCAAGGTCTTCATGGGCTACTACAACATGATCTACGCCCGCGGCCTGGAGAGGTTCGTCCGGGATTGCGCATCCTCCGGGATCACTGGCATGATAGTCCCAGATCTGCCGCCCGAGGAGGCGGGGCCTCTGCAGGAAGCATCTCGCAGCGCGGGCGTGGACCTGATTTTCCTGGCGGCTCCGAACACCCCCCAGGAGCGCCTTGAGATGATCAGGGCTCAGACATCCGGCTTCCTCTATCTTGTGGCCCGCGCGGGGGTGACTGGAGCGCGAAGCGATATCCTGCAGGGGACGAGAGACTTCATCGCCCGCGTGCCACAGGGCGTTCCAAGGGCAGTGGGCTTCGGCATCTCCACCCCAAAGCAGGCTGCAGAGGTCATCCGGGCGGGTGCGGATGCGGCCATCGTCGGATCTGCCTGTGTGGACCTGATCGCCAGGGGCGAGATCGAGCAGCTTATGCAGCTGGTCAGGGAGATGAAAGAGGCCATCACAGAGGCAGAGAAAGATAAAAATCCTATAGTCTGCTAGAGATCTCGGGCATGGATATGGAGCAGAAGAGGTTTATCAAGAGAACTGTCGCTGATCTGCAAGATGGCTGTGGCGTTACCATCGTCGTCTTCGGGGACTCCATCACAGCCGGTTATGCGGTTCGCCGCGGCTTTCCGAGCTTCTGGAAGGAGATGCTGGAGAGGAGGTACCCAGATGCCAGAATAGAGCTCATCAACTCCGGCATATCCGGGGAGACGAGCATGGAAGGCCTGGCCAGGCTGGACTGGTCTGTCCTCTCCTACGAGCCAGATCTTGTGACCATCAACTTCGGCATAAACGACTGCGTCTTAGGCCTCGGGCTTGAAGAGTTCGAGATGAACTTCGTGGAGATGATCAGACGCATCCGGGCCGGGCCGGGGTCTGAGATACTGCTATTGTCGTCGCAGCCCCTCGAGACGCCGCCCTACGACAGGATGGTGCTGGATTACTATCAGGCGATCGAGCGCGTGGCGAGGGAGCTGGAAGTCGGGTTCCTGGACGTTTACGGTGCCTGGATGGAGAGGGTGCGCCAGGGAACTCCGCTCGCCTCTTTGATCCTGCCGGGGCTCGATCATCCGAATGAGGCTGGGTACAGGATCATCGCCGAGGAGCTGATGAAATTATTTAATTAGTTTCAATGCTTCAGAAGATATACGCTGCATAATAAGCATAGTGAAATGAAAGATGAATAGGACCTCCACACCAGTCCTTCCCGAGCCGAGGTCCGATTCGCTGTCATCTATCGATTTATAGCTGATTCGAGCGTCTGAGCCGTGCAGGTCCCGATCTGCTCAGGCGGTGATCTTGGTCTTGGCGATGTACTTGATAAGATCCGGGCCGAGCCTGGCCTTCTTCTGGAACTGGCTGGCGAGATCGTCCATCGCTGCTCCGCTGGCCGCGAGGGTGCGAATCTCCTCCATGGTGGCATCGTCCACTGTGAAGTACTCGTCCAGGTCCTTCCTGTGGCCCCACACATCGCCCTCCAGGAGTTCGATGCCCTGCATGTCCAGGAAGACCTCTATGGCGTTTGACATGGTCTTGCGGTAGGAGGGTGGCACCTGGATCATCCTCAATCTGGGGCATTTCTGCATCAGGCTGAGGAAATCCACATTGCTGGCCCTGAAGGCCAGATGAACCAGCTTCTCGTTGGAATTGAGATTTTGGATCTCATTCTTGGAACTGACAACTCTCAGTCTCATATTATCCTCAATCTTCTATAGTATGGATCATAGTATTAATAGACACTTACAATATACACATCTGTATAGAACCACATCAATAAGCTATATACTCTATCATAAAGTAATATCTGTTGATTTTCAGGATATGAAATTTGACAGGATCCAGATGATAATAAAAAGAAGACAGTAGTTCCGAAGGCCGCCTGGGATGCGGCGGACCCTTGCCGAAATTCAATATTTTCAAAACAGCTTCGCTGCACCATTATGCACAGCATACTCCTGCAGGTCATGTCCGCCGGATTTGATCCTCGATGACCTTAGAGGGGCAGATCATCTCCCGCCTACCCGAATGTGCAGTCGATCCGAGTAGTTGCAGCCAAGGCGCATCGCCAGATCCCAAGCCCCCCGTGAGCCTTTCAGCTCCGGGCCCACTCCGAAGGCCATGATCCAGACCCTTTCGCGGGGGAGCGAGGGGACAATCTCCCGCAAGATTCCGGGGGGCCAGCACCAGGGAGCCGGACCTATCACGAACTTGAGATGGACGTTCTTGTGCGCTGACCAGTAATCTAGATCTATGTCAGACCCCTGCTTCGGGCTTACAACAATGCAGTCGATCATTTTTAGGATCCCCTCAGGGATCGGCTGCAATCCATTGGTCTCGATGTGAATCTCCTTCTCGGCCTCGTGGAGAAGAGAGATCAGCCCCAGAAGCTCATCCATCTGCAGGGTCGGCTCCCCCCCCGTGATCACGACCCTATCGCCCACGATCTCTTTTAAGACCGCCTCTGACTGCATCTCCTCCCAGCGATCGATGGGGGTGTCGCACCCCTCGCACCTGAGATTGCAGCCCGCGAGCCTCACAAAAGTCGCAGGCCTTCCCATCGCCGGGCCCTCGCCCTGGATTGAATAAAAGATCTCAGCTATTCGCATCTACTCGATCATCCTCGAACGCAAACATCTGTATGGCCGATCCGATGTGAAACGAGATCTAGTTCTTCCCCTCGATGATAAATTTGATGATTCATGATCTGCATGGCTGTGGACTGATATCATATAGCATAGTATATTTTCCTGTTCACAGCAAGGGACAAATAGAATAGACGACGCCCAGTTCTTGTTCTTGATCTATGAGACGACAGGAGAGGGATTTGCGATGATCATACGAAATCTGCTGGATTGCGAGCGCTTCGATGCAGCCGACAACACTCAGATCTGCGAGCTTCTCCATCCAGTCAGGGAGGGGGTGGAGATCCCCTACAGCATCGCTCATGCCGTCCTTAAGCCCGGGTGCGAATCACTCCCTCACAGGCTGAAGGGCTCTTCTGAGGTATATTTCATCCTCGAAGGTGAGGCGCTGATGACGATCGAGGCTGAGCGGTCGCGGGTTGGACAGGGGCAAGCGATCCTCATTCCCAGGGGCTCCTGGCAGCAGATCAGGAACATAGGGAGCGATGATTTGAAATTCCTGTGCATCGTTTATCCCTACTGGAGAAGGGAGGACGAAGAGGTCAGACGCTGAACGATCTTGTGCCTGTTGCAAAATGGAGGACAAAAGGCGCGGACGAAGAGATCTTCACTGGATCGAATCGCTATATCGAGGCTGCCGCCTGCAAGCAGTAAGGATGAAATATGAGATCGCCTCCAAAATGTGATCGGCTTCAAGGAGGATCGGCCCCGGAAGGTGGAGCCTTCAATGGATTGAGCCCCCGATGAAGAGCGGGAAATATGGATCGTCTGAGACATCCCGGGTGATGTGCCTGAAGTTTGCGATGCTGATGTTGATGCTAATCGCGTTCGCAGCAACTGTATCTGCTGCGGCCAGCCTGACGGAGCCGGGGGCGTCGAGGTCCACATACGACGGCGAAGGAGCCTCTTGCGCCGCAAATCTCGATGCAAATCTCAGCGATAATCCCGGCTGCACCTCACAGAATAACTCCTCGATCCGATGGGAGAGCAAGAGCAGGATCGCCCGAGCGCCAGCGAGCGTCTCCGTCGGGAATGGCTACTACTCATCCCACCCCATCAGCTACAGCAATGGGATCAGCAGCGAGACACTGCTGAAAAATAAAGGTGCTTCGACGTCGATGCAGCACTCCATCTTATACGCTCACGGGATCGACGGGGAGACTCAGGTCGAGGCCAGCGATGGCAGCTACCATCTGGGAGACCTCAGATCGAGCAGAACCTCCGAGACCCACATGATGGTGAACGAGAATGTCACACAGGGCCAGGTGCACATAGGAGTCCTTCAGGGGGACACTTCGAATCTGGATTCAGGCGGCGAGAGGAGAGGACCGACGGCCACTGCACTGAAGAAACCCGTTGTGGAGATGGAAGAGGACTACACAGGGACATATCACATTTATAAGAATATGAGCATCAATACACCCCTCACGGAGGTGCGGAGAACCGACAGCTGGCTTGACTTCTGCGGCGGCGATTGCCTTGATGGGTATCCACAAGGCTCCTGGCCCCACCATTCCTGGTACAGCTCATCAAGGCCACACCCCTGGGCGATCAGCGAGGAGAGGGTCTTCAATTGCAGCTGTGCCGATGCAGGGCCAAATCAGATCGATTAATCAGGGATCATAGCAGGAATCAAAAATAGCAAGAATCAAGATTCAAAAATAGCAGGAATCAAAATCGGAACAAAATCAGAATCAGGGCGAAAAAATCAGGAAATTATGAATCGGATGGTACAAATGAGTGAGCCAAGAGAACTTGTGATTACCAAAGAAGATTATCTTGAGTTCCTGGCAGAGCGCCTGCGACTGCAGGGCACCTGCCAGAGAGAGATCGAATCCTTGAGCTTCCCCTACCTCTTCGCATCCGGAAGCGAGCTTCTGCGCACTTACATCCTCGGCGCCACGGAGTTCACCTCCACTCTCCCGGACAGATACAGGCTACCTGAAAGGGGATTCATCTGGTTTCTCTTCTCCCAGGCAGTGAAGGAGATCCAGATCCTGCCGGAGAAGATAGTGATAAAATACGAGCCGAAGGAAGAATATCGCAAGCCCTTCAAGCAGTTTTATCTCTAGCGAACTGCGGACCGCCAGACCAGGTGCCCTTCAGCTTTCCATTCAGGGCCAGCCGCCCAAGCTCCGCCTCCACCTCCGGCCCGAGGGGGGTGGGCTCTGCGCCCGCGAGCGGCGTCCCTGGAAGCGGCATGAAGCGATGTGCCCGGACATTTCCCCCTTTTCCGACGATCCATCGGGCCAGGCTCAGCGTCTTATGCTGGTCCTCTTCCGACTCCGTCGGCAGGCCGAAGATCAGGTCCACCTGGGGCACCAGCCCATGCTCCAGAGCCAGCTCGCATGCCCTCTCGATCTCAGCCACGCTGTGACCCCTTCGAACTGCCTCAAGGATCCTCTCGCTCCCCGACTGCCCCCCGAGGCTCAATCTCCTGTTGGCGCAGTACCCTGTTATCAGCTCGAGCGCCTCATCGGAGATGAAATCGGGCCTGACCTCCGAGGGAAATGTCCCGAAATATATGGGCCTCTTCAGCTCGGCCAGAGCCTTCAGGAGAGCCTCGACCTTCTCAAGCCTCGGCCTTCGCCCATCTGACCCATAAGCCAGGGAGTTCGGGGAGGTGAATCTGATATCTTTATGCATTCGGGCATATTTTGTGATAGCAGTGATAGACCTATGACGCATCCCGCATCCAAAGAGCTGCGGAGTCTGGCAGTAGGTGCATCCCCAGGGACAGCCGCGGGAGATCTCCACTGGCGCAAGGATCGGGCGCTCGAATGCAGGATAGAGATCGAGGTCGACGTTTGGCCTCCTTTCGGTGTACTTCACCCCGGAGGCGGTCCTGAATGCGATCCCTCTGACGCTTCCAGGATCTCGGCCCTCGGCTAGCGCATCGACCAGCTCAGGCAGAGTCTCCTCCCCCTCGCCGATCACAACGAAGTCGAAGTGCTCCAGGACCTCCTCCGGCAGAGCCGAGGGGTGCGGCCCTCCTGCGACGAAGAGAGCATCCACTTCTGCAGTCGAGACCTCTTCGTAGATCTCCTCAGCCTGTGGCGTAGCAAAGCTGTAGAGCATAATCCCTGGCTTGGGCTCTCTTGTAAGCTCTGCTTCGACCAGGGGATAGAGCGCAGCTATGCTGTAGGAGTTCCTGCTGTTCCAGCGAAACCAGACCCTGCGATCCGCCATGCTCAGAGGAAGAGGGAGACGAACCGGAATGATCTCACATCCACCAGCCCCATATCTGTCAGCTTCAGCTCAGGGATGACTGGCAGAGAGAGAAAGGAGAGCGTCATGAAGGGGTCCTCAAGGGCGCACCCAAGATCGCGGGCGGCGTCAATGCATTCGTCGATGCCCTCTGCTACGTCCCGCATGTATCTCTCGGAGAGAAGGCCCGCCACAGGGAGGGGCAGGCTGGCCCTGACTCTGCCGCTTCCCACCACAGAGAGCCCGCCCCCCATCTCCTTGACGGCAAGAACTGCTGCGAGCATCTCTTCATCATCCACTCCCACCACTGCGATGTTGTGAGAATCGTGAGCCACAGACGTGGCGATTGCACCGCAGACTAGTCCATAGCCCTGCACCAGGCCGAGGCCGATGTTCCCCGTCCCTTTGTGCCTCTCCACGACAGCCATCTTCAGGATGTCCCTCTCCACGTCGGCCACGACCTGCCCCGCAGCAGTCTTCGGCTTCAAAAGCAGCGATCTCGTGATGATCTGATGGGGAACGACACCCATCACCCTCGCCACGCCAGGCCCGGCCATGATCCTAAAAGAGTCAGCTCCGATCTTTCCAATATTCATCGCCGTCTTTTTCGGGGCAGGAATGCTCTTGAGGCGGGCTGTTAGGCATCCGTCCTCAGCCACCACGCTCCCGCCTTTGAGGACCTTCACCACGCCCGGATGCTCCAGACCGTCGAGAACTGCGATGTCAGCCCTGTACCCTGGGGCGATGGCCCCAATGCCCCTCAGGCCGAAGTACTCGGCCGCATTCAGGCTGGCGATTTGAAGCGCCAGGATGGGATCGAGGCCCTCCTCGATCGCTGTCCTGACCATGAAGTCGATGTGGCCTTCTTTCAGGATGTCGGCTGGATGCCTGTCATCGGAGACGAAGAGGAAACGGCGAGCATTGCGGGCAGTGACGAGGGGCAGAAGATCTCGCAGATTCTTGGCTGCGCTGCCTTCGCGAAGCATGATGCGCATCCCTTGGCAAAGCTTCTCCCTGGCCTCGTCGATCGCTATGCACTCGTGATCCGACCCGATCCCTGCGGCTATATAGGCAGTGAGATCCCTTCCTGATAATCCCGGGGCGTGGCCGTCAATGCGCTTCGTCCCTGCCAGCCTTATCTTCTCCAGGACTGCATGATCCCGGCAGAAGACGCCAGGATAGTTCATGACCTCAGCTAGGCCAAGAACCCTCTCATCCTCCATCAGCCCGGCGAGGTCCGAGGCATCAAGAGATGCGCCCGAAGTCTCCATGGCAGTCGCTGGAACGCAGGAGGGGAGCATGGCGCAGACGTCCAGAGGGAGATCCCTCGAAGAGTCGAGCATGTACCTGATGCCCTGCATTCCCCAGACGTTGGCGATCTCGTGGGGATCAATGACGACAGATGTCGTTCCCCTCGGAACAACTGCGCGGGCGTACTCAGGAACTGTGACCATTGCGCTCTCGATGTGGACATGTCCGTCGATGAAGCCGGGCGTGAGGACGAGGCCGTCCAGGTCGATGACCTGCCTTGCGCTGCAGGCGTCAAAACCGACGACAAACCCCTTGTTCACTGCAACGTCGGCCCTTTGGACCTCACCGGATAGGAGGTTGGCGATCTCAGCGCCCTCCAGGAGCAGGTCCACCTCAATCTCGCCATGTGCAGCGGCTATGTGCTCTTCGAGGCGATCCATGAGAGATGATTCAGCCAGGCATTACTTAAGTTGCTACGGTAGTACCGGAAAGCGAAAGCACCAGATTTCGATTTTGAAGACTATATGGGTCGTCGCCCCGAGGACATGGAGACGCCCCAGGCGCTTGCCGCCTGATTTAAATATCCAAAATGGATATAGAAAGAGAAGAGGTGAAGGCTTCATGTGTACTGTTGGCGGCGGGCCAGATATCGGAGAGGTCGAGCAGATAGTTGCTAAGGATTATGAATGCCTGGACTGCAATAACAAATTCAAGGGCATGGGCAGCAGGCCCAGGTGTCCCTCCTGCAAATCGAGAAACGTCAAGCCGGCCTGAGCTCATTCTTAGGCATGCAGATCCCGCTTGGCGCAGATGAGGTAGCCTACCTCTGTGGCAGGACAGGAACCTTCGCAGTGGCCAAGGCTCTGGGGAAATTTTTTTATCTTGAGACCCAGGCGGATGAGATAGTCCTATTCACTGAGCCTGAGGACCTTATGGTGGCCTCATCCTTTGGAGTCGGAAAGAAGATTCGGCGAGGTCTCCGGTGTACAATCTATCAGCTTAGAGAGCTGGATGCGCCACTGATAGTGCTTCCCAAAGGCCATCCCGCATCACCGCGGCTCAAGAGTGTGATCTCCATCGGCCCGAGAACGACGTTTAGCTGCCGGATCCAGCCGGGAACGCATCCCGAGCAGGATGTCCTCTGCGGCCCAGAGGAGTTCCACGGCATGGAGGTGCTGGCGAATCCCGGAGGGGCAGAGATAGCGGGCTATGAAGAATTCTCGGGTGAGATAATAGTAGAGAAACTGTAAAGATGATAGCAATGATAAATTGAAATTGATCGGTGATTCGCGTGGCGGAGATAAGAGAAGACAGCCTTGTCAGGTACAAGGGAACTGGCACCATTGGGACTGTGAAGGTGCTCAAGGAGGAGGATGGCGAGAAATGGGCCTACCTGGACAGCACAGGGCTTTACTATCGGCTCGATACCCTGGAGCCCATCGAGCACGCTCCTGAGAGAAAGGAGCTAGAGGGCATGACGCTGGAGCAGATCCAGGAGAGGTTCAAGGCTCAGCAGGAGATGATGGACAAGGCCAAGATGCAGGATGAGAACCTCGAGACGGGCGGCTAGGATAGGAGTCGTATTTACACGGCCCTGAGATAGTGGACTCGGGCTCGGCCCTGAAGCTCATCGAATATTTGAAAAAAGTCTGGCGATGTCGTCGCCGTCCTGGGCAGGACTATGGGACGGCTGGCTGTCATCGATGCAGGATTGCTATCGCCATCAGCCCTCGCAGAAGGCCAAGCGAATCCCTCAGGGATCTTGAGACTGCATCAGATCAACTCTTCCTCCTGACCCAGTCCAAGACCCGCGAGACTGGGCTCGCCTTTGGCTCCAATGTCGCTGCAGCCGCCATGATCTCCAAGCCACTGATCCAGATCGAATTGCGGTGGCAGGTTCGTGGCCGACGTGGAGAGAAGCGATCTCTCTATCCAGGTGGCCAGCGATCTCGGCCTCGATATCCTTGAGCCACCCAAAATACCCGGCCCTCACAAGGGACAAAGAGATGGTAAGGCGCGCCCTGACAGGTGTTCTGCCGGGTGAGCCGATCTCAATGCTGTTCATGACGTCCGGATCTGTGGAGATCGTGGCCAGTGGCGGCAGAATAATCGAGATCAAGGGAGCAGAGCCGAAGATGCACGACCTGGCGAAGCTCTCCTCTGTGGATCTGGAGAATGCCATAGTCAGGAGCGGTAAGATAAGGCGAACCCCTTCCAGGCCGAGGCTCCGGGAGTGCAGCGGCGAGGTCTTTTTGGGAGAGAGCAGGGCAGATCTCCAGGGCTGGCTATCTAGTCGAGCGCGTGATGGAGATGGCAGGAGACCTCATAGTTCACATGGACTGGTATTGAGAGTTCAAGGGCCTCGAAGCTTCTTTTCTCTGACTCTCGCCTTTAGCTCCTCATGAAAAATGGTTGCTGTGGCGGTGTCACCCAGCCCCACTGTGAACCTTGGATGATCGACCAGCAGGGAGGGCACGAGGGTTTCTATGGTCTCTTTGCGGGCCAGGTGAGCGCCGCGGCCCGAGGGCGTCGCCCCCTCATCTATGAACTCATCGCGGGCTATAAGCCCTCCAGGGCTCACACCCTCAGGCAGCATCCCCTCCAGGGACCCTGTGGAGGCGAGGGTTGCTGCGGCATCTGCCCCGCATGTCAGGGCCCTCGCCTCCTCAGCTGAAATCTGATCCAGCATGACGCTGAGGATGTAGTCCCTGGTGTGAACAGCCACCCTTTTCAGGCCGAGGCTCCTCCTGAGGCGCTCGGCTGCAGCGAGAGTCGATCGCCAGCCTGATGCCGGCCCGCAGATCATCGCCAGCTCGTCCTCATTCAATCCGAGGCTATCGGCAGGAAGGCGCGCCACGAGGTACTTCATCATCTCAGGCCTCTGAAAGCTCCCCATCTCCGCATGGATATAGAGTTCTGGATTGCCATCCCTCCAGGATGCGATCTGAGCTATCTTCTCCTCGTAGATCTCCCTGAACCCGGAGAAGGAGACCAGGTGAAACCCAGAGATGAGTGCGCCATCAAAGCTCCTGATGTTCTTGCTGCAGAATGAATCGAAATCGGGGTCTGTGAAGAGGCGGGAGTTCAGAGGATCGAATGTGGCTATCAGCCTGTTGCTCCTGGCAGCCACGACCCTGAGCCGCCCTCTTCTCACAGCAGTCCCTTGGGAAAACTCGAAGACGAAATGGGACATCTCCCTCTCCCTCGCTGCATGAAGCGGCCCGACGAGCCTCCCCTGAAGGGGCAACTGGACGCGCGGGTGAAGCATGCCAGCCATCCTCTTGCTCAAAGCAGGAGCATTCAGGACGGGCATGGCCCCCTGGGCAGCAAGGACATTGGCCATGATCCCGGCGTTTCCCCCCAGACGGTGGTGCCACGAGAAAGAGGCCTCGATCCACCTCGCCACCTCCTCCCGCTCGATGAGAAGCTCGGCTCCCGAGCCGCTCTGCATGCAGAAGAGCAAGGAAGAGACGAGGTCATCAAGGCTGTTTATCTTCTCACAGATCTTCGGCTCGGCTTCGCAAGAGAGCCCTGCGATCTCCTCGCCCCTGACGTCATGAACAGCATCGAGATTCACAGGGTAGGCGCAGATTATCTTCATGTGCACATCATTCCTTCAGTCCCTCCTGCCTGGGCGCTGCGGTAGCTCTATCATCGCTCAGACATATCTAACTAACTAATAAGACCACTGGCGGAACGAGGGGCCTGAAGGCAGCAGCTTTCTCGTCCGGCACAAGAGATACATTTTTGTGAAGATCGCCACAGGGGCTAGATGAAGCAGATTCGATGATAGCGATAGTCGAAGTTCGATGAATGATATCAGCAAGAGGCTTTCGCCGATCTCTAGCTTGATGAATTTCCTTCAAGCGTGGTGTTATATAGTAGTAGATACCTCAAATTTTTGTGAAGACTGGGAATGTCCTCATACTCGTGCTGCTCCTATGCAGCGCCATACCTCTCCTCGCCATCCGCAATGAGGCTGAGATGGATCAGAGAGATTCCCGTATCACCGACAATGCCTCTTTTCGGCCCACATCCGGCGAGACTGAGCTTGCGGCCTTCGTCGAAGCGGCTGTGGCGCACGCCCGTGAGGTGGGAAAGACGCAGGCCATGAGGGACTTCATGGACCTCCAGGGCCCTTGGGTGCAGGCTGAGACTTATATCTTCGCCCACGACTTCAACGGCACCACCCTGGTCCTTCCCTATCTTTCTTCAGCAGTTGGAACAGACCGCACGAACATGCAGGACGCAGAGGGAAGATACATCAACAGAGACCTGCAGGCCATCGCCAGGAACGGCAGCGGGTACTGCCATTATCTCTACAGAAACCCTGTCACCAACCAGACACAGCCCAAGGTCAGCTATGTGATGTCTGTGGACGAGACATGGTGGCTGGGGTCGGGGATTTATCTGCCAGTGGAGAATAGCACTCAAGCAACTTGCAGCAGCCAACAAAACCAGGCAGCATCATGATGGTGGATGGCTGCAGGCCTTGATTATCTCCGACTCAATGCAGCCATCGCATGGCACCGCCATTAAAGCCCTACAGGATCTTGCCGTACTCAAGCTGGTCCGCCGGAATGGGTGACGCATCCTCATCAGGATAGCCAAAGGATATGATAGATTCCACCCTCATCTTCTCATGCAGATGGAGCACCGATCTGACAAAGTCTTCGGAAGACAGAGAATCCCGATGCATCCTATTTCGGATCTGAATCCAGCAGGAGCCAAGCCCCAAGCTTATGCCCGCAAGCTGAATTATTATGGATGCTATGGAGCAGTCCTCGATCCAGACATCAGATTCTTTCTCATCGGCACAGACCACCACACCAAGGCCGGCACCTCTCAAGAAGCTCGAGCCCTGCTCTTTTGCCATGGAGAGCTCTTCCAGCAGAGACTTGTCGGTGATGAAGAAGAAGCGCCAGGGATTTATGCCGCGTGACGAGGGCGATCTCAGGGCTGCCTCCTTCAGAATGTCTACGACCTCCTCCTCAATTGCACTCTCCTTGTATCTCCTAATGCTTCGCCTCTTTCTGAGGATATCGAGAAGTGTCTCCATCGTCATTGTATTATGGCTCCTGCAAAATAAGTTTATCCGGGAGATCTAAAGTTCGTAATAGTATCTCGGCCTCTTCTGCATGGCATATCCAATGACAAGCCCTACCAGGAGCCCCACTATGTGGGCCATGTGAGCGATGTTGTCCGCTGAGCCGATCATCAGGAAGTCTATCAGGGCAAAGACTACGACAGAAGCCCGGATGCTCAGAGGCAAGACGAAGAAGATGAACACACGAATCTCGGGGGCTATCATGGCCAGGCAGCCCAGCACTCCGTAAAGAGCGCCGCTTGCTCCCACCAGGACACCGGGGAAGATCAGAAGCTGTGCAGCGGCTGCCACGATTCCCGAGAGCATGTAGATCTCCAGGAACCTCGTATCACCAACCCTGCGCTCAAGCTCAGGTCCGAAGAAGAAGAGAAAGAGCATATTCCAGAAAAGATGATCAAAATTGGCATGCACGAACATGTGGGTGATGAGGGTCCAGGGCATCGCAACTAGATGATCAGGATTCAGAGCCAGGTAGTTATAGACCAGGCCGGGAGCAATCAGGCTCAGGAAGTAGACTGCAACGCAGAGCGCTATGATGGCGGCTGAAAGGGGTACTGGCAGTGCGGAAGAGATCCTCTCCCGCCAGCCGCTCTCGTAGACCTGCGGGTGGCCCCATTCGTCCCGCCGACGGTAGTCTTCCCTGCGCCCAATCTGTGCAAGGAGAGGCTCCGCCAGGCCGCGGATCTCTTTGCCGCAGACCTCAAAACCACTCCTCCCCCGGAGGCCAGCTAAAGGATGCAAATTGACACCTGCTCCATCATTGTTTTGCGCTTATCATGCAATTTATTCGGCTAAAAGGCAATTTTATATGGCAGCATGAGGTCGATCATCACGACTTCGATCGCTATTCCGTCACATACTGCCCGTCGCGCAGCACAATGACATAGTCCGCCGAGTTCCTGAGGGCCACTGAGAACCCAGGCTCTGCCCCGAAGATTATCGTCTCTTTCCCATGCTCCATGGCCTTCATGAGCACAGGCTTCAGGTCCGCATCCCTCGTCACGAGGGCAAGCGTATCTATCACTGGATTGTAGATCATGTCGACCCCCTCCACTGCCATGCGCACGTCCACGTCGCTCGTGCAGATCACGGGCTCAAACCCCTGATTCTCGACGGCCTCGACGAGCTTCTCCGATGCATATTGATTCAGAAATACCTTGCCCATCTTTATGTCGCCATAGTCCTTCAGGATGTCCCTTATCTCCTCCAGGTCCATCTGGAACTCCTTGCGAAGCATGTTCGGGCCGTCCACAAGAAGGCCAATCTTTTTGCGCCCTTTTTCCTTCTTGGAGCCCAAATATTTCATGATATGCTCGAAATGTATTGGCATCCTATCCATTTTGATCCTTTTCGCGATCGCTGGCCTTCTTCGTCTTATTCACATGATTTTCTTTGCACGATTTCCATTTTAAGACATTCAACGAATGTTATAAATCCTTTTTGCATTCTCTGATGTTATCCTTGCCACCTCTTGGGGCTCGATGCCCCTTATCCTGGCGATGAGCCTAAGAGAGTCCAGGATGAAGGCCGGCTCGTTTCTGCCCTTTCGGGGAGAGAGAAATGGGCTGTCAGTCTCCACCAGCAGGTGATCCAGGGGGACGTTCCTGGCCAGGATCTGGTGGCGCGCCGAATGGCAGAGATTTGTGGCCAAAGAGACATAAAACCCCCTGTCCACAGCCTCCTTCATCGTCCCAAGAGAGCCGCTGTAGCAGTGAAGGACGACCTTATCCAGGTGCTTCACCATCTCCAGGGCCTGGGCCTCGGCATCGCGCGAGTGGATCACCAGGGGAAGACCAAGGGAGGAGGCCAGGTCTATGACTTTTAGGAAGACCCGGGCCTGGCGCTCCCTGCCGCTCGCGTCCTTGCAGTGGTAGTAGTCGAGGCCCGCCTCGCCTATGCCGATGCATTCGCCTGCATTCTCTTCGATATGCTTCAGCAGCCTGTTCAAGTCGGCGTCGCTAAAGCCGTCGGGAAAGTTTGGAGAGAGGCCCAGGGTGGCGAAGATGAAATCATGCTCTTTTGCCAGCTCCAAGGACCTCTGGTTTGTGGCGAAGTCCACGCCGGAGTTGATCATCAGGACCACGCCGGATTCCCTCGCCCTCTGCATCACTGCATCTCGATCTTTGTTGAACTGCTTGAAATCGAGGTGGCAATGGGAATCGATCGCCCCCGCTATATGCTCGCTCAACGACGAGATTCCTCCAGAAGTATCAACCTGTTGATGGCGCTTACCAGGGCCTCCACCGAGGCCATGACTATATCCTCACGCGCTGAGCGGGCGCTGACCTTCCTTCCCCGATCATCCTCGACTCCGATGATCACCTCTGCCAGGGCATCGGAGCCGCCTGATATCGCCTCGATCCTGAAATCGGAGAGGTGGATCGATGTATCGCTATCAAGAAGTCCCTGGACAGCATTGACTGCGGCGTCCACGGGCCCGACTCCTGTGTTGGCCAGCACCTTCTCCTTGCCCCTCACCAGCGCCTTCACAGTCGCCGTGGGGGTGATGATGTTCCCCGTCATGACGGAGACCTCCTTCAGCACCATCGCCTGGCTGCCCTTGGCCACCTCGCCCATCACGGCCTCTGCGATGGCCTGAAGGTCTGCGTCAGTGATCTGCTTCCCCTTGTCGCCCAGATCCTTGATCCTATCGAGGATATCCTGCAATTGATCCTCTGCAGGCTTATATCCAGCCTCCTCCAGGACCTTCTTGACTGCATGGCGGCCCGTGTGCTTGCCGAGAACTATTCGCCTCTTGTGGCCCACCATCTCAGGAGTCATGATTCCGGGCTCGAAGGTCTTGCTGTCCTCGATCACCCCGTGGCTGTGTATTCCGCTCTCGTGGGAGAAGGCGTTCTCCCCAACGATGGGTGCAGTTATAGGTATCCTGACCTCCGTCAGTCGCTCGACGAGCTTAGAGGTCTCTACGAGATACTGCGTCTTTATGCTGGTCTTGGCCCCGTAGATCGCATGAAGGCCCATCACAGTCTCTGCGAGGTTGGCATTTCCCGCCCTCTCACCAAGGCCGTTCACGCAGACCTGGACCTCCCTCGCGCCCGCCTCGACGGCTGCCAGGCTGTTGGCGACGGCGAGCCCGAAGTCGTTGTGGCAGTGGACATCGACAACCATATCGACATGATCGCAGATCTCCTTCACAAAGCCGTAGAAGGTCGAGGGGACAGCAACCCCCACAGTGTCAGGGATGTTGATGATATCGCAGCCTACAGCCTCAACGGCCTTGAAGATCCTCTTCAGGAACTCTGGCGACGTCCTTGTGGCGTCCATGGCTGAGAAGAGGCAGGTTCGGCCGCTCTCTTTTACGAACTCGACTGTCTCGACAGCCTCAGCAACTATCTCATCGTGGCTCTTCTTGATGGTGTGGGCTATCTGTATGTCAGATGTGGGAGTGAAGACGTGCACCAATCCCACTTCTGCATCAATACATGCCTGTGCATCCTTCTTGACGATCCTTGAGAGGCCGCAGACCTGGGCCGAGAGGCCCGCTCTTGCGATCTGCCGGACGCTCTCGAACTCGCCCTTCGAGGAGACGGGAAAGCCCGCCTCGATCACACTCACGCCGAGACGATCAAGCTGTCTTGCGATCAGGAGCTTTTCATCAGGAGTGAGGGAGACACCGGGAGTCTGCTCACCATCACGAAGGGTGGTATCAAAAATCTTGACTTTTTCACCAACAAGCGATCTTACGTCGTAGAAGACGATTCCCCACAGAGGTTTCTTGCGACATGATTCGAGAGACGGCCACCAGCCCTATAAATCTTTTGCCGCCTGCAAGAAGGGCCAGGGCACATCCAGAGATATCAGCTCCCGATCTCTTGATGTTATCCAAGAGCAGTTCATCCCGGTGGACCACATTAAATAGCCATCTCATTAATATCCTCTGACAGACCGGAGACGTGACGGGATCTGTCCAGTCATGACAATTGCGAGGTGTTGGCAGTGCAATACTCGGAAGGATGTTTAGGGAGGGTCTTCGTGCTGAGGATCGACCACGGCGAAGACCTGATATCAGCGCTTCAGAAGTTCGTGGGGGAGAAGGAGATCGCCTCCTGCTATGCTCTATTCATCGGAGCCTTGCGGGACGGTCGGATGGTCACGGGACCTGAGGCACCTGTGGTCCCGCCAGTGACGCATTTTGAGGGCTTCGAGAGCGCCTGGGAGGTCTTCGGCATGGCCACCATCTACCCCTCATCGGAAGGGCCTAAGCTGCACATTCACTCGGCTATCGGCAGGGGGCGCGAAGCCCTGACGGGCTGCATCCGGGAGAGGGCAACTATCTATCTGGTCGTCGAGGCCGTCCTATTCGAGTTCTCGGGTCTATCTGCCCATAGAGAGCTGGATGAAAGGACAGGGCTTCAGCTGCTATCATTGGAGAAGAGGCTGTGACTGGAATGCAGGAACAAAAGGATGAAATGAGATCGGAGTCAAAAGGTATATACTTCGGCAGTGCCCCAGGATACTCTTGACGAGAATAGTGAGGGAGCCCGGGAAGACTATGGCTGTAGACCCAGTTTGCAAGATGACAGTTGACGAGAAGACTGCGAAGCTGAAGAGCGATTACAAGGGGACGACCTATTACTTCTGCGCGCCGGGGTGCAAGAAGGCCTTCGACGAGAACCCCGCGAAGTATCTGCGCCCCGAATCTCAGCATAAGACAGGCTGCGGATGCGGCTGCCGCTAGGATTAATCCCCTATTCTTATTCCTATTTTCTTGCGGTTACAGCCTCGACAGCTTTCTCCAGAGCATCGACCCTTCTCAGCAGCTCGGCCAGCAGTCCCTCCAAGCGGCATAGCCGCTCCTCGCTCTCCAAAGTCGAAGCTGTGCCGTAGCTTGGCCTCCTCAGAAGCTCTTCCTTGAACTCCTCGACGATGGGGTTGTCGGACTCACGCTGCACCGCCCTGGACGGCGCGGTCTCTTCTGGTAGTCTCGCCATGATTTATGCCTCGACTTGATGCCTTCGATTGGATCATCTTGGGCCTTTGCCAGCCATCCTGATGAGCCGGATAACGGATATTATCTTCTCAATGTATTTCAATTAGTCGGCGGATTTCCCGATCTGCAGAATCGTGCAGAGTCCATGAATTATTTCGCCTCTTAACTAAAATCGGACGCATAGCCAGGGATATGAAATTGAACAGGACGAAGGTTCGCCACATCCTTCGTCAAAATCGCAAGCATAGGGCCACAAAAGATATCGCGCGGGACATCAAGGTGTCCAGGAGCAGATCACATGTATCTGACGGAGCAAAGGACTGGCCGGAAGACGTAAAGATGCAGAAACGCAGGAAATGGGTTCGCTACGAGCGAAAGCACAGCCCGGCTGAGCATATCGACTGGCGTGAACAGAACGAAACCAATATCAAGGTCTGCGTGATCCTGGATGATGCTTCCAGGATGGCGTCGGCTGGCGACTCTACATTGAACAAATCGATATACATAGGTGCGGGGGATGGGATTCTAATAGGGTTTTACAGGTAATGCTTATATACCTTGAAAGCCATTTCCACATCGGGTGAGGATGTGGTAAAACCAGACAGATCGCGGTACATTTGGGTCTATGCCAATTCGCGAGCACAGAAAGAGCGATGGCAGGCCCTGGCAGATAAAGCAAAGACCCCATTATCCACGTGGTGCATATCGATTATCGAGGAGCGCCTGTCCGAAGAGGACGGATTCCAACCACGGCGAAAACTTATCAAGGATATGGAAACCTTGAAGTCCGAAAATAAGGCCCTTCGCGACGATCTCAGGCAGAAGGAGATTGTTCTGGCGCAATACGAGATGGAACTGAGGAGATACCGGGCCCAACCGTTCATAGATACCGATTTCAAGGGCATGAGACCATATTCTGAGGAGCTGGTCAAGATCCTCAAAGCGCGCGGCCATGTGGACAGCTATAGGCTGCTCGAAGAACTAGGGATTGATCCCCGCGAGAGCAACCTGGTTAAAGCTGTGACTACCCAGCTGGAAGAGCTTGAAGCTTACAAATTGATAACCACGGATGGCCGATCATGGAAATGGATGGGCTAATTGCGGATTTTGTTAAGGACTGTGCCATCAGGGGCATGTCGCCTAGATCTATCCCGAACTATGGCCATATCCCTAAAGTCTTCAAGGCCTACCTGGAAGGCAAGAACGCGAATTTCCAGGGCGTGGATAAGGATCATCTCCGGGGATTCATCGAATTTCTGAGAGTGAAAAGAGGAGTGACTGGCAAGACTCTTGAAAATTATTTTGCGGTCTTGTCCACGTTCTATGACTTCCTGGCATTTGAAGGGATTGTTTCCTCAAACCCAGTCCTCCCGATCAGGCGGCGCTACCTGAGACGCTATAAAGACAATGGATCGGCACAAGAGCGACAGCTTATTTCTATTGAGGACATGGCCAGGCTCATCAATTCAGAGATGGATATCAGGAACAAGGCAGTCCTTGCTTTGCTAGCGAAGACGGGTATCCGCCGCAATGAACTCATCACCCTGGACATAGACGACCTCGACCTGGTGGAGATGAAAATCAAGCTCAAGCCGACTCCCAAAAGAACCAATAGAACCGTGTTTTTTGATGCTGAGGCGGCCTTCATCCTGCGGCGCTGGCTTCGTATAAGGGAGGAACAGAACCGGAAGGGCATCAAGGCGTTATTCATCAATTCCAAGGGGAACAGGCTTGATCGCGGCGGCGTTTCTCGATTGGTGATTGAGGCCGCGGTGCGTGTAGGCCTGCACAAACCAGAATCAGAGAGGACGGAAGATCGCTTTACTGCACACTGTTGCCGTCATTGGTTCACTACTC
Source organism: Methanosaeta sp. PtaU1.Bin060 (assembly GCA_002067365.1). GTDB lineage: Archaea > Halobacteriota > Methanosarcinia > Methanotrichales > Methanotrichaceae > Methanothrix. The sequence goes on along the minus strand of MVRK01000105.1, from coordinate 164 downwards.
ACCTGAGACGGGCCGGGATGCGAAGGGAATTCATCCAGGAGCTGCGGGGGGATGTCAGGAAGGAGGCCATAGACATCTACGACCACATAGACCACAAGGAGCTGAAGGAGGCCTATCTGGCGTGCATACCGCAGTTGGGGATTTAGAGAGATCTGAAATATGCC
>MVRK01000104.1 GCA_002067365.1 Methanosaeta sp. PtaU1.Bin060 | reverse complement strand
CGCCCCAATGGATGCAGTCCACCTCAGGAATCTTCGTTCGCACCGGCGGGCTCGCGGAGGTGATCGCAGATTTGAAGACTGCAGTGATGCTCTACCTGCGCGAGGACGGCGCGGATATTCGCGGCGTCAAATGCAGCGGACTTTGCGATGATTCTGCCTATATCCTGGGCGACCACACAGGCATGACCCCTGATGAGGAGACGCTGATCGAGCAGGCAGGTGCTTCAGTCGTATCACTGGGTCCCGTGAGCCTGCACGCAGATCACTGCATAGCCGTCGTGAACTGGCTCTGCGATGCATGCGTGATTGAAGATCACTAGAGCCTGAACGAGCCGATCGGCTCCATGCGAATTTTCATCTGCGCAACAGGGTCGATACCCTCAGTCCGATAAGCCTGATCCTCCTGCCCCGGAGATGAGGCGCGATCAGCCTCTTGGCACTGTTTCTCAGGATATCCAGATCATCAGTGGAGAAGAGAAGCGATTTGGAGCGGGTATGCGTCTCGAAATGCTGATACCTGACCTTGACTGTGATTGTCTTGAAACGAAAGGCATTATCAATCAACTCCTTGTGCACCACCTCAGCCAGCTCCTCCAGGACCCCAAGAACCATCTCCCCATCATCGGCGTCCTGCTCGAAGGTCACCTCCCTTCCTATCGATTTTGTCTCGTACCCCTCGACGACCTCGCTCGAATCAAGGCCCTGGGAGTACTCGTGCAACCTTGTGCCCCAGACACCGAGGAGCCTTCTCAGGACCTCAGGGCTCAAGGCCGCAAGATCGCCCACAGTCTCCAGCTTGAGCTCCTTCAGCCTCGCCTCAGTCCTGGGCCCGACGCCCAGCAGCTTCCTGAGATCTAGAGGCGACAGAAACCCCCTGACATCCTCCTCCCTCACAACTGTCAGGCCGCAGGGCTTCCTGTAGTCTGAGGCTATCTTTGCCACCAGCTTGTTGGGCGCAACTCCCACTGAGCAGGTCAGTTTTTCCTTATCCAAGACCTCTTCCATAATATCTTTGGCTAACACCTGGGCCCCATCGAAATCCTTGACGGTCTTCGAGACATCGAGATAGGCTTCGTCTATCCCGGCCTGCTCGAATCTCTCAGCATGGCTCTTCAGTATCCGCATGATGCCGTTGGAGGCGCGGATGTAGAGATCGAAGTGCGGCCTCAGGTAAACGCAATCAGGGCACAGCTTCCAGGCCCTGGTGATGGGCATGGCTGAATGAACGCCATGCCTCCGGGCCTCGTAGGAGGCGCTGCTCACGACTCCTCGCCCCCTGCCCTCCTTCGGATCGGCCCCTACCACTATGGCCTTTCCCTTCAGCTCCGGATGCTCTCGAGCCTCCACAGAAGGAAAGAAGGCATCCAGATCGACGTGCAAGATTATTCGCATTGCTGCTCTTCGGCCCTTTATTTTCAGGCGGCCGTCAAGGGATATCGCCCTCGCGATCTATCAGTTTGAGGACGACAGCCGCGATTGTCAGCGCCCGTCAGTCAAAAATCAGAGAGCTTATCTTTGGGCTCTCTGCCTTATTTCTTCGCGCACTTCACATAAATCCTGTACCCAAAGAGGCTCAGCCACGGCAGACCGGGCACGACCCTGGTCTCGACAAATCGAGAAAGCCTCTCCTGGAAGAAGAAAGGATCGAGGAGCCTTCGCCAGCGGCTCATGAAGAGGTATCCCTGATAGGGCTTGAAGTCATAGCCGCGATAGGTTATGATCTGAAAGCCGGCATCCTTAAGATCTGCCAGGAAATCCGATGGCGTGACGTACTCTGGAGGATTTATCGCTTCCCGAAAGAGATGCTTCCTCACGAGGGTGAAATGGGATGCACTGTTGAAGAAGTCGACCACCAGCACGCCCCCGGGCTTCAGAACCCTGTGAAACTCCCTCACGGCGGCGGCAGCGTCCGCAGGCGCTGGAAGGCATGTCAGCACCCCGCTGCTGACCAGCCAGTCGAAGGAGTTCTCTTGAAAGGGAAGGCGAGTCACACTGCCCTGAAAGAAGTCGGCACTGCATTCTCCTTTCGCTCTGAGCGCTGACGCTCGCGAGGCTGCGCGGCTGAGCATGTTGCATGAGAAGTCCATGCCCACGAACCTCGTTGCAGCCTTATTCTTCTTCGCACCATTCTCAGTTCCAATAGCCTCAAGAAGCAGATTCCCGTTCCCGCAGCCTGCATCCAGCACGAGCCCCTCTGCTCCGCCAAAGCAGAACCTGGCAACGTCCCTCTCGAAATCAGTCAGCATCCTCAGTATGAACTGTGGAGCATCATCGGGGAGGTCGCGCGCCAGCTTGAGATCCACCTCTTCCCCGCCCTTCCTCAGGCCCTCCCAGAACTCCAGCTCCTTTCGCTGCAGAGACTCCGCGGAACCATCGAGGCCGCATATCTTGCGCTCTGCCATATTCGATCTCCGGATTTCTTTTATGCTGATTTATCAGCCTCTTCGGCTTCTGCGCCCTTTCTTCGTCTTCATGCGCCACACAGCTGCGAGGCCTCCTCCGGCCAGGAGCAGCGCCCCGATGATGCCCAGGAGCCAGCCTGGGAATGTCTCCCTCTGCACCAAAACCAGCGCAGAAAGCTCCTCTCCCCGGCTGGTTCCATAGCTGCTGCCGATAAAGGATATCCTGTAGGGAAGGGCGTACCATCCCTCGCTGGCGTTGCCGTCTGTCAGAACCTTGAGCTTCAGGCTTGCAGTGCCACCCGGATCAAGCCTTATGTCCTCCTTGGAGGTCTCTGCCACATCGAAGGGCGGCAGCGGGCGGACATCCACATGCATATCTGTGGCCTCATCGCCCTCGTTCACAAAATGCATCTGCAGCTCAGACTCTTTCCCTGGCCGGGCCACGCCGCTCAAATCCTTCAGCTCCGCCTTCGGGCCGAGGACCAAGTCCGCCTGCACGGGAATCTCAATGGTGGAGTTCTCGTAGAAGAAGGAGACATCAGGTGCATCAGGGTCCCCTGAAACCTCTGTCCGTGAGAGCCGCGAGTAGCTTATGCGAAGCTGCATGGCACAGATGCCCACGTCCTTTCCCTCTGCCAGGACTGTGAACTCGGCCGATCTGTTTGTTCCGGGAGAAAGAGCGCCCAGCACCTGGCGGTCGGTGAGCAGACTGATCCTCTCGTCGCTGCTGAGAAGCTCAGCAATGATACCGAGAGCATCCTGCCCCAGGGCTTCATAATCCTCAGCCCCTGCCATATCCGAGGCAGTATTGGAGATCTCAATCGAGATCATCGAGGGGCTGCCGGACTCAAGCTTGCCCGAGACGGACGAGATCTCAAGGTGAGGGCCTGGCTCTTCCCCGACGCCCACTGATAAGATCGCTGCCAGAATAATAGCCAGGGCCGCCAGCGTCTTCATCAATAGCAAGACAGCCTTTTCCTTATTATTCTTATCCGAAGAGGCACTCGACCTGGCAGACCGATGCGCTTCTACTCGGCTGTGGTGATCTGAGCAGCTTCGCTGGCGCTCATGCCCTCGTGCACCACTTTGCAGATCCGGCGGGTTGTGAGCACTGGGTCCTCGGCCTGAAAGACATTCCTGCCGATAGCGACCCCGTGGGCACCGGCGTCTATCGCCCTTTCTACCATCACAAGAAGGTCCAGCTCAGACTCCACCTTCGGGCCTCCTGCGATGACCAGGGGAACGGGGCAGCCCTCGATCACCCTGGCGAAGCTGTCGGGATCACCTGTATAGCTGGTCTTCACAATGTCAGCTCCAAGCTCAGCTCCAACGCGCGCCGCATGGGCTACCGCCTCAGGGTCGTACTCATCCTTTATCCTCTTTCCCCGGGGATACATCATCGCCAGGAGCGGCATGCCCCATTCCTGGCAGGTGCGTGAGATCTCGCCCAATGTCGAGAGCATCCTCCCCTCGTTCTCAGCTCCCACGTTGACCTGGACTGAGACACCATCAGCGCCCAGCTTCAGAGCCTCCTCGACGGTGGCCACCAGCACCTTGTCGTTCGGATCCGGCCCGAGTGCCGTCGAGGCCGAGAGGTGGATGATCAGGCCGAGGTCGCGCCCGTAGCCGCGATGGCCGAAGGCGGCTGCTCCCTTGTGGACGACAGCCGCATCGGCACCGCCTGAGGCCACTGCGTTCGCCATCGCCTTGACGCTTCCAATTCCCTTGATGGGCCCGACTGTTACCCCGTGGTCCATGGGTATTATGACCGCATTTCCTGTTCTTCGGTTGATGATCCTCTCCATGCGAATCGACGTGCCTCTCAATTCAACACCCCTGGTATAAATGCACTAATTAGTACATCATTGTATTATCTATTACTATGGTGGACATAAAGTTGTATTTATATCTTCCGTTTCCCGAAACAAAGGCATCTTCTTGGCAACCCTGAAATAGGTGGCATGATGCCTTAGCCATGGAGAGATACTGCAATGGGTGTTAGTGAGTCTAGAAACAGAAGGAGAAGGCTTCGCAGAGCAGCGGAAACTGCAGCAGGATTATCAATAGTTGTGGTCTTGCTTATGATCTTTTACCTGAACCTCTATCTCGGGATAGCCCTGGCAGGCACAGAGAATGGCGAGTTCTGCCCTGACTGCCCCGACTGGGCGAACTTCGAGGGCTGGCTGACAAAGAGGCAGGCCTACGACCAGCAACAAGATCATAACGCTCAAAGCGGCAACATCCAGGTCAACGGCGTACCTGTTCAGGCGGCAGGGAACAATCCGCAGAATACGATTGCACCTCAGCAGAAGAGCTATCCTGTGCCACAGCTTCTTACATCGGCTGCAGCATCCAGAGAAGGCATGGCGATCCTTGACGTCAGGACCCCCGAGGAGTACAGGAGCGGCCATATCCCAGGCGCACGCAACATCTACTGGAAAGGGATTTTGACCCAGGGACGCCTCGATCCATCCCTGGCGGTGGAAGCTCTTCGCAGGGCCGGAGTGAACAACAGCGACAGGCTCCTGATCTGCGGGGACTTGGACGATGGCGCATTCTTCACCTTATGGGCTCTATGCTACCTGGGTCACGAGAAGGTAAGCCTCCTTGATGGCGGCGCGAAAGCAGCATGGGATGCGGGAGTGAAGCCAGAGGCATATGTTCCCGCTGTCTTGGAGTCCAACTACACTGCCCACATTGTGCCCTGGCTAATCGTGGACGAGTCCAACCTGGGCAGCTTCCTCAATCTCTCGGACATTCAGATCCTGGATGCCAGGGACTTCGTCGATTACGGCAAGTCCGAGTTCACCAACGCATCGATCCCCATGACTGCGGACAAGCTCTACGAGGAGAACAGGATCAAGGGCGTAGCGGCCCTGGAGGATCTGCTGAGCGAGAGAGCGCTGAACAAAGAGGGCACGCAGATGGTCTACGGCACGCCCCAGGCTTACCGGCTCTTCTTCGCGCTGCGCCTCATGGGATACAACGCCACACTGCTGGATGGCTACTGGTGGCAGCAGACAGAGTGGGCTGTGAGAAATATCAGATAAATCCGGCCTGCGCTCACGCCTCTTCTGTCTCCCTCAGAAGAGCATCGACTGCAGCCGCGACGGCCTCGGCTGAGCCCATGCGCGGCGACCAGCCCAGCCCGCAGATCTTCTCGATCGAGAGCTGCATGACCTTCACGTCGCCCTTCCATCCGCGACCGTCGAAGCCGCCTGTGTACCTGTATCTCACTTTATCAAGGCCCATCCTATCCGCCACGATCTCGGCGATGCGGGTGACGTCTATAGCATCTTCGGAGCCGATGTTGAAGATGTTCGTCTCCTCGCGAGAGCTATCGACGCAGTGGACCATTGCGTCGACGCATTCCTTCACATCGAGGTAGGACTTGCTCTGCTTTCCGGAGCCCAGGATCTCCAGCTCTCTCGGATTCGCCCGAAGCTTGCGGATGAAGTCGACCAGGACTCCGTGAGTCCCACGCTCCCCTATGATGTTGGCGAAGCGATAGATCCAGGACTGCATCCCGAAGGTGTGGCAGTAGGAGGAGATCAGAGCCTCGCAGGAGAGCTTCGATGCACCATATAGGGAGATGGGCTTCAGGGGGCCGTAGTCCTCGGGCGTCGGGACCACATCAGCCTCGCCGTAGACCGTCGATGTGGATGTGAAGGCAATCCTGCTAACGCCTGCAGTGCGCATCGCCTCCAGGAGGTTGTATGTGGCGATGACGTTTTGGTCCAGGTGAACGCGGGTGTCGGATGCGCCGAGTTTGACGTCAGGGTTTGCAGCCACATGGAAGACTATGTCCTTGCCCCGGACCGCCCGTTGCAGCATATCGGCGTCCAGCAGGTCGGCCTCGACCAGATGGAAGTCGGGGTTATCGCTGTGCAGGGAGAGGTTCTCCCTCCTGCCGGAGCTGAAGTTGTCAAGAACTGTGACATCGTTTCCAGAGAGAAGCCTGTCCACCAGGTGGCTGCCGATGAAGCCAGCGCCGCCGGTGACGAGGATAGATCGACCTTTGAGCATCACATTTTGGGATTTCCTTAAGGGATATCAAGATTATGGATTGC
>MVRK01000103.1 GCA_002067365.1 Methanosaeta sp. PtaU1.Bin060 | reverse complement strand
GAGGATGTGACTTGATGCTTTACGACACGACGAGATCCAGAAGCGGCGATATGTCGCCCGAAATCCAGGCCAAGGCGGACTCTCTCCTGAAGGAGTTCATGGCAATTGTAGATGCCATGACAGAGGAGCGATGCCTCCAGAAGGGGATCGCAAGAAGCCAGTTGCCAGGCAGCATAGCTGTGATCCAGGACAGAGAGAACCTCTCCGTCCTCGGTCAGATGCGGTCAGAGGGCAGGGGTGGCATCTATATCACCAACCCCAAAATCGCTCTCACACCTCAGCAGGCCATAGTTCACGCTGAGTGGGAATTCGGATTCGAAGATCCATTCTTCATTCAGTTTCCGATAGGCGTTCTCGATCAAACCCCTGAGGAGCGCCGCCCCTCGCTTGAGAAGATCGCAGCGAAGCATATCGATTCCGAGTTTGACAGGTTCGTGGGGCTCTTGAGCCTCATGAGGACGAGGCCGATCTTCGGGCCGCCGCCTGCGGCAGTGAGCATGCAGACGGCTCTCCTTCTGATGCCTTCTGCCGTCGCTCTTCAGGGGAACCTCGAAGCAATCTCGCAGGCCGCAGGGACCAAGGGCTTGTTGGTCGAGGTTGCAGGAGACATCCGCGAGGGAAAGAGAGCAGTTCGTGAGTCATGGGCGGCCATAAATCAGGCCGGGATTATCATCGCCGACCTCACGGGGGCAGACCCGGGGGTCATGTACTGTCTGGGAGTGGCCCATACCGTGGGAAAGGAGACTGTTCTGATCTGCCCGCAGGGCTCAAATCTCCTGAAGGACATCCCCAGGACTCACAGGATAGAATACGAGGAGAGCGACGAAGGAAGAATGAAGCTGGAAGAGCAGCTTTTAAAAACTCTCAAGTCGATGCTGCCGCCGTTTGAGGATTGAGATGCTGGCCGTATAAGTGCAGCAGAAAATGGGACGCTGTGGGACAAAGGACCCTAAAGGAACTCAGATAGAACGCGCCTCCTCGGCCCCTTCGCCTCCATGAGGCTGAACCTGGGCCGCAGTCTCCCCCGAACCCTGGCCCGGGTGTAGATCAGCACGCCGTCAGAGGTCTGCTTCGAGATCAAGCCCTCCAGCTCATTCTTCTCGGCCTCCGAGAGATCAATCTCGCCTTCCCTGCCCGCTGACCAGTCGAAGATCCTAGCCATGTACCTGGTCTTGATGTGCTTTTGCCTCCCTTGGGACCTGTCCTCCTCCCTCCTCAATCCCGCAGCCTGCTCCACTGGCCCCTCGAAATCGCTGCACCTCTCGTCCGGCTGGCAGATTTCAAGGTCTGCCACTCCCAGCTCCGGGTAGCCCCTGCTCTCTCTTTGCAGTGTCTCGCACTTGGGGCAGTTCATCTCTTGGAACCATTCATCGAAGATCCTCTCCTTCACCCCGTAGCCGGCCGTATCCGACCAGAGCTTTCTCGCCTCGTCCTCGTCCCAGCCTGCCTGCCCGAGGAAGGCTGCCAGGATCGCTGCCATCCTGTGCCTGCCCTTCTCGCCACCTTCTGAGGTCGCCTTGGATCTTGGAGTTTTTATTATATTTTTGATGCATGGAGGGAAGCACTCCTCTGGGACAGCCTTGGCGGCGGTCCACAGCATCTCCTCGCGCCTCTCGATCGCGAGAAGGGAGACTGGAATCTCCTCACCCTCCTTTGGCATTGAGCCGTCTCTTCTGGAGGTCATCGCCTTCCTGTATGGCCTCCCTTGAAGTAGGCCTGGGTCTCCTGCAGGGGCTTGGCCGCCTGGAAGACTGGGACTGCGCCCTTCTTTGTCTCATAATCCATGCGCTGCTGCAGGATGCACCTTCCTAGGCGCAGCCCGCCGAGAGGGTTCTTCGGAGTCCCCATGGAGTTCATGCACCTCGCCATGACTGCTGCGCCCCTGGCAAGGCCGTCGTCCACGAAGACCACATTCTTCTCGGGCTCATCATAGAGTCCAAGCTTTGCTATCTCCTCCAGGATGAGGGCGGGCTTGTTGCCGCTTATCCCTGCCCTTCCAGTGACGCCTATGGCTGTCTTGCAGGTCACAATCCCCTCCTCAATCCCGACCACGACCAGCCTTTGCGCCACGTGGGCCGAGACCATGTCCAGGGTTCCATAGAGGGTCTTCAAGCCCTTCGATCTGTAAAGCTCCTCGCCTATCTTCGAGAGACGGCAGAGGTCGCTTCCGTTCACCCCCACGTCGCAACCTATCAGGACGACGTTGTTCATATCAGCTGCACGGGGATTGACGGGCACGAGGCCGTACTTTATGCGGCTCGCAGGCACCTTCTCGACCACCACCAGCTCGTCTATCTGCCTGGCATACTCCTGGGTCTCCTTTCCATAGTCCGGCTTCGTCTTCGGATCGAAGATGTCAAGCATGGCCCCTGTCTGCCTGTGCACCAGGCCTGTCCCCTGGACGACTGCATCGGGGATTGCGCCCGCAAGGCCGAGAAGGTTTCCGATGGTGTGGGCATAAGGCAGCTCATCGCTGGTGACCCGGCCGTCAAGAGTCGTGCCGAAGTCCATGGAGAGGCAGGGGTTGCGGAAATCCACATCGGTCCATCGACTGCCCTCCTTGATCCCAGCTGTCGCCAGCTCGCCCTCCATCTCGTTGGCCACGACCTCGACGCCTGTGGAGCCCTGCGGAGGGAAGCAGGACGCGACCGCCCCCATGAAGACGACCTTCTCGATCATTGTGTGGCGCTTGAACCTGTCGATGATGTTGTGAATGGACATCGCTGGAGTCATGAGCCTTGGAGGCACGCCCGCCATGAGGCAGCCCTGCGCCAGCGCCTGGATGAAGGCTCCAACCTGGTCAGGCGAATCCAGCTCAGCCACAACGCCCGTCGATCTGACAACGAAATGAAGGTCCGTCTTGATGTCAAGCCTCGCCCTCTCATGGCTCTCGATGAGGGTGTCTCGAACCAGCTCGGCTACGGATTCCTTGGTGAGAGGTGTGCCGTTGATGGTCCGGGCGAAGACCTCCTCGCCCTCCTTCGGGGCCCTGACGTCTCTCGTCATCTTGACTGTCTTGTTGACGATGTAGGTCTTTCCCGTGTTCATGTCGGTTGCTGTGAGGATGCTCTTGGTGGTGGTGTTTCCGACCTCGACAGAGGCCACTATGTAGAAGGGCTTGGTTTTGAGATCCAGGTAGTTCACAGGAGGACTCTCTGCGATCCTCGGCTTCGGCTTGGACTTGAAGAGGTTGCGGGCGAAGTTCATGGTTCTACAAAGACGGCTCTTGGGATGTTAAAACCTTTGGGTATCTCGATCTAGCTGCCTCGTCTCAAGAAAGACTGTTCAGCCGTAGCTGTCCCTAAAGGCCCGGTTGTGCAGGCCTACGGAAAAGACAGCATCGGGATTCGGGCAACTCCTCCGACAGGTTTTTCTGCTTTCAAGGATGGCCGATCTCCTCAGATTAAAACATCATAAGCATAAGGATGAACTTTGAATTGAATATCTCGGCTGCTGCTCTTGCTGCAGTACTGCTCCTGACCGCCTTAAGACAGGTCGCAGGTCTCAGGCTTCAGATCTGGCAGGTCATGCTTGGCGGAGCCCTCGTAGTGGTCCTGACAGGCCAGATCGCTCCCCACGAGGCTCTGCGGGCGATCAATCCCGATGTGATGATCTTCCTGGCGGGCATGTTCATCATCGGAGAGGCGATGCAGGAGAGCGGGTATCTCCTCCAGCTCTCCCACAGGCTCTTTGGAAGGGCGAGAGACCTGGACCAGCTCGTTCTTCTGATCCTCTTCGGGATGGGAGGCATCTCCGCCCTCCTGATGAACGACACCCTGGCGATCATGGGCACGCCTCTCATGCTCTACTTCGCCCGCGTCAACAGGGTCTCCCCGAAGCTCCTCCTGCTCACCCTCGCCTTCGCAGTGACGACGGGAAGCGCCATGAGCCCCATCGGAAATCCACAGAACCTGCTGATAGCTATAAACGGCGGCCTGACAGATCCTTTCGTCGCCTTCCTGAAGAGCCTCCTCCTCCCCACAGTGGCGAACCTCTTCCTGGCCTACATCCTCCTCAGGTTCTTCTTTCGGGAGCAGTTTTCGAGGGAGCCTCTGAATCACCTTCAAGAGCCGCTGGAGGACCCAAAGCTCGCGCTCCTCTCGGAGTTCTCCTTCTGCATGCTGATGGTGTTAGTGGCAGCAAAGATTGCGGCTGTGCTCCTCGGCATCGGAGCCGAGTTCAGGCTCACCTACATCGCGCTCCTCTCTGCCCTGCCGATAATCCTCCTGAGCGAGAGAAGGAGTGAGATCATAAGAAAGATAGATTGGCCCACGCTGATCTTCTTCTCATCGATGTTCGTTCTCATGGAGAGCGTCTGGCGGTCTGGCATCTTTCAGGCCCTCCTGGCGGGCGCTGACTTGAATGTCTCCTCTGTGCCAGTGATCCTATTGTTGAGCGTTCTCACGAGCCAGCTCATCTCCAATGTGCCTTTCGTTGCCCTGTACCAGCCACTCCTGACAGGGGCCTCTCTTGATGAGCTGATGGCACTGGCAGCGGGAAGCACCATCGCCGGGAACCTCTTCATCCTCGGGGCAGCGAGCAATGTGATAATAATCCAGAATGCCGAGAAGGAGGGCGAGACTCTGACGTTCCTAGACTTCGCCCGAGTAGGGGTCCCCCTCACTCTGCTGAATGTCCTGGTATACTGGCTCTTCCTCTCGATCCTCTGAAGCAGCATCCTGGCGTCTCAACGATGGTTCCCGTGTTTCCTTGATCTAATGCCTGCTGTTATCTTGAAGGCCTTTACTCGCGCCCCGCCTCGAATACATTTAGATACTTTGCCTCTCCTTAATTTTCTCCGATAATGATCGCCGATCCTGTCGCAAAATGGGAGGAGTTCCTGCGGTCGAGGTACTGGGACGACCTTCTTGAGCTGGCCGACTCCTATCCCGACGAGCGCAGCCTTGTGGTGAGATTCCCTGACCTGGACCGCTATGATCCCGAGTTTGCAGAGGAGCTGCTGGAGAACCCTGACAAGATCCTGGAGGCCGCCCGTGCTGCCCTGCTGGAGCTTGACCTGCCGATGGACGTCTACCTCGATCGGGCCCATGTCAGGATAGTCGAGCTGCCGCGCCACTTCAAGACCCGTGAGCTTCGGGCGGACCACATCGGAAAGCTTCTCGCCATAGACGGCCTCGTCAGGACCGCCACAGAGGTCAGGCCGAAGATAATCTCAGCTGCCTTCCAGTGCCAGAGGTGCGGCATCACATTCTTTCGCGAGCAGACGGGCACGAAATTCGAGGATCAGAACCTTAAGTGCCAGAACCAGGCATGCGACAGGGGCGGGCCCTTCAAGCTCATTCTGGCCGAGTCCAAGTTCGTCGATGCCCAGAAGATCAGGGTTCAGGAGTCGCCGGAGGAGCTGCGGGGCGGGGAGCAGCCGCAGACTCTCGACGTCGAGCTGGAGGACGACCTGGCGGGAAGGATCTTTCCAGGAGACCGCGTGATCGTCAACGGCATCCTCAAATCCTACCAGAGGTCAAGTCCGCAGCAGGGCAAGAGCACCTACTTCGACCTATTCCACAAGGGCGTCTCAGTGGAGATGAAGGAGCAGGAGTTCGAGGAGATCGAGATCTCTCAGGAGGACGAGAAGCAGATCCTGGAGATGTCCCGCGATATGGAGATCTACGAGAAGATCAAGATGTCCATCGCGCCCTCAATCTTCGGCTACGACGATGTGAAGGAGGCCCTGGCGCTTCAGCTCGTCTCCGGCTTCGAGAAGAGGCTTCCAGACGGGGCGCGCATCCGCGGGGACATTCATATCCTCCTCGTGGGAGATCCCGGCATCGCCAAGTCCCAGCTCCTGCGTTACATGACAAAGATCTCGCCCCGAGGGATCTATACATCGGGCAAGAGCTCGACCTCCGCAGGGCTCACAGCCACTGCTGTTAAGGACGAGCTGGGCGACGGCCGGTGGACCATCGAGGCAGGGGCGCTCGTTCTGGCGGACAAGGGCATCGCTGCAGTCGATGAGATGGACAAGATGGAGAACGAGGACAAGAGCGCATTGCACGAGGCGATGGAGCAACAGAGCTACCATCCTTTCACTGAGATCCAGCTCTCAGATGGTCGAAAGGTGCAGATGGGCAGGCTTGTGAACAGTTTGATGGAAAGCAGCAGGGGCGATGTTGTCCATGGAGTGAACTGCGAGATGCTGCAGCTTCACGGAGAGCTCAGGATACAGAGCACTGAGATGAACAGGATCTTCGAGCTTCCTGTGGACAGGGTTAGCAGACACAGTGCGCCTGACCATTTTGTCAGGATCAAATACTCCAATGGTCGTGAAATCCTCGTCACTCCGGAGCATCCCGTTTACATCGCAAAAGAGGGGCTGGCGTGCGTCCCTGCCAGCGAAGTCCAGGCGGGGGACCTCGCGCCTGCGCCGAGGTTGCTGCTCTGTGGCGATGAAAGTCCAGATCTTCAGAACGCTGACCGCCTTCATCCCGGCGAAAAACAGTTGAAATTTCCCAAGAAGCTGAACCCGGATCTTTCCATGATCGTTGGATACCTCCTTGCAGAGGGCCATTTTTACAGAGGATCGAGCCATGAGATCGGCTTCACCAACAAGGATGAGATGCTTCTCGAAGATATGGCCCGCCTCATGCGGGATAACTTCGGCATCGAGGCATCAAGGAATCGAAGAACCGATGGCGTAGTTACCCTGAGGTTCATATCGACTCGCCTGTTCAGGTGGTTCGAGGCCAACTTCCCGGAGATGATGCAGACCGCCAGAGATCGAAGGGCTCCGACCTCCATCTTTCGGGGAACGAGTGACGATATTCGCAATTGTCTGAGTGCTGCTTTCCTGGGCGACGGATGCGTTCACTCGACTTCGATCGCATATTCGAATTCGACAGCATCCAGGGGGCTCGCTGAGGATTATCAGGATCTTCTTCTGCGGCTTGGAGTCTCTTCGAGGATAACCGTCGATAGAAAGGCGAATGCTTTCAAGGTCTGCATAATGGGCGATTCGCACAGGAGATTCGAAGGGCTGTTCTTCTCTCCTTGTCACGAGAAGCTTGAGCGGATGAAGGGCATCACTTCCGCATGCACAAGGGCCATCCGCCACCATGACATACTTCCTGCTGAGACCGCTCATGCGATACTTGAGATGAAAAGGTCATTGGGGCTCACAAACGATGGGCGCTTCAATGAACACTTTGACCGAGGATATGGATTAACCATTGATACTGTGGCCGAATCGGCCTCGGATCTGAGATGCCGGTATCATGAGCTTTTGGCTGTGATGGCCCACGGGCAGGATCTGCCCGAATTGAGATCTTCCCTGGGGTGGTCGCAGAGCTACATGGCTTCAGTTGTAGGCATGACGCGCGGAAATGTCGATTACTATGAGGATGGCGGATATCGTGGCGCGAGAAGGGCGGAGATCTCCAGGAGATCGCACCAGCGCATCCGATCTCACCTGGACGAGACGGGAGCGCAAATCGCAGCTCTTGAAAAAAGGCTTGCCTCAGAGGTCAGGTACCTGAGAGTCACTGAGGTCAGCATAGTGCCCAATACAGGCGAATACTTCACAGATTGCGTTTATGACCTGACGGTCGAGCCAACTCACACATTCATCTCGCAGGGTCTCGTTCTGCATAACACTATCAGCGTAGCCAAAGCAGGGGTCATGGCCTCCCTCAAGTCGCGCTGCTCTTTATTGGCCGCTGCCAACCCGAAGCTCGGAAGGTTCGACAAGTACGAGCCCATCGCCCCCCAGATCAACCTCACCCCCGCGCTGATGTCCAGGTTCGACCTGATCTTCGTCCTGACGGATGACCCGGACACGAAGAGGGATTCTGCAATCGCAGAGCACATCCTGAGGAGCAACTTCGCGGGCGAACTCTCCACCCAGGTCTCCTGGAACTCCGAGATCTCCCAGGAAGACGTCGATGGAGCGATGACTGTGATAAAGCCCGTGATAGAGCCAGAGCTGCTGAGAAAGTATGTGGCCTACGCCCGCAAGAACATCTTTCCGACATTGACGGACGAGGCAAAAGATTACTTCCTGAAGTACTATGTCGGTCTGCGGTCCCAGGGGCAGGACTCGAACAAGCCAGTGCCAGTCACCGCCAGACAGCTTGAGGCTCTGATACGCTTGGGTGAGGCCAGCGCCAGGCTCCGGCTGAGCGATAAAGTAACCCTGGAGGATGCCACGAGGGTGGTGAAGATCCTCGAGTCCTGCCTCAAGAAAGTGGGCGTGGACCCGGACACGGGCCTGCTGGACGCAGATGTCATATACACAGGCATGACCAAGAGCACAAGAGATAAGACCAAATTGATAATGGACATCATAAAAGAGATGAACAAAGAGCTCGAAGGTCCTGCTCCGAAGAACGAGGTCCTGGAAAGGGCAAAGGAGATCGGGATCGAGATGAGTAAGGCTGAAGATATAATCGGCCAGCTTCGCCAGCGAGGTGACATATATGAACCAACCTCGGGTATGCTGAGAGTGCCTTGATCATGATTCATAAGCGCGATTCACATGTCTGAAAATTCTGAAATAGAGGAGCTGTACCTCAAGATCCACAGGCAAGGGGCCGAGGTCCTCATCGCCATCTGCGACTGCGAGATCCTTGGCAAGATGTTTGTTGAAGGCGATCTCCGCCTGGAGGTCAGCTGCGAGTTCTTTGGAGAGGATTCGGCATCTGCTTCTGAGGTCGAGGCTGCTTTAGAGAAGGCGACCATGGCCAACTTCGTCGGCTGCCGGGCTGTTGAGCACGCGATTCGCCTCGGCTATGTCGAGAGGGAGAACGTCCTCACGATCGACGGGGTACTCTATGCCCAGATGGTGCGAATGTGATGCACTCCCTCTGCCCCAGATGCGGAGGGCCCTCGGAGGAGGGGCTCTGCCGCAAATGCACCCTGGAATCGACACAGCTTCTAAAGTGCCCTGACAAGGTCGAGGTCACCATATGCTCCGTCTGCGGATCGAGGCGGGTAAAGGGAAAGTGGCAGCTACCAGATGATCGCTCCATCGAAGACCTGGCAACACAGGCAGCTTGCGACTCACTGGAGATTCACAGGGATCTCGAAGGGCCGAAGATGGACGTCTCCCTGAGCAAGAGGGGGGCCACGAGATACCTGGCCGAAATAGAGGTCGAGGGCAGATTCCAGGGGCAGGCCGTCAGAGAGGGCTGCGAGGTTCCTGTCAGGATCAGGCTCGTGGCCTGCGACCGCTGCAGCCGCATAGCAGGCAAGTACTTCCAGTCGACTGTCCAGGTGCGCATGAACGGCTCGCGGCACCTGACTGCTCAGGAGATGGAGGCATGCAGGAGGCTCGCCGTCTCTATGGCAGATTCAGGCTACCGCAGCGGCGACCAGCTCTCCTTCATCCAGGAGATCAAGGATGTCAAGGGCGGCCTGGACATAGTCCTGGGATCTACCCAGCTCGGGAGGCATCTGGCCAGGGCCATTCAGGAGCGCTTCGGAGGCAGGCTCCAGGAGTCGTGCAAGCTCGTGGGAAGAAAGGACAACAGAGACGTCTTTCGTTCCACCCTTCTCATCAGGTTTCCAAGGCTAAGAGCTGGAGACGTAGTGGCCTTTCGCGGCACTCTCTTCGAGGTCGTGGGCTTTGATGGAAAGAAGACCCTCGTCAGATCCCTCTATGAGGGCCGCAGGTCAAGCTTGAGCGACGAGAACTCCGAGACGGTCGAGATCCTCGGCAACAGGGCCGATGCGATGGAGGCTGTGGTGATCGCCAAGGATGAGGATGTCCTGGAGATCCTGGACCCTGAGACGTACAAGACAGTCCTCGCGCCGAGACCCTCGAAGGTCGATTCTGTGCCTGGTGAGAGCGTGCGGGTCGTGAGGACCGCAAGGGGATTTATAGTATTGGAGTAGCTTTATATATGTTGGCCCCCCTTACACTCCCGCCCAAGCCACCACAAAGTTCTTAAACTAGTTTTATGCATTTTCTACTGGTAGAAGCCTAGCATTTGAGCTTCAGATCACATGATAATTAAGCCCTAGTGGAAGCTAGGGCGATGAAATGCCAGCCTGAATGTACCGAGTCGCTCATGTGTGGGCATTTCTATCAGATGCTCCATGAAGTTGGTAAATGGACACTGAAATAGTTGGATGAACTCATATTCACGATAGTTCACTGCTCACAGAAGATGCCTGTAGTTGGGCAGGATTTCCTGGCGGCGAGAAGTCGCGAACCTGTGTTTGAGGGCTGTCGGTAGCCTTGGCTGTTCGGATGTGGGTGTGACTTTTATCTAACTATTTTAAAATTAGAGGTGTCTTATATGCAAAATGTTGATACAACTAAATATGTAATTTATGCGGATATAACTGCTGAGGGGATAGTGGAACGGCCTGATGTGGTCGGCGCTATCTTCGGCCAGACAGAGGGGTTGCTCGGAAGCGATCTCGACCTGCGCGACCTGCAGAAGACTGGGAGGCTGGGTCGAATCGACGTGCAGGTCACGTCCACAGGCGGCAAGTCCAGCGGCACCATATCCATTCCCTCAAGCTTCGACAAGGTCGAGACCGCCATTTTGGCAGCAGCCCTTGAGACCATAGATCGTGTCGGACCCTGTATCGCTCATATTGGCATCAACAGGATCGAGGATGTGAGGGCATCCAAGAGGAAGTATGTCATCGACCGCGCCAAGCGCATACTGGTGGAGATGTTCGATGAGAACATCCTCGAGACTGAGGAGATCACAGAGGAGATAAAGCAGTCGGTAAGGATCGAGGAGATAACCCATCTCGGAAAGGACAGCCTTCCTGCGGGCCCCAATGTTCTTGATTCGGATGCCATCCTTGTGGTCGAGGGAAGGGCCGACGTCCTCAACCTGCTCAAGTATGGCATCAAGAACGCAGTGGCGGTAGGCGGAACTAACGTCCCGCCGACGATCGCAGATCTGTGTGCCAAGAAGGTGGTGACAGCATTCACAGACGGCGATCGTGGAGGAGAGCTTATCGTCAAAGAGCTGCTTCAGGTGGCGGACATCGATTACGTGGCGAGGGCTCCCGAGGGCAAGAGCGTCGAGGACATGACCCAGAAGGAGATCGTGCGTGCTCTGCGCCAGAAGATCCCCATGGAGCAGGTGCTGGACCTCTACAAGATCAAGAATCAGCCGAGGAGAAGGCGCGACCTCACCACCAAGAGGAAGAGCCTGATCAGGGAGAAGCCGACGCTCGCCAGGAGCGTCGCCGAGAGGGCTGAGGCCATAGCTCCGCGCAGGGTCCTGCCCCGCAGTGTCCGCGAGGCGGTGCCTCGGGAGGTAGTGGAGGTAGAGGTCGTTGAAGCCGTGGAGCCGGTCCACGAGCCAGAGAGGGAATGGTTCAGACAGCATGTGGATGATCTCGATGGCACCCTCTCTGCGAGGCTGCTTGATAGGAACCACAACATCCTCAAGGAGGTGGCTGTGAGAGACCTGGCGAGGGAGCTCAAGGAGGCCAATGGGGATGTGAACGGCGTGATCTTCGATGGCGTCGTGACCCAGCGCATCCTGGACATCGCAGCCGAAAAGGGGCTTGAGTATCTCATCGGCGCGAAGATGGGAAACATCGCCAAGAGCCCAACATCCGTCAGGGTCATCACAAAGGAGGCATGAGATCGCCTCTTATGTTTTCATTTATCTCATACTTTTCCACCTTTTTTATCTCCTTTGTCCAAAAGCCTTTTAGCCTTCTGATCTCAGGCCGTCTACTAAAGAGGATTCCATGGATTTCAAGCAGTGCATTGTGGTTCGCGAGGATCTGAAGCTCTCGGCGGGAAAGCTGGCTGTGCAGGTAGCCCATGCGGCAGTCATGGCCATGGAAAGAGCCGAAAAATCTGATAGGTCAGTCGTCTCGAACTGGAAGTCGGAGGGTCAAAAGAAGGTGGTGCTCAAGGTGGCAGGAGTGCAGGACCTCTTCAGGCTCAGGGAGGAGGCTGAGAGGGCCGGAATCCCGAGCGCCATTGTTGCAGATGCCGGCCTGACGGAGATACCTTCTGGTACTATCACGGCTCTGGGCCTTGGCCCATCCCCCAACAGGCAGATCGACAAGATCACTGGAAAGCTCAGCCTTCTCTGAGGCGCTGATGAACAGGAGAACAGATCACAAGAAGGAGAAGCAAAAATGAAGGCAGCCCCGGAACAGGAGAGGGCCCTTGGCATGGATTACTTCATCACGGATGGCCCGGGCTGCGGGGGTCTCCTGAGGAGCTGCCCTGAGGACTTCAGGGTCGAGGAGGTCTACCAGGAGCAGAGGTACGAGGGCGGAAGGTATCTCGTCCTGGAGATCGAGAAGACTAACTGGGACACTCATCACCTCATCAGGGAGATGGCGAGACACCTGCGCGTAAGCCAGAAGAGGTTCGGCTGGGCCGGAACGAAGGACAAGCGCGCCGTCACCAGCCAGCGCATAAGCATCATGAACCTGGATGAATCTGAGCTGAAGAGGGTCCATCTGCCTGATCTGAAGTTGAGGGTGCTCGGAAGGACGAACAGGTCCGTCGGCCTCGGAGATCTTCTCGGCAACAGGTTCAGGATCTGGATTCATGATATCTCCTGTCCAGATCCGGCTGCCAGCCTCTCGATGATCACAGAGGAGATCAGGGATCAGGGGGGCGTGCCCAACTACTTCGGGGTGCAGAGGTTCGGAGATGCGAGGCCCGTCACCCACAGGGTCGGAGAGGCACTTGTCAAGGGCGGGATCGAGGAGGCGGTCTTCATCTATCTGGCCATGCCATTTCCAGGGGAGCTGGAGAGGACGAGGGTGGCTCGAAGAGCGCTCTGGGAGAACAAAGACATCCCAGCGGCACTGAAGAGCTATCCGGATTATCTCACCTTCGAGATTGCGATTCTCAACTACCTGGTCGGGCATCCCGGCGACTACGCTGGCTCCTTCGGCGTCCTCTCGCAGAACTTAAGGCGCCTCTTCGTCCATGCCTACCAGTCCTACCTCTTCAATATGATCCTCAGCAGAAGGATGGAAGCGGGGCTGCCGCTGAAGAGGCCAGTCGTCGGGGATGTCGTCTGCTTCGCGCGCAACGGTCAGCCCGACCCTGAGAAGCTCCAGGCGGTGACCGAAGAGAACCTTGATGCGGTGAACAGGCTGGCAGAACGCGGGCGGGCCTTTGTGACGCTTCCGCTAATAGGATATGAGACCGCCCTTGCAGAGGGCGATGAGGGAGAGATCGAGAGGCGAGTGCTCCGGCAGGAGGGCCTTTCGCCCGAGGACTTTCGCGTCGATGCGAATGCGGACCTCGGGTCGCCTGGGACGCGGCGTGCGGCAATGCTGCGAGTCGTGCCCGAGATCAGTGTTGAAGGCAGCAGTGCAGGTCTCGATTTCTTTCTGCCTGCAGGAAGCTATGCCACTGTGCTCCTGCGCGAGTACATGAAGAGCGTTACTGTTATCCCTGAGCAGGGGGGAGTGTGAAGCGTGCAACTGGATGACCCCTATGTGGTAGCCTACAAGCAGATTCATGCCATCTGCGCCTCCGAGGGAGAGAGGGTTGAGGTCCTGGAGCGATCGAGCTGCTACGGCGGATCAGCCTGGGCCAGGTACCATTACTCGCAGGGCCCTCTGGTCATCAGCACCCGAAACATCGGAGAGTGGTTCCGCTACCTGGCAAAGCCGGGACGTGTGGATCTCGATTTGATCTCATCGAGGAGGTCCGCGGGAATCGAGGCGATCATTGTCAAGGGCGATGAGGTGGAGATAACCTACGCGGGCCTCGGGGGGGGTGGCGTGGGAGCAACCCTCACGAGGGCGAGGGCGGACGATGTCCTGCGCCACGAGGTCACAGAGTGCGGCGGGGGCAGGGTCGCCCGGGGCACTATAGTCCTGCCCCGCCGCGAGAGGCTCATCATCGGCGTGGACGACACAGACTCGAAGACCGTCGGAGCGACCTGGACGCTGATTCACAACATCGCCTCATGCGTGGACAGGCAGGCTGCACGCTATATATCTCATGCTCTCGTGCAGCTCTTCCCCGTTCCTGCAAAGACCCAGAACTGCGTCTCCACTGTGGTCGAGTTCGCCTGCCTGCCTGGAAAGGCAGAGGGGATGATCGAGGACTTTGCAGAGCTTCTGCGCAGGTACTCCGTCTCGCCTGATACCGGCATGGCGGTCTACAGGGGCTTCGACCCATCGGCCCTGATGGCTTACAGCAACAGGTGCCGGCGCGAGCGAATAGAGTATGAGGATGCCCTTGCAGCGGCCAAGAGCGCAGGCGTGCAGATAGTCATGGACGGCAAGGGCCTGATCGGAGCGCTCGCAGCCCTGCCCTTCTATGCCAGGCCGGATGAATCCATTCATCGGGGTTGGGATGAAGGGGCTTGACGCCGTCAGGAGGGCCGTAGATGATGCTGAAGTGGAGACCATCACCTGTGTTCCGGGCTATCCGATAACAGAGACTGCCGAGGCTGTGGGGGCCGAGGTCTCCCTCAATGAGAAGGTGGCATTGGAGATCGCCCTCGGGGCGTCGGCCACAGGCTCTCGGGCGATGGTTCTGACAAAGCAGCTCGGGATGAACCTGCTGGCAGATCCCCTTGTGATCTCGGCCACGCACACCATCGGCTCGGGCCTTGTGGTCCTTGTGGGAGACGACCTCGGCCCCAAGGGCTCGCAGGCCGAGATGGACAGCCGGGCCTTTGGACAGCTGGCCAAGCTGCCTGTCCTGGACCCGCGGGACCCTGCGGCGCTCTACTCCTCCCTCATAGAAGCCTACAGCCTCTCAGAGAGCCTGAGGATTCCTGTGATTGTCAGGGTCACCCCCCGCCTGCTTTCGGCCTCGGGGTCCTTGCTACAGCCCGCCCCATTCCGCGGCTCGGGCCAGGGGTACGAGAGGGTCTCGTGGAATCTCACAGTCAAGGGACGGCACCAGAGGCACCACAGTGAGGTGTTGCCCCTGGCCGAGGCCGCATCCGAGGCATCGCCCCTGAATCGTGTGCTGATCTCTCCGGAGGCGAAGACGGGGATCATCGCCAGCGGCTTTCCTGCAAGCCAGGCCGAGGGGCTTGGAGCATCCCTTCTCTCTGTCGCATATGTGTATCCGCTTCCCTGGAGGCTGATCCGGAAGTTCATCGACCGCCACAGCCGGATCCTTGTGGCCGAGGAGCCTGAGCCCTTCATCGAATCGCAGCTCAGGATGGAGCCGAAGGTCAGGGGAAAGCTCTCTGGCCATCTGCCCTATGGCCTCCTGGAGAGGTCAGACCTGATCCGGGGGCTGGAGGAGGTGCCAGAGACCCACATGGCCTGCGAGGCTGGCAGATACGAGAGCATCGCCGAGCGGGGCTACACAGGGATCTGCGAGGACTGCCCCTTCATCCCTCTCTACAGGGCTCTGGCAAAGCTGGACGTGCCAGTGGCTGGGGATGCGGGCTGCGTCATTCGCACGACGAGGGAGCCCTATGAGTCGGTGGACCTAGTCTACGGCCTCGGCTCCGCAGTGGGAGTGGCATCGGGCTTCAGGAGTAAGGGCGTGGCTGTGATAGGGGACTTCGGCCTGGCTCACTCGGGCCTGCAGGCGCTCATAAACGCAGTCTGGCGCAAGCAAGAGGTCTTCGTGGTGCTCCTCAAGAACGGCGTGGCTGCGATGACCGGGGGCCAGGAAGCGCCCGACCTGACGAAGCTCATAGAGGCTCTAGCGCCCACCAGCCACATCAGACTGCCAGCGCAGGAGGGCGATGTCGAGGAGGCCCTCAGGGCGGGGCTGGCGAGGCCCGGAGTCACTGTGCTGGTGGCCGAGGGCAGGTGCATGAGGGCTGATGCAGGGCTGCGAGATTGATTTGAAATGATCGATGCCATCTTGAAAGCTGAGACTCCGAAAATCCGAATTAAAAAATCATCGAACGGCAAGCCTTATATGCCTATTCTGCATCCTTGGCTGCGTCGTTTTGGGGCCATAGGGTAGCCTGGTATCCTACAGGACTGGGGGTCCTGTGACCGGCGTTCAAATCGCCGTGGCCCCACCATTTGAATTTATACGTGCTAATAATAATATTTACTTAAGTCATATCATATGTTAATATGTTCAAGATCATCATCCCATGAGCCTTCGAAAAATGCAAATACTTTGCGTATAACAGAGATGCTAGCATGGTGTTCTTGAATTGGAATAGCTGGAAGAAGAATTCGAGCCGGGCGAATTCGCCATCAAAGAAGGGGCTAGGCATAGCGTTTTCTGTGGCTGTGCTTCTACTCTCGCTCTCAGCTTCGGCTGACGTGCCTGTGGAAGGAATGAAGCAAGCCGACTACACTTATGTGATCTCCAACATCAAGGATTATCCGGAGTACGTCTTCCTTACCAGCAGCGTCATTTGGGGATGGAAGTACGCCACCATCATCAACTCGACAGGCACCTTCGGCGGGGGCTACAAGCTTGATAGCTACGAGGTGCACGCCATCAGGGCATCGGACTTCGACCGCCAGAAGTTCCTGGCCTCAAGGGACGAGTACGACAGGGAGATCGCCAACTGCACAGATTACTGTCGCGATAACCCAAAGATCATCTCCTCAAACCTTACGCTGCCAAAAGCGACATCTGTAAAGGAGATAATTCCTCTGAAAAAGATAGAGGTTGACCTTCGAATAGATGGCGTAACCGACGAGGCCCTGAAGATCACCAGGACCAAGATGCTTTACTACTACGAGAACGGGACGGTTCAGGAATTAGCTCCTGAGTGAACTCTGCTCTGAGTATGACCCTCCCCTTTTTTCCAGATCGGCTTTACTACCTCTGGTTCTTCGGCCTGCCCCTCCTGGCGCTTTTGATCATGTTGTGGATAATAGCACTAAGAAAATCAAAAATAGATCTGCCGATGAAAAGGCCGCCTGGGAAGCGATGAGCAAATGAGCTTTCTTTCGGCCCTCGCGGTCGCCCTTCTGCTGACCATCCTGACTGAGTTTGCAGTCTATCTTCTGCTTCTTCGCGAGAGAGCTCAAAAGCTCCTCTTATATTCGATCTTGATCAACTCCTTCACCAACCCCCTCTTCAACTTCCTCTACAACTTCGAGATCCATCAGCTTTACCCCTTGGAGATGGGTGTCGCCCTGACAGAAAGCCTACTGATTATGCTCCTCGCAGAGGTGAGCTATCCCAGGGCCCTGCTCGTATCCCTGGCTGCCAACCTGGCCTCCCTCGCGATCGGCCTGCTCATCTTCAGGTGAGAGTCCCAAAAAAAGCAAAACAACCTCGGAATTTGACGCCTCAGATCCCGATTTCTGGCATGTTCAAATCCGCCCATTGGCCAGTTGCGAGAGGAAAATTATGATCGATCTATGCGCCTTTTCATCCTTTCTTCTTCAGGCATTTTATCTCAAGGCCGATCTCCATCCAGGCCCAGGCCCAGACCACCGCCTCGAAGGCCCTGATGAGGTCCCCCTTCTCCAGGAAATAATTTGAGTCGCTGAGATATGCAGAGATGTTCTCCAGAAAATGCTCGTCACCTGATGCACTGGAGAAGAGGTCTTCTGCCCTCTTTTGCCACTTCAATGTCTCGGCGCGAAGATCGCCCTCCAGACCACCATCAGGGTTCATGGTTTTTGCAGGTTTGGATCTATTCTCTTCTCTTCTTCTGATCATCCCGTGGTGTTGTTCGATTCTGTGACCCTCATCACCCTCTTCTCGCCCACATCGACCTCCACCATGGTCTTGATCTGATAGCCCTTGGACCTCAGCCGTGTCACACCATCTCCTCTCCTGATCACAGCCACCACATCCTGCACACTCGCTCCTGCCACCTTCAGCGATTCCAGGGTGGCGAGAAGAGTTCCACCCGTGCTGATCACATCGTCCACCACTATCACCCTGTCGCCCTTCTCTATCCCGTTGAGGAAGAGCTGGGACTTCGAGTAGCCGGTCACCTGGGCGACCTCGATCTCTCCAGGCAGGCCGTACTTACGCTTGCGAATGATCACGAGGGGAATATCTGTGATGATGGAGAGGGCGACGCCGATGGGAATGCCCATGGCCTCCACTGTGACTATCTTGTCCACATCCAGGTTCGCTATGCGGATGATGTGTCCCACGACCTCCCGGATCAGCTCCGGCCTGATCTCAGGCACGCCGTCTGTGATGGGATGAATGAAGTAGTTGTACTCGCCCCGCCTGAAAACTGGAGCATCCAGCAGGGATTTCTTGAGCCGCTCAAGCATTGATCTTCCTCCTGACTCAAAATACAGATAATCCGAAGGCTTAAAGATGTTGGCTTCGCCCTGCTTTTCAGCCTTCCTGCAAAAATCCCTGCATATCCTGCAGGGCGTCTTGGCTCAAAATGGATCAAGCCAAGATATATTTCCGTTCAGATCGACATTTTTCTCAGGTGAGACGATTGAAGAATGAGACGGGCTTTGGGACTGCCTGCGTTCACGCCGGTGAGGGGCACAACCCCTTCGGGGCTCACGCAACTCCTATTTATCAGACCTCCACTTACGTCTTTGAAGATACAGAGCAAGCTGCAGCAGTGTTCACCAGAGGGCGCAAGGCGGGGGAGCCCCAGTACAGGTACATCCGCTCCCCGCCCAACTCGCCGACGCATGCCGCCTTCATCGAGAAGATCAGGACCCTGGAGGAGGGCGGGGCGGGCCTTGCCTTATCCTCGGGCATGGCGGCGGAGACGGCCATGGTCCTCTCGCAGCTGAAAAAGGGAGATCATCTGCTCTCGACGGATACCGTCTACGGGGGCACCTACGGGCTATTCTCGTCAGTCCTTCCCAGGTTCGGGATCGATGTCAGTTTCGTTGACACGACTGACATTGAGAAGGTGAAGGCCGGGCTTCAAGAAAACACAAGAATGGTCTTCTTGGAGTCTCCTGCAAATCCCACTCTGGCAATCTGCGAGATTCGCGAGATCTGCAGGATCGCCCGCGAGGCAGGAGCGATCTCTGTGGTGGACAATACATTCGCTACGCCCTTCTTCCAGCGTCCTTTGGCCCTCGGGGCCGATGCTGTCGTCGAGAGCTGCACGAAGTACATCGGAGGCCACGGAGATCTCCTGGGAGGGGTCGTGGTCTCCTCGGAGGAGCTGATAGCAGGGATGACACGCCCAACGCTTCTTGCAGGCGGCACCATGGGGACTCATGAGGCTTGGCTCTGCCTGCGGGGCTTGAAGACGCTTCACATCAGGATGGAGAGGCACGCCAGAAATGCCATGCATGTCGCCCAGTTCCTGGAGGATCATACCAAGGTGGTGCGCGTGAACTATCCGGGACTCGCGAGCCACCCGCAGCACGAGTTGGCGAAGCGCCAGATGAGCGGCTTCAGCGGGATGCTCTCCTTCGAGATCAAAGGTGGCATCGAGGCAGGACGCAAGCTCATGAACGGCCTTGAGATCTGCAGCCTGGCAGTAAGTCTTGGAACAGTCGACACCCTGATCGAGCATCCGGCCTCCATGACCCACGCAGCCATGCCGAGAGAGATGAGGGTGCAGCTTGGGATAACAGATGGGCTGGTCAGGATCTCTGTCGGGATCGAGGACGTCGAGGATATCGTAGCAGATCTGGCGAGGGGGCTAGAGAAGGCATAGCTTTCTTCAGGAGCAGAGGAGCGACAACCTCTGGATGTGCTGAGTTCTACTGAAGTCTCTCATAAGAGGGGCAGCCTGCGCCAGCGAGGGCTCAGGCTATCGCCGATGGCAGCCTAAAGGCCCGGATATGTCAACTCAGGGTGATCTTCGCCTTCGCCTGCAGATTCGCCTTCCGATCTGCTGCGAGGCTTGATGCCCTGTAAATCTCTCAAGCTCGGCCACCGGGCACGGTGGTGAACGAGATGTTGTGGATAGGGCGTATAGCCCTGCCGGTCAGCCTGTCCGTCGCCTCAATCCTCTCCCGCAGCGGCCCGAGGCTACAGAGCCCACGAACTCGGCTTGCAGAACCTCGCTAGGCTCCTGCAGCTCGGCCCCCCCGCAAGCGGGCGCAGGTGGGTGGCGAACGAGATGCGGCGGATAGGGTGCATCTCAGACAAGATTGAATGCATCTTGATGGCTGCGGACTCAGATATTTTTATTAACCTGCGATACCATTTCCTATTGATCCTAATGGATGTCGTCGAAGCAGTATACGAGGATGGCGTGCTCAGGGTTTTGAACCCCTCGAAGATAGACTCGGATTTGATAACGGTGAAGATACTAAACATCGAAGATATCCTGAGTGAAGAAGAAGAGGACATGCTGCAAGAGGCTTTAAACGACAGGGAGAAGGAAAAATATCACACTCTTGATGAAGTGTTTGGATGAGCTTCAGGGTTGTCTTCTCCTCTAAAAGTTGCAAGACCATCAAGTCCTTCGACCAGGAGTTCAAAAATCGGATCAAGCAGGCCATTCAGGCGCTCGGCGATGACCCTTGGGAAAAAGGCACTATGAAAGTAAAGGGTCACACGTATGTGCGAAGAAAGCGGGTCGGGAACTACCGGATAATCTATCGAATTGACCAAGAGCGAGGAGAGATTCTGATTGCTCTTGTAAGCAAGAGGGACGAAGAGACCTATAAATTTGATATTTAAACTACTTCATTTTCCCTCCACAATCCCGATCTCCTCCTCCGTCAATCCGTACAGCCTGTAGACCACCGCATCGATCAGCCTGTCCGTCGCCTCGATCCTCTCCCGCAGTGGCTGTAGCTTCTCCACAGACACTTCGAACTCGGCTTGCAGCGCCAGCAACGCGGGCAGGTTCACCTCGTAGAAGCTGTCCAGCTTGTAGCTCGTGCTCTCGTGGTACAGCCGCCATAGTCTCCCGTTCGTCAGGATCGCCCACTTGGGCGGCGTGTCTCTCAA
This sequence comes from Methanosaeta sp. PtaU1.Bin060, assembly GCA_002067365.1. Lineage (GTDB taxonomy): Archaea > Halobacteriota > Methanosarcinia > Methanotrichales > Methanotrichaceae > Methanothrix. The sequence goes on along the minus strand of MVRK01000103.1, from coordinate 8,680 downwards.
ATAGGCGTCGATCTGAAAGCGAGGGTTCTGCATCTCGAAGCTGCCCCGGCCCCGCTGCTTGTCAAAGGAAACCTTCCAGGCTTTCGCGTCCCCTACGGCCACCGCCCGCCGATAGTAGTCCTCTTCGGGCTTTGAGCTCGCCTCGTTCAGGCTCTCCTCGTCGGGGAAGATTGCATAGTCAGGGCGCTTTCCCTTCCCAAGGACTGCGCCCTGCACGCCGAAGTGGTGGCCCAGGCCCGCAGCACCGGACGGATGAAGTTCTCCTCCAGCTGCGCCTCGTTGTAGTTCTCAAGCGTCCTGGCCTTGCGCCTTTATATCTCCCCGATCTCTTGCCATGGCCTCTGCGGCGTTCGTCTCCCGCCACTCAGGGCTCTCCCTGACCTGCTTCTCAATGTAGTGGTTCGAGAATAGGTTGCTGTTGCGAAAGGGCCGCGTCTCCTGGGACATTCGTCCAAGAGCCAGGACGCGAGAAATGATAAAAGTATCGAGGACGGCTTGCTAGGCTAAGCCCACTCACCCATAGATCGTCAGCCTATTTCCCGACAGCAAACCAGATCCTCTGCAGCGCAGTGGCGTTGGCCAGCGCCGCTGTCAGGGCCACCACAGCCATCAGCCACTCGCTGTTGAAGACCCCCGCTGCCATTCCAGCATAAATCAGCATCAGCCTCTCGCCCCTCTCCAGCAGCCCGCCCATCCTCTTCAGCTCCCTCTCGTCCTTCACCACGCCCCGATGGTCGGCGTAGGCCCGCACGAAGCTTGTCATCAGCGCCCCGAAGAGGAGCAGCATGAACCAGACCACCCTTTGAATCCCCAGAAAATCGCCATCCCCCAGATAGCACAAAAGCCCCAGGTAGAGCAGAAGCTCCACATACCTGTCCACCACGCCATCTATGAAGGCACCCCTCGCCGAGACCTGGCCCGTGGCGCGCGCCACAGCACCGTCCACCATGTCGATGAACCCTGAGAGCACGAAGAGCACAAGCCCTGCGAGAAGGCTTTGCGCCGCCGCCAGGGCCGCCAGGCCCGCCGCTGCCGGGAGAAGCGAGAGCAGCGTCCAGGCGTTGGGCGAGAGCCCCAGGCGCGCCAGCCCACGCACCAGCCCGTCCGTCTGCTCCGAACTGAGATGTGCCTTCAGCATCTTCTACAGGCCGCCAAGGAACGTCTCCATCCTGTCCAGCGCCTCGATCAGCTCCTCTCGCGAGGTCGCATAGCTGCACCTCAGGAAACCCTCGCCGCTCGCCCCAAAGACGCTTCCCGGCACCACAGCCACCTTCTGCTCCTTCAGCAGCTTCTCTGCGAACTTCTCCGATGAGAGGCCCGTCGCCCGAATGGACGGGAAGGCGTAAAAAGCACCTCGCGGCTCGAAGCAGGAGAGGCCAATGCGGTTCAGGCCCGATACGAACAGACGCCTCCGCAGGTCATACTCATGCCTCATATGAAGCATCTCCTCGTCGCCCTTCTCCATGGCCTCTAGCGCCGCCACCTGCGCCATCGTCGGAGCGCACAGCATTGTGTACTGGTGCACCTTTGTCATGGCCCCGACCAACGCCGGGTCCCCGAGCACATATCCGATCCTCCAGCCGGTCATGGCATGCGATTTGGACAGGCCGTTCAAGATCAGTGTGCGATCCTTCATTCCCTCCAGCTGGGCGAAGCTTGAGTGGCTGCCTGAGTAGGAAAGTTTGGAATAGACCTCATCGGAGATCACGAGCAGATCGTTCTCGACCACGACGTCCGCCAGGTCCTCGAGGTCAGAGCGAGTCATGATAGTGCCCGTCGGGTTGTTGGGGTAGCTGAGGAGCACAGCCCTCGTCCTCTCGGTTATCGCCGAGGACACAGTCTCGGGCTGCAGCCTGAACTCGTCCTCGGGCAGCGTTGGAACAGTCTTCGGAACTCCCCCTGCCAGGATTATGTCGGGCGTGTAGGCGACGTAGCACGGCTCAGGAACTATGACCTCGTCGCGCGGATTGAGCGTCGCCCTGAATGCCAGGTCCACCGCCTCGGAGACGCCCGTGGTGATCAGGATATCGTGGGCAGGATCATATTCCAGATCCATCTCCCTCTGGGCCCTCTCGCAGATGCACTCGCGCAGCTCCGGCATTCCCCTGTTGGAGGTATAGTGGGTATTTCCTGACTCAAGTGAGTAGATGCATGCCTCTCGCACATGCCAGGGCGTGACGAAGTCCGGCTCGCCGACCCCGAGCGATATCGCGCCCTCCATCTCGCTCACGAGGTCGAAGAACCTGCGGATGCCCGAGGGTGGCATGGCCGATACAACCTGGTTTAAGTGCACCTGCGCATTCCACGCCGGAATATTCTTCATGCGCTGCTTCATGGGGTTACCACCAGCCGCTTGGGCTTGGGCTTGTCGATCAGGATGACTCCATGCTCCTTGTAGCTCTTGAGGATGAAGTGGGTGCAGGTCGACTGAACCCCCTCCAGCGGCGCTATCTTCTCGGCCACGAAGTAGGCGATGTCCTTCATGGACTTGCCACGGACCACGACAGAGAGGTCGTGATCCCCCGAGATGAGGCGCACCGACTCCACCTCCGAGAAGTTGGCGATCCTCTCGGCCACTGCATCGTATCCGGTCTTGCGCTGAAGGGCGACCTTCAGCTCCAGGACTGCGAAGACGAAGCTCTGGTCAAGCTTCTCCCAGTTTATCAGGGTGATGTACTTCCTTATGACGCCAGCATCCTCCAGGTTCTGGATCTCTTCGGCCACATCCTCCTTGGATCTGCCAAGCAAGGCCGCGATCTCCGAGGGTGTCGCCTTGGCGTTTTCGGAAAGGATCTCCAAAATCTCGTCCATGAAATTCTGTATTTACCGCCTCTATTCAATTATAGGCTTTGCGCTCGGAGGAATAGTAGGAATATTGATATCAACGGAAAGTTATTAATACTCTTATTACAACTGTATTAATATGAAACAGATGAAATGTCCCAAGTGCAATTATGGCTGGGAGACGAGGGTCAGCAAGCCAAAGGCATGTCCAAGATGCAAGACCAGGCTGGACGTAAAGAGGGCACGGAGGGGCTGAATAGGTATTCCGGCCAGATAGCAAATCCTGTTTCATAAGAGGGGCGGTCCGCCTCGGCGGATCGCGTTCCGGAAATTCATTTCAGCTGCGAGCAGGTCGTTTTGATTATTTATCTGATTATTATCCGATTACTATCAGGTTTCATCTGAGGCGTACGCCAGACTTTCTCCTAAAAAGACTGAGGATCTATTTTTCAAACGTCTTAACATGAATCAAAAGATGTCTCAAAGCCCCGGGCGTGATTCGAACACGCGACCTATTGATTACAAGTCAATCGCTCTGGACCAGCTGAGCTACCGAGGCGCTGTCCCAACCCTATTTTATGCCCTCACTTAAAGGCTTTGCTCTCCCCTCTGCTTCATCGCCATAGCAGCCGCGGCTCTGCTGCAGCTCCACTACTCGCTCGACGCATTGCAGCAGCGAGTATTTTGTTCCCGGGTGCCTGGAATCAAAATCGTTCAGCATCCTCCTCACCTCAAGGCGGGATGCGTCTGCCTCTGTGAAACAGGAGACAGGCTCTTTTGGATCGATGTGGTTCATCCTGGCATATAGCCTGATCTCCCTCACAGGCACCTTTCGCAGAGGCCTTATCTCCAAGGGCCCGGAGCCAGCCTCGCGCTCCTTATGCTGCCCGATCTCAACAAGCCCCTCGATGTCCCCCTTGAGGCAGCTCCAAAATACCTTCTCAGCCTCATCATCCAGGCTTTCTCCAGTGGCGAGGGCGTCTGCTCCTGCATCCAGGGCGGCTCTCCTGAGGAGGTCTCTCTTCATGGCAGCATGGAAGCTCCAACCAAATCGTCCCAGAGCGATCTCTTCCGCTGCCGTCTTCGGGGCATCGCGAAGCCTTTTCATGATGCAGGGAATCTCCAGCCGCCCTGCAAGGGAGATCGCGCCTGCCAGAAGCCCCCGCCTGCCCTCGATCCCCTCATCGATCACTATGGCTGTGAACTCGATATCCCTTCTCCTGAAAAAGAGGCTCTTCAGGATGCATAGCAGCGTCGCGCTCTTCGCGTCGCCGCTCAGGCCTACGGCAACACGGGCGCTTTGCGCGAAGAGGCCGCTCATCCTCAGCGTCTCGCGAACCTTGCGGTTCACATCTCCCTCGAAATGCGTCCTGCAAAGATGCATCCCGGAGTACCTCTGGTGGATTATGGCCCTGCCGCCGCATTTGCTGCACCTGATCATTCGAGGCTGCTCTATGGGAAGGGATGATAATAACCTATGGATTCGATGAGATCTTGAACCTCAGAAGCGCCGCCACCCCACCTAGAGAGCGCAGCCTCTCCCCAGGCTCGAACTCCGAGCTGAAGATCACCACCTTTCCGCGAGCATCAGTCACATCTTTCATGATCTCGTCCACGCCCCTCTTCCGCGCCAGCTCATCTAGGACCAGGAGATGCTCTACAGCTCCGAAGTTCACTGCGTTCTCGACATCCTTTCGGCCATAGGCAGCGCGCCCGTCTGTGGCGACCTCCCTCATGAGATCCTCGATGAGCCGAGCCTCCTGGGCGATGCGGCTTGACTCAAGGACGCTCTTGACCGCACCGCGACGCAGCACCTCCTGGAAGCCTGAGCGCCCGATGGAGGATGCGTCGTCCATGGTGATGCGCTTCGAGAGGTCCGGATAGCTGGAGTCGATCACCTTCTTCAGATCCTCCTTGGCGAATCCGGGGCCGGCCAAGATCACCTGGGCGGATTCGCCCGCTGCCAGGTTCATGGCATCAGCCACTTCCTTCATGAACTGGGATCTGTGGTCCTCGCCCCCGCCCTTGCCGCTGCCTGCCCGAAGATCTGCAGCCATCTGAACGCCGAACTGCCGGAGAACTCCTATGGTCGCCTCGCCCTCCTCCACCAGCGCCAGGACGACCTTCGGCCTCAGCGCCTCAGCCACTGCATCCTCTATGCGCTGGAACTGGTCTGACCTCCAATGGTATTTGACGATGGAGAGTTCAGTCCCCACCTCGATATTCAGGGTATGATACGAGCCGATATCGATTCCGGACTTGATGATGCCGTGCAGGCGCAGCCAGTTGGAGTACATGTGAAACTCGATGTCCTCCACGCGAATGCCAAGCCGCACCGCCCTCTTCTCCAGCTTCTCCGGCCTCACCTTGTCGGCGATGGCTGCCACCTTCCTCTGCGTCTGGGCAAAGACAAGATCGCCTCGCTCCACCAGATGCTGGAGATGCCAGAGATCGTCCAGGGATTCAGGCTGAAGGGAGATCTCCCCCTCAGCGCCGCGCAGGTTCTTCTTGAGGACGCGCATAGTACATCATTCTAATCAAAAGGCTTAAATCATTGTGTGTCTAGGGAGGGTGTCGGGCCGCCATAACTCAGTTGGTAGAGTGTCTGGCTGTTAATTGCCAAAGAAGCAGCAACCAGAATGTCACAGGTTCGAGCCCTGTTGGCGGCGCATTGATTCTGGGCCTGTAGCTTAGTCCGGTTAGAGCGCTCGGCTCATAACCGAGTGGCCGCCGGTTCAAATCCGGCCAGGCCCATGCTGGCATAGCATCAAAAATCTTCTCTCGATTTTACCTCAGAACGCAGCCAGATAACTTCGCCTATTAGCTTCTCTGCAGCCATGAACTTGAGCGGTATTGCCTCGCTCTCGCCTTCCGACTTGGGAGCCGCAAGCTGGCCGGGCGCGACAAAGATGCCGCTTCCGCCTTTTCCACACTCCTGGCTTGCTCCGGCCAGGCAGGGATAGACCAGCACGCTCAGCTCACTAACCAGGACCTGGCTGAGAAGAAGGCCGTTCAGCGTTCCGCCCGCGTCCACGCGCACGACCTTGATGCCATAGCGGCTATAGAGTTCCAGCAAAGCCGCCCGGAGGTTGACATGATCTTCGCCAGCGATGATGATGTCGATGTGCCTCTCCTTGAGGTAGCTCAGATGCTCCTCTGGCGTGGACCGGGAGCACAGGGCCAAAAAGCCCCGCCAGTATGGCAGGCTTCTCAGGTAATGCCAGGTGCGTATCCGCCCGCGGCTGTCAGGCAGGGCCAGGATGGGGCGGCGGTCATTCGGATCGGCCCTGGGAGGGAGAAAGGCGCTCTCGTCCTCGGGCGGGGCTTCGCTTGCCGCCTTTAGAAAGGTGTCAGATCCGGCAAGTGTGGCATCCTCCTTCCAGGTGTTGGCAAGCTCATAGTACTGCTGCAGGTCAACGGGAAAGCCGTCAATCCTTCCATCCAGGCTGACAGCGCTATGCAGAATTACTCTGAGGAGCATGGATTCCCTTCACGTTTTCTTCGATTTGATCTTTTCCTCAACCCACTTCCGCCACGCCAGAAGCCTTTCTTGCCAATTGAAATCTCGGTATTTGGCCATTGCCTCCCGTCCCAGGATGATGACTGCGAGCCAAAATGATCCCTCACCCAAAAAGACCAGCGCGGCGGAAAGGGCAATCTTTTCTTCTGCGGAGAGTGATGAGATTGGAACGAGCAGCAGGCATCCGTAAAAGGCGAAGGAGGCCACGACCAGAGCTATGCCGAGCCACCTCTTCCGGCTTTGAATATCCCTTTTGATTGGAGGAAGGCTCTTTTGCATTGTCAAGCAAATGCAGCAGTATCATAAAGAACAATAAAGAACATGGTGATTGCAGGGCCAATGCCTTTCTCCCTGCCCTTGCCCCAGGGGCGGGACGCGGGTGCGCGAGGAATCAATGCTCATCTGTGCCTCTTGGGCGAGAGAAAACAATCAAATAGACCTGAGAGCAGATATAATAGCTATCATGAAGCTGAAAGTCAAGATTGTCGGCTCGAAAGTGCATGAGGTAGGATATCGAGTATTCCTGCTCAAGCACGCCATGAACCTCGCCCTGCCGGGGCTTTCTACTTACAACTGGGAAGAGAACGGCCAGCAAGAGGTCATTGCTCTGGTGGAAGGAGATGAAGCGCCACTTGGACATCTTCGTTTTCTTCAATGATGTGCATTTTGACGGATAAATCTCATGAACTTGTAGATCGACGCAATGCCAAATCGTTCTTATCTAAAAAACATGAAACTAAGGCAGAGGTTCGATTATGAATGATAGTTCTCCAGAAAAATGTCCCCGATGTAAAAGGGAATGCATCTTCAAATGGAAGGATTTCTCAAATGGCATGCGCCATATTGCACAAAGTTGTCCAATTCACGGACAGATTAAATATGTTCCCAAAATCGAGCCTTATATCTCGTTAGCAAATGCCAATCAGAAGAAAAATAATACTGTTCAAAAGAAATTATTTGAGTGAATTAAACTACGTATGGTGATATATGGCAAAAGCTAAAGGCATTGATTATCGCTCAGAATCAACAACAAACATGGAAATTGCAAAAATTCTCTATGATATAGGAGAACTGCTAGAGCTTAGGGGAGATAGCAAATTCAAGTCTAATGCTTATAAGAAGGCTTCGAATAGTATTGAGTTTTTGACAGAAGACGTAGAAGCGGTCTACAATCAAGGTCATCTGAGAAATATCCCTGGCGTTGGTATTGCAACCGAAAGAATGATCATTGAATACATCCAGAAGGGCTGTGTTGAGTACTATGAATCTCTTGGTTCTGAGATATTGCCGGAATCAAAGGAACTTCTGCGAATATCATGCATAAGCCCGAAAATAAATCGTCTTCTTTATAAGAACCTCAAGATCTCAAATATTGAAGATCTCCTATCGGCTGCAAAACAGCATCAAATTCAAGCACTAATAGGATATGAAGGTGAAGCAGAGATTATTAGAATCATTGATGAGATGTGCAAAGAGAAATCATTAGATCACTCCAGACTTGAAAATAGTCTTGGACGAGAGTTGACGCAACTATGTTTTCTAGAGCGGAATCGCGTGGAAGGACTTCATTTTGAATTAATATCTAAGTTACAGAAATTTTTAAATAAATGCGGATATAATGCGACAAGAGAGTATCCAATAAGCTTTAAGACTGTGAGAAGAAGGGATCTTAAAGAATATATTAGGCGAGGGTATATCGATTTATATGCCGAACCAATGACTGATTCGGACTTATCAGATATATTTCAAAAGAAAATGCACAACAATTATCCCGCAAAGATCGCTATTGAATTTGATTCGGGAATTAGATTAAAATATAAAAGTATTGAAAAATTAATTCAATCTGAAGTAGAGACTTGTTTTGGGATTGTTAAGGGAAATAACCAATATGCTGATAATGAGTTGATTATGCTGAACAAAGAAAGATTTCAAGAAGTTTGGGGCCGACTTAATTTATTTAATAGTAATTTTTATTTAGTTATTATTGAAAACGGTATCTGCTATGACTTGACCTGCTAGTGCCATGTCGGAAAATGAAAAACTTTTTAAGACCTTTCTGCAAGTCATACACACTTTAATGGATGTCATCGTCTGACCAGAACAAAAGCCAATGATGCCCTCTGCCTCGCGAGAGCCCGCGCGCTCGCTCCGCCGTCCAGGCGATACTCGCTTAGAAGTGGCAATCAGCTCATGGCCCTGGCTGCTTCTTGCCAGGCCATGATCTTCTTCTGGCTCAAGCCCGTCTTCTCAGCCAGGCTCTTGGCCTCTGCCTCGACCAGGTCATGCGCTGTCTTGATGCCTGCCGAGGCCAGCTTCTCGAGGGTCTTTGGCCCTATTCCGGAGACGCTCTCAAGGCCGCTTCCTCCTGCCCTCCTC
>MVRK01000102.1 GCA_002067365.1 Methanosaeta sp. PtaU1.Bin060 | reverse complement strand
CTTGGGCCCGACGATCTTGGGCTGGAGATGAATGCTGTCTCGCCGATGGGGATGGTCGAGAAGATATACGAGCGAGGACTCATATAAACCTACCCGAAAGTCAGTAGAGGATTCCTAAAAACCCAGCAATTTCATCAAGTCTTTATATACCATTTATAAAGGCGTGGGCCAAAATTAGAGGTTATTAGGAGTACTCGGTAGGCGTCAATTAAAAAATAATCTTGATTTAATTCACTGATTCCGACAGGAATAGCAGTATTGAGTGCTCTTTTGAGATGATATCCTGTAATACCAGGGCATGTTCTCGCTCTTCATACGCCCGATTTCCGTCAGCGGCTCTGACCGGACACTTGAAAAGCCCACTTTCTTCAGGAGATCGGTGACCCTCGATGGCTCAACGCCGCCGCCCATCGGCAGGTCAACCGACTCATAGAGCGACTTCCAGGGATTTCGCCTCTCTCTTCCAAGGATGATCAGATTGGTAAATTGCTTTAAAAGCTTCACAGAAAATCCACTGGAATGAGGTCCGTGCAGGAAGAAGCAGAGGTGACCTCCAGGTTGCAATACCCTCTTCCATTCAGTCAGGGCTCTTTCGGGATTCGGAAGCGTCCACAGCACAGCTCTGTTGACAACCGCATCAAACGATCCGCTATCAAAGGGGAGATTCTCTGCGTCTGCCACCCTCAAAGCGACCTTCAGGCCACGATCCCCTATCTTCTTTTTTGCTACCTTGATCATTTCCTCAGATAGATCGACGCCAACGACATTATGCCCCATCTCAGCGAGCATTATTGAGAGAAAACCCGTCCCTGCCCCAACATCCAGCACCTTTTTACCTGTTTTGCCGATGTTCTTTTGGAATATTGCCTTCCATGCATCCACCTCTCTCTGACAAGAGGCAACATGTCCAGGCGAGAGGTCAAAGGTCGATGACCTCTGGTCCCAGTAGGACCGAATCGTGGACTTTGCACCCGATTTTGTCTCGCTCATATCAAATCACGCTCGTGCAGGCTCCAGAGGAAGATCATTAGTGAGAAGCCGGCTAGGCCGCCTTAAAGATCTTACCGGAACTATATGCGGGCTATTGCCATTGTTCTTGATCACCTCAGCCACCACTCCGTAGACTGTTCTGATGTTTTCAGGCGTCATAACGCTCTCAGGCGTCCCTGAAACAAAGACCTTCCCATCCTTCATCATGATGATTCGGTCTGTGTATTTCGCAGCCAGATTCAGGTCGTGAACCGCCATAATAGCAGAGATGCTCTTCTCCATGACCTTCTCTCTAATTATCTCCACAACCTCTAGTTGGTGCTTGATATCCAGATTGGAGGTCGGCTCATCCAGCAGGAGCACAGCAGGATCCTGGGCGAGAGCTCTCGCAATCAGCACCTTTTGCTGCTGGCCGCCGGACAGCTCATTGATGTCCCTCATGGCCAGATCCTCGATTCCCATCAGCCTCAGAACCTGGATCACATTTTTTACATCCTGATTGCTGCTCCTCCATCCTAAATGCGGCCTTCGGCCCATCAGAACTGTATCGATCACGGTCGAAGGAAAGAAGGAGCGACTGGTGGTCTGAGGGACATACCCAACCCTTCTCGCCAGCTCCCTTCTGGATATGCTTTTCAGGTCTTTTCCATCCAGAAGAATGCTTCCGGTTTTGGGCCTTAACAGCCCATCGATGCACTGAATCAATGTCGACTTGCCTGAGCCGTTGGGCCCGATGACACCAAGCATCTCCTTTGGCCGCAGCTCAAGGGAGATCCCATTCAATATGGTCCGGCTGTTATAGCCGAACTGAAGATCCTTTACAACAAGCTTCAAAAATATCCCATCCTCCTTTTCATGATCAGGTACAGAAATAGCGGGCCGCCCATGAATGCTGTGATGACACCTACAGGGATGATTATGGGCGGAATGAGATTGCGCGAGATGATATCAGATCCAACGATGAGAATAGCTCCCACGATGCCTGACGCTGGAATCAGATATCTGTAATCGGTTCCAATGGCAAGCCTCGTAATATGCGGAGCAACTAACCCTATGAATCCAATGGTGCCAGTAAAGCAAACGACGCTTGAGACCATCAGGCTGATTATAGCCATGGAATAGATCCTGATACGCTTTACATTGACTCCAAGGCTTCTGGCGGAATCATCTCCGGTTGTCAGGATATTCAGGTCCCAGGAAATCAGCATGAGCAAGGGAATGGAGATCGCAACGATGGTGGCTGCTATCAGCACCTTGCTCCATGAAGCCCTCTCGAGGCTTCCCACAGCCCAGAACACAGATTGGACAACAGCAGTTTCGTCTCCAAAATATTGAAGAAATGTGGTCGCAGCCGAGAAGACATAAAGCACAGCGATTCCGACTAAGACCATGGTCTCAGGCGTGGCTCCCCTTCTGCCTGCAAAGCCGATGATGATCAATGAGACCAGGAGTGAGAAGAAGAATGCGTTTCCTATCACCAGATAATCGCCGCCGACAAGCCCGGCTCCACCGATGATTGCAAGAGATGCGCCAAATGTTGCGCCAGCGGATATTCCGAGAGTATATGGGCTTGCCAGCGGATTTTTTAGGACACCCTGCATGATGCATCCGGCAACACCAAGACCTGCCCCGGTCACAATTCCGAGAGCTATCCTTGGAAGGCGCAGGTTCCAGATAGTGGTTTCGGCCATTCTGCTGGCCGAGAAGTAGTCCGGGAGGTATTTGCTGAAAAAAGCAGCATAAGCCTCCCACATGGTGATCTTTGCCTGTCCGAGAGAGCTGGCGATCCCGGCTGCCAGGATTAGAAAAATTGCTGTGGAGAGAATGAAAAAGGCCTTTCTTCCCACATATTTTTGGTAGCGGTTCATGATCACTTCGTCAGAGACCGCTGCCGCTACATCTGTCTGGTTCATGGATATTCCGGATGACTCTCTTTCAGCCTCCATTGCTATAGCCTCTCATCAGGCCGGAGGATACACGGAGATCGACTTTGAGACGTCAATATCCAGATGCTGGAATTTGGTCACATACTCCTGATGAATTGCCTGCGCATCGATATCGCTAAAGAGATCGGGATAGAGCCACTTGGCATAGTAAATTGTGCCTATGAGCCCGGATGCTCCACCGCAGAGAATATACGGATGAGATACCATGTAGATTTTCTTGTTCTTGACTGCATTGACGTCCGCGAACTCAGGCCTCTTCAGGAATTCGTCAATGGCTTCAGTCACATTTTTATCATCAGTGATATCGTACCCTAAAATCGAATTGGCTGCCGAGAATATCATTACATCTGGGTTTCTAGCGATCACCCATTCTGCATCGACATCCTGTATGCCTGTGCCACTCAGCTCATCGCCAATGTATCTTCCGCCTGCATTCTTGGCCATGACTGCTCTGTAGTTGTCCCTCGCAGGCACCTGGAAGTTTGTGGTATCCACATTGTAGCTGCTCACATAGACCAGCGGCTTATTCGCGTCAGCGATATCTTTCGTCTTTTCTGCAATTTTGTTCTCTATGTTTGTGTACCAATCCAAATACTCTTTAGCCTCGGAGACTTTACCAAAGATGTAGCCGTACCTCATGCAGGCTTCCTTGGAATTTGTGATGTTTACATCCAGGGCAACGACAGCAGTGTCAGGCGTCTTGGTGTAATCATAATATTCTGCTGCGTCGGTGAGGACGACATCGGGATTGAGGTTATTTATGACCTCGTAGTTTACAGCCTGGAGATCTCCGACATTCGCAACATTATTGTTAAGGAGTTCTGGGAAATAGGACTTGCTGTATCTGTTTCCGCCCTGTGTGATAAATCTGTCAGTAATTCCGATGATCCTGTCTGCAGCTCCAATGGCCCTCACAGTCTCATAGACATAGGAATTGTGACCATGATACACAAAGGATTTCACAGGCTCCGGGATTTTGACAGCTCTTGCAGTGTCATCGAATACGATCAGATTATCCTCATTGCCGTCTATGATCTTTTGGACCTGATCGATATCCTTCTGGTCGATTGTTCCATCGTCATTGGCATCAGAGAACTGGGTCTGCTCTGCCTCTCCTTTGATTACCTTTTCAAGGTATGTTATGTCTGCGCTGTCGATGATCTCATCCATATTGGCATTTCCGTAGATCTGCAAGGTGCAGGATGAGCTGATTGCGATGGATGATACCATCAGCATCAACACCATCATACACAAAATATTTTTAAGTATATTCACACACAGTCACCTTTTGATCTAAGATAATATTAGCTATTAATAAATGCTTTGATTAAAGTAAAATCTAGTATTACTAAATTACAGATTATTAAATAAAAAAATAATAATATCGAAAATTTTTGGCTTACTTTAGACTGACTACGGTATTATTATTATTCTACAAGAACGTTATAACTTTTAATCCAATAGATTTAATTAGTGCTATTAAGTATATCTATATCCCCAGACAGCACTTGTTTCCCCGTTGCCTGAAAGTGGATGGCCATCGGACGATATCGCAGTGCAGTCCCTGGAAAAACGGAGTGCAAAATATGAGATTCAAGCACCTGTTCGTAGCCCTGATTATGCTATTTGCCCTGGCCATGTCAGAAGCCGTTGGCCTGGGCTATGTTCTGCATGTCTTCGGTAATGCCAATATGGATGACGATGTGAATGATCAAGACCTGAAATATTTGGGGGAAATAATTGAAGGAAAAGCGCAGGCGACGGCCCTTGCTGATGCTGACAATAACAGCAAGATCGATGAAGCAGATCTACAGCAGGTGGAAAAGATCATAAACGGCACACAAAGCGAGATCACCATCATAGACTCAGACAACAGGACTGTGACTGTCAGGCAGCCCCTGGAGAGGCTGGTCATCTACACCCACCAGTGCGCCGAGATCCTGCAGCTACTGGGAGCACAGGACAAAATCGTGGGCGTCAGGGACACATTTGCAGAGCAGCCAAACAGGTTTCCAGAGATGAGCAAGGATAAAAACATCGGCAGCGGCGCAGAGCCGGATGTTGAGGCTGTCGTCAACAGCAGGCCGGATGTGATTTTGGCCTATACGTTTTACCCGACCGAGGAGTCCCTGGACGCCAAGCTTCCTTCAGAGATCAAGGTTTTGAGGTTTGACTGCGAGTGCAGCGGACTTGGACCTGATGCCATGAGAGAAAAGGTCAAGCTCCTCGGCATTCTTCTGGGGGCAAGGGATAAGGCCGGCAAGTATTTGCAATGGCACGATCGCAGTCTCTCCCAGGTTGAGGATCGAGTTGCAGATATTTCAGAGAACGATCGCATCAACGTCTATCTTGAGAGCACTCCGGAGGGCGATAAGCCGCTCGTAACGCGAACCGCCATTGGCTCAGGTCATGCTGCCAGCAAGCTGGTGGAGATGGCAGGTGGAAAGAACATAGCATCCGGCCACCTATCCAAATATCTTGATACGACAATGGAGTATGGCGATATTGAGACCGAATGGGTTCTTTTGGAAAACCCGGATGTCATTGTTGGCAGGGCAATGGGAAAAGGCATAAGGCCATATGAAAACGAAAACGACAACCTTCTGCAGAAGTATGTACAGGACATTGAATCACTGCCTGGCTTTGATAACATCTCGGCTGTGAAGAACGATCGGGTCTACATCATCACCAACGACTATGCTGTGACCCCCAACTATCCGAGCGCCCTGTTGCTTCTCGCCAAATGGTTCTACCCAGATAGGTTTGCAGATCTGGATCCTGTGGCTGCTCATCAGGAGTATGTGAACATGATGGGCCTGGATTATGATGTCAGAAACAAAGGGGCATTCGTCTATCCGTACGCCTGATGATGCCAGCGATGATCTCTTAGATGTGGATATATCAAGCTGCGTGCGGCCACCCCACCCTCTAATGGATGGGGTATGCTTCGGGCCGCACGCCTCCACACCGGTTTTATGGAATCCAAAAATCGTTAAGTCTTCGTTGCCCAGATTCACTCGATCCGCACGATTGGAAACTCTGCTTTCGGTTTCCCCTGATGTGGTAGATGACCCGACCATAGCCATGGCGGAAGCTACGCATTTCCAAAGTTCATAACATCCTAGCCATAGGTGAGTGGCACCACTGTGGCTAAGTGCCAAGTACAACCTCATCTTAAAAGAGGCAATGTTTTATTGATCTTTAAGAGAGCACAAAGAATGGGCAAGGGTTCACTTCATCCCCGACCAGAATGTCAGATATTCGTGACCCTCCGCGCTCCCGGTGTAATAATAAGGTAAAAGCTCGCTATGATCTTCCTTCGCCTTTTGCAAATTCCTTCGCCCAGTAGGTGATGATCATATCGGCCCCCGCACGCTTGATAGATGTCAGCGACTCAAGGATTGCAGCCCTCTCATCCAGCCATCCGCGCTCTGCCGCCGCAGCGATCATGGAGTACTCCCCGCTCACCTGGTAGGCGGCGGTCGGCATGCCGAAGATATCCTTCACAGAGCGCAGTACATCCAGGTAGGGCATCGCCGGCTTGACCATGACCATGTCAGCTCCCTCCTCTATGTCGAGCTGCACCTCCCAGAGCGCCTCGGCGGCGTTCGCGGGGTCCATCTGATATCCCTTTCTGTCGCCAAAGGCGAAGCCTGACTCTGCCGCCTCCCTGAAGGGCCCATAAAATGTGGAGGCGTACTTGGCTGCATAGGATAGGATCGGCATCTCTGTGTACCCTTCAAGATCGAGGGCGACGCGTATGGCTCTGACCATGTGGTCCATCATCCCGCTCGGAGCGATGATATCAGCTCCCGCCTCGGCGTGGCTCGTCGCGATCTCTCCCAGGAGGGGCAGCGTCTCGTCATTCAGGACCTCATCGCCCCTGACGAGACCGCAGTGGCCGTGGCTCGTGTACTCGCAGAGGCACAGGTCTGTTATTACTACGATGTCAGTGGTCTCCTTTATCAGCCGTATCGCCCTCTGGATCACGCCCTCTGGGTCAGAGGCGGCCGAGCCGACCTCATCCTTAATGGCAGGCAGGCCGAAGAGAAGCACTGCTGGCACGCCCAGATCCTCAAGGAGGGCTGCCTCAGTGGCCAGGCTCCCAAGGCTCTGCCTGAACTGGCCGGGCATGGCCTCGATCGCCATCGGCTCTGTGATCCTCTCGTCCACGAAGATGGGCTGTATCATGCTCTTCGCCGAGAGCCTCGTCTCAGCCACCATCTCCCTTATGCCTGGCTTTCTCAGCCTCCTCATTCGTCTCATATGGTCTCCTCCAGCCGGAATAGCTCTCTGAGGGATGCGAGAAGCTCAGTGTCCCCGCGCTCTGCGGCGCTCTTGAGGACCTTGGTCGGCTCAGCCAGTAGCTTGTTCACAATGGAGTGGCTCATGTCCTGGAGCACCTGCTGCTCGACCTCGCCCAGGGTATGACGCGCCGAGAGCTTGTTCATGGCCTTCCTGACCTCCTGGTCCTTTACGACCTCTGCCTGAGAGTACAGCCTCGCCAGCAGCTCCTCCGCCTGCTTCCTCTTGTACTTGGCCTTGAGAAGCTGCAGCTCCTCGGCGATGATCGCCTCGACCTTCAGGGCCTCCTCCCGCCTCTGCCTCATGTTCTCGCTGCTGATGTTGCGCAGGCTGTCGATGTTGTGAAGCTCCACGCCCGGAACACACGCCGCCGCCTCGTCGATGTCCCTTGGGTTGGCGATGTCTATCAGGAGAAGCTTCCTCTCCCGGCCGGCCATGGCCCTCTCGATGTCCTCCTTGAGAAGGATGTAGTGGGGAGCCGCAGTGGCGCTGATCACCACGTCCGCCTCCCTCAGCCGATCTCTCATCTCCTCGAAGGGCACAGCCTCTCCTCCGAGGCACTCTGCCAGGGCCTGCGCAGTGTCAAAGGTCCTGTTGGTGATGCAGATGCTCCCGATCTCCTTTGCCAAAAGGGCGCGGGAGATGAGTTCACCCGTCTCGCCCGCGCCGATGACAAGAACCGACTTGCCCTGTAGCTCCCCAAAAATGCCCTCCGCCAGGTCCACTGCAGCCGAGCCCACTGAGACAGCCCTCTCGTTTATCTGCGTCTCTTTGCGCACGCGCTTTCCAACCTGAATGGCCTTCTTGAAGGCGGTCTCCAGCATCCAGCCGGTAGTCCCGGCCTTCATAGCCATCTGGATCAGCTCCTTCATCTGTCCCAGGATCTGGTCCTCGCCGATGATCATGGACTCAAGGCCCGAGGCAAGCCGCAGAAGGTGAAGCAGCGACTCATCATGATCGTGGAAGTCGATGATGCGAGAGGATACGCGCGCCTTCTTTGCCAGATCGAAGAGCACCTTCTCCCCGCGGGGGCTGACCACATAGATCTCGACGCGATTGCATGTCTTCAGCACTGCGCACTCCTCGACCCTCTCCTGAGAGCCTACCCATCTGAGAAGTGTCGCTACGTCTCCATGCCAGGCGTTCTCAATCTCGTCGATGGATGCCTTGCGGTGGGTCACAAGCATCGAGGCTATCTCGCTCATCCTTACATACAAGTTCTCGGGCTCGGTTATAGGCTTTTTCGTAGGATGTGTCCAGAAGCCTCCAGACCTCCTCATCCTCCAGGATTCTCCAGACTCTCCTGGCCCTCTCCCTCTGATCGGACACAGAGCCCTTAAGCTCCTTCCTGACCTCAGAGAGCAGCCTGGCCATCGCCTCGTAATCCTCGGACAGCACCTCCTCCAGCCGGAGCCTCAGATGCTTCGAGAGGGCAGGGCTCTTCGTGAAGATGGCGATGGTGATCGGGCCCTTTCTGACGAGCGAGGGCACCACCACATCCCCGACGCCGTCCACTCTGTTGACGAGGACGCCATGCGCCTGGGCAGCCTGCTCGATCTTCCTGTTCAAAGCCCGATCGCTTGTCGCAGGGATCACGATGAAAGCGCCCTCCAGGTACCTCTCGAAGTCCTGCGACAGGCTCAGCTTTGCGCAGATCAGCGTCACATCTCCCTCCATCTGACGCAGGCCCGGCGTGAAATCACTGCTGATCACTATGACGCGCGCGCTCCTGGAGAAGAGCCTGGCCTTCCTCTCGCCCACCCCGCCACCGCCGAAGATGACCACCAGCCTCTCGCTCAAGTCCAGCTGCAGGGGCAGAGACAGCCGCCCTTTTGCGTCTTCTTCGTGCTCAGTCATGCCTTTCTCAGATCCTCGCGCTCGTCTTCTTGTACTCCTTCTCGCTGAATAAAACGCGGTACTCCTTTATCCCTGAGGCCTTCGAGAGCTGTGAGGCGATCTTGAGGCAGTCCTCTTTGCAGCGCGCGTGAACCATGGTGTACAGGTTGTATGGCCAGTCGGGGGCAGTCCCTCGCTCGTAGCAGTGGGTGACGTCCCCCGATGAGGCGAAGAGCTCTCCCGTGCGCTCCACCTCGGATGGCGGAACATTCCAGGCGATCATGGCATTGGCCACGATGCCAAGAGCCCTGTGGCCGATGGTGGCGGCAAACCTCCTGATCACTCCCCTCTCCTCCAGGCCCTTCAGCCTCTGTATCACCTCAGCCTCTGAGATGCCGAGCTGCTCCGCCATGAGCAGGTAGGGCCTCTGTGTCAGCTCTATTCCCTCCTGGGCGATCTTCAGAAGCTCAAGATCCAAGGGCTCCATCATCTCCAGCCCTCCGGGTCCTGGAAGGGATACCTGTCCACGCCGCTCGAGGGGATCTTGCAAGAAGAATTGCCCGGGTTTCCGCTCACAGGATGATCGCTCCAGTAGTTGCCGCCGATCTCTGGTCCCAGATCCCACTGGTTTTCTCCGTTGTCAGCTGCGTTCTGCAGCCCATTCTCTGTGAACACATTGTGGTAGATCAAATTCCCAGTGCAATCCACAAGATTGATGCCTGCGATCTGGTTTCTGACGAGGGAGTTCTCTGTTACATTGCACCTGCTTGCGCCGCTCATCCTCAGACCATAGCGGCTGTTGTGGTCGAGGGTGTTGCCGTCGATCTTCATGTGACTCGATGATTGGACGAAGATGCCCTGGCCGTTCTCGCGGGCCATGTTCCTCAGGAGATCAGTGCTTGAGAGCTGCATTACAGAGATCCCGTCGATCTTGTTCAAGCTTGCGTTATTCTCCAGGAGCTGACAGGCATTGCTGCTCACAAGGGAGATTCCCCTCTCGTTCGAGAAGGCATTGTTTCCCTTAAGGGAGCACTTATGGGAGTTCGTGAGGAGTATGCCCTCATCCTTGCTCTCCCTCACGCTGCAGTTATTCACGCTGCACAGCCTCGATCCTGAAATGGCAAGGCCCTTCGTGTTCGAGATGGCGCTGCAGCCTTGCCATGTCAGATTCAAAGAGCCCTCAGCACGAAAGCCGCTCTCAGAGCAGTTGCTTGCCAGGTCTCTCTCAAAAAGGCCGTTGATAGAGCCTTGAGCAGCAAAGCCGGTCTTGCAGTCAGCAGCTCGAATGCCATTCACAGACCAGATGGTGCTGTTCAAGAGATCGACTCCCGATTCGCATCTTGATATATTGCAGCCATCGATCCTGATGCCCGTGCAGTTGATGATGAGCATCCCGGCACTGCTGTTGGATATGTTCTGGTTTGCGATCAGAGCATTGCGGCAGGAGACGAGCCCGACGAAGCCGCTGCCTGAGGGCACCTCAACATTGGCCTTTCCCACGATGTAGGAGACCGTTTTTCCGTCGACGAGGTTGGAGGAGTCGATCTCATGGAGGTAGAAATAATGGCCCGACGAGCCATCTGTGAGATCTCCCGCATCAATGCGCAGGTTGTATTCATTGCCACTCATGTTGTTGCCTTGAAGGATCATCCTTGTGGAGCCTCTCAAGGAGATGCCGTAGCTGTTTCTAGATGCATTATTGAATCGCAGCAGGTTATCCCTCGAGTTGGCGAGCAATATGCCATTTCCGTCTCCTGAAAGCTCATTTCCGTCCAGCCTGTTTTCGAAGGAGCTGTCAAGGTAGATGCCTGCCCGCTCATTTTTCCGACATACGTTGGCTGTGAGGTTATTTCCCTCCGACCTTCGCAGGCTGATCCCCAGCTTTCCGCCAGTTATGCGGTTGCATTTGACTTTGTTTCCTATTGAGTCGGCTATGTCCAGGCCGCTCACATAGGATCCAGAGAAGTTGTTTCCCTGGATCGTGTTTTCAGATGACCCCGAGAGGCTGGCCCCAAAGCTCATGCCCGAGAATGTGTTGTTCTCGATCCTGTTCAGGCGCGAGGCATCGATCTGCATTCCCTGGGATGTCAGGACGCTGCACCCCTGAACACTGTTTAGCATAGAATCCGTCATCTTGATACCCATATCGCCCCGCATGGTGCAGTTCTGGACGCTGCATCCCGATCCCTTGATCTCCATGCAGAGAGGGGAGTCCATTTGGCAGTCCTGCACACTGTTATTTTTTCCTGTGACGCTGATGCCTGTCGCTTTTCCCTGAAGGGAGCAGCGAGCAATGACGCAGTCAGATGACTGAAGCTCCAGCGCCGGGCCTGAGCCGCCAGCCTTAATCGAGAGATTCGAGATCCTGCACCCAGGTGCCACCAAGATGAGCGCACCAACGCTGGGCAGGCCCAATATGGCATCAGATGATCCGCAAATCGATATGTTCCTGTCCACGAGAGCACCGTCGTAATACCCTTGCCCAAGAAGTATCTCATCTCCTGGCTGGGCAAGAGCAATCGCCTCCGAGAGCGTCCTGACGTCTCCCGAGCCTCCGAGAGTCAGGGTCTTTGCCTCGGATGAGGCCATGAAGAGCATACATAGGATTATCAGGATCATCATCCTGCCCCAAATCACGCTCATCCCTTTTTTGCGGAGCCGAATCTGATTCCCATCCCAGACCTGACTCCCCGTCTCGTTTCGAATAGGAAGCCTCATCTTTCATTGATTTGGGCCTACAGCGTATATCTGTAACGGTTGGTTCATCCCAGCAAAACTTCAATTCTATTTTAAATACCAATTGTATTTGGCAAGAGGATATCACATCATGAGTCTTGCAATAAACCATATATTTCGCGATGAACTGTGGCCTAATCATCCGACCCATGCTGCGCTATATCATATCATGCATCACTCTATTGAGAAATTAAGTAACCTGTGGAAAGATAGAAATATCGACAATTCATTTAGCCTTTTTAGTAGGGAGGGATCATGACGGTAGAGCCTTATCGCATTCTCATCATAGAGGACGATCCTGAGCACGCCGATCTCATAAAGATGGGCTTCAGGAGGCACGACGAGTTCTTCCTGGACTTCGCAGCCACGGGTGAGGAGGGGCTGGAGCTGATAGCAGCAAACACATATGACCTGATCTCCGTCGACCTCATCCTTCCCGGCATCGGGGGCCTGGATGTGCTTGTCAGGATCCGCAAGTTCGATCCCGATATCCCTGTGGTGATGGTCTCAGGCCACGGGACGACAGAGATGGCGGTCGTCGCCTTCGAGAACAGGGCCACGAAATACGTCGTCAAGAGCCTCGAGAGCTTCAAGAGCCTTCCCTATGTCTTTGAGAATCTCATCCAGGAGGCCCGATTCAAGATCCAGGAAAGAGAGATGCGAGAGATGATCGAGCGCTCTGAGAGGATTCACAGGAACATCGTGGAAAATGCCCTGGCTGGCATCTACATCCTTCAGGACGGCTGCTTCAAGCTCGTCAACCCGAAGCTGGGAGAGATCTTCGGATGCACGCCCGAGAGCCTCAAAGAGATGCCCTTCTGGCAACTTGTGAAGCCCGATGACATGGAGTGCATAAGCCTGCTTGAAAGAGACAATCAGTTATCTGCGCCCATCTACGAGTCGATGATCCTTCGAAAGGATGGAACCCGGCGCTGGATTGAGTTTCGAACAGTCCCCATAGAATATGAGGGTCGCAGAGCAGTTCTCGGGAATGTTCTGGACATAACCCAGCGAAAAGAGCTGGAGATAGAGGCCCTCAGAAGCAACAAGGAGCTTGCAGCGATAAACAGCATAATGATGAGGGCGCTTCAGCCCGAAGGGGACAGGGACAAGGCGCTGGGAGATGCCCTAGCCAGCATGACCTCAGTCCTGGAGAAGGCCGATGTCGGGGGCATATTCCTGATGGAAGGAGGGGGGCTTGTGCTGAGGGCATTGGTCGGCTCTGTGGAAGAGCTCATAGAATTTATCGAGAAGAAGGAGTCCAGCGCGCTTCTCGCGGCACCCAAGGCTCACAGGCCGGATGAGGCCTCCAGGCGTTTCTGGGCATCAGTGCCCATCCACTGCGACGGAAGGACGCAGGGTGTGATAGTCGTCTCCTCCGAGGATTCTGAGAGCGAGAGAGTTCTCTCGTTTCTGGAGAGGGCCGCATGTCAGGTCGGATGTCTCCTGGATATCGCCAGTCAGACGGTGCACTCAGGAACGTCGATCCTCGCGTAGGCGGATTCCAGAAGGTATTGGTAAGTATATCCGGCTGTCATTGAGCAACTTGTCTGCGGGAAAATAGGGGCTCTTGCTGCTCAAGGCGGCTTAAAAGAGGCAGAGGTCCTCCCGAAGAAATCCACAAACCAGTTCACCTGTCCTGGAGGCAGCCCTATCTCGCCGCCCACTATCCTCTTCACGAGATCTGCCACCTCCTCAGGAGAACGGTTGGTGGTGTCGATCTCGTCCACGCGGGAGCAGGATTCGACAGCCTCGACCAGGATCACATCCAGGGCCTCAGCCTCCAGGTTTTCCTCAATCTTTTCCTCAGAGTAGCCCCGTGCCGCAAGGCGTTCCCTCAGGATCTCAGGTGCGAGCCTAAGCACTATCGCCCAGTCGGCGAAGCAGTGGGAGAAGTGGCCATCCAGGATGGTGATGCACTCTGGCGACTCCATCTCCTTCCCGAGATGCTTTGCCAGGGCTTCCATATCCGCATCAAGACAGCCGCGCACCGGGTCCACTCCGACGTTCAATCCGGCTCTCACGAGGGAGTTTATATCTATGACATTGAAGGGCAAAAGGGAGGCGACTGTCGACTTGCCAGTGCCGGGAGTGCCTGTCAGGGCTATCTGCATAACTCTCTGAAGGCTGAGAGGAAGCGATCGTCCTGCTCGGGCGTCCCCACGCTCACGCGCACATGGTGCTCTCCTGCATCCCTGAAGGATCGGCAGTCCCTGATGATTATCCCGCGGCGCAGGAACCTCTCGGCGACGACATTCGAGGGCTCTTTCGTCTCGATGTACAGGAAGTTGGCCTGGGATGGGCGCGCGCCCGTCTCCTCCCGCAGCCTTTCGCGCTCGGCTCGGATCTTCTCGACTGAGCTCCGCATGAAATCGATGTCCGAGAGGGCGGCGACGGCCGCCGCCACTGAGGCGCAGGTGATGCCGAAAAAGGGAGGCGCTGCCCTGCGATACTGATCCGCGATCCACTGGGGCGCGACCGCATAGCCCAGACGCAGCCCCGCGAGGCCGAAGGCCTTGGACATGGTTCGCCCGACCACGAGACGGTCATACTTCTTCACCAGGCCAAGGAGGCTTCTGTCTGCGAACTCCACGTACGCCTCGTCAAGGAAGACGATGCCTTCGGTGCCATCCAGGATCTCCTTCACAGATTCCTCTACAAAGACGTCTCCAGTGGGGTTGTTGGGGGAGCAGAGGAAGGCCATCTTCACATCCTTTGGCACCTCGTGGCCGACTTCGAAATTCCGGCCTCGCGGCGAGAAGACAGGCTCTGCCCCGGCCATGATCGTCAGGATCTCGTAGTAGCTGAAGGTGGGTGTGGGAATGAATGTCAGATCACCCTTTTCCAGGAATAGCCTCGTGAGGGTGTCCATCACGCCGTCCATGCCCGCCCCTATTAATATCGACTCAGCGGGAAAACCTGTGTATCGGGAGAGGGATTCGATCAGCACCTCCGGCTCAGGATAGCGCTCGGGCGAGATCTGCAGCAGGCTGCGGCTGACCAGGGGGCTCGGGCCGTAGGGGTTCTCGTTGCTGCCGAGTTTGACTATGGATTCTGGAGAGATGCCATACTGGCGGGAGATCTCAGTGAAGCCCTTGCCAGCCACGTAGGGCTTGAGCCTTCCAAGGCAGGAGCGCAGCATTTCAGAGCGATTCTGCAATGACATCCACCACTCTCTCGATCTGCTCCCTCGTCACCACCAGCGGCGGTATGAACCTGAGGGTGTGCTCTCCGGTGCTGTTGATGAGAACGCCCATCTCCCGCGCCCTGGAGACGACCTGGCCGCAGTCTGCGTCCAGATCCATCCCGATCATAAGCCCGAGGCCGCGAATCTCCCTGGGATGAAGCTTCGCAAGCTGCGACTTCATATAGGCTCCGAGGTCCTCAGAGATTGATACCAGGTTCTCTGATTTTATGACATCTATAGATGCCAGCGCCGCTGCGCTCACGAGAGGGCTGCCAGCGAATGTGGAGCCGTGGTCTCCGCGCCTGAAGGCCTCTGCAGATATGCCCGAGGCTAGCATGGCACCCATTGGCAGGCCTCCTGCGAGCGCCTTGGCCAGGGTCACAATGTCGGGCTTGACGCCCGAGTGCTCCATGCCGAACCACTTTCCAGTGCGCCCGAAGCCTGTCTGCACCTCATCGAGGATCAGGAGTGCTCCTGAATCGTCGCAGATCTGGCGCGCAGCGCGCATGTACTCAGCATCGGCCACATAGACGCCCGCTTCGCCCTGCACGGGCTCGAGGATGACGGCTCCAGTCTCCTTCGTCACAGCATTCTTCAGGGCCTCTGAATTGTTATATGGGACGAAGCGGGCCTCGTTCAGGGGCCGGAAGGGCTCGCGGTAGACCGCCTTGTACGTCGCTCCGAGAGCCCCCAGAGTCCTGCCGTGAAAACAGCGCTCGGCTGCAACGATGCCCGCCTTTCCTGTGGCACGGCGGGCGAGCTTCAGGGCAGCCTCGACGCTCTCGGCTCCAGAGTTGCAGAAGAAGGCCCTCTGCATGCCTGTGAGCCTCTTCAGCTCCTCGGCGAGAAGCACCTGGTTCTCTGTGTAGTAGAGATTCGATGTGTGAATCAGGGTCTCAGCCTGGCGCTTTATCGCCTCGACCACAGCTGGGTGGCAGTGGCCGACGTTGTTGACGGCAATGCCTGCCACGAAGTCCAGGTATTCCTTTCCATCAGAGTCCCAGACCTTCGTGCCGGAGCCCCTTGTGATGACGATGGGCTGGCGGCTGTAAGTCTGGAATATGGCCTCCGACTCCCTCTTCATCAGGTCGTCCTTGTCTATCATCGACAAGACCTCCGCCTCCACCATTTTTCCTTTGTTCACCATAGAACGCTCCTGGCGGTGTGTATTGTGGATATGATTATCATCATTCTCGAATCCCTTATCTGCTGGATATATTCTCTTGCACGGATGCTCTTCAAGCGGTCCATTGAGACTTAGGTATATAATAAGGATGCTCTACCAACTACCAGTGACATATCTTGACGGCTTCAAATACCATGTGTGTGGCTGTGCAGTGGATGGAGGAGATTTGAGAGAGACGGAAAACCCCTCGGCATTAAGAGGGTGTTCGAAGGATATCATGAGCGAGATGACCCCATTGGAGCTCAAATTGCGCGGGTTTATACAGCAAAAGGACAGGAATTACTTCGTTGTGCGCATTAAAACGCAATTAGGCAATGTTAATTCAGAGCAATTGGCCGTCTTATCAGATCTCGCCAGAAAATATGGCAGAGGCTATATGACTTTCACAGCCAGGATGAACATCGAGATCCCATGGGTTGCGCAGGAGAATCTACCTGCAGTCCAAAAGGCAGTGGAAGAAGTCGGATTAAATGTCGGCGGGACGGGGCCGAGGGTGCGTCCAATCGTGGCCTGCAAAGGCACTGTATGCAAGAATGGCCTGGTTGATACACAGAGCCTGGGCAGGATGCTGGACGAGAGGTTCTTCGGGAGAGATTTGCCAGCCAAATTCAAAATTGGCATCACCGGATGTCAAAACGATTGTGCCAAGGCGGAGATAAATGATCTGGGCTTCGTGGGAAGGAGATCTTCCGAGACAAAAGGAGAAAGAGGCTACGCCGCATATTTCGGGGGCACATTCGGCAAGGTTCACAGAGAAGGCCGACAAGCCGGTCCGCTATTATCCGAAGAGGAGGCAGTCGCCCTGACTGGAAGAGTGTTGGACTACATGGAAAAGAATGCCCTCCCGAAGGAGCGATTAGGGATGCTCATCAACCGTCTCGGATGGGTGGAATTCCTGAATGCGATCGGCTTGACGCCATGAATCAAGCAGGTTATACAATAGCAAACCCGGCACATTCAGGTCTCGCCAGCTATCCTGAAGAGAAGAATCAGCCGCTTGATTAATCCATCATTTTTACAATACGCTCCTGGCAAACCGAAGGCTCATCTGTATCTGGCGGTTCACATCCCGGCTGGTGACATCCATATGGCCTGGGTACATGGTCTTGACGTCCAGCTGCGTCAGCCGCTCGATGGACTTGATCAGCTTGATTGTGTCGCCGCCATACATGTCCGTCCTGCCGATGTTTCCATCCGGGAAGACTGTGTCCCCGGAGAAGAGCACCTTCTCGTTCCTCTCGTAGAGGCAGATGCTCCCTTCGGAGTGGCCGGGCGTCTCCAGGACCTCCAGCTTCCACTGGCCCAGGTCAAGGACCATGCCATCCTTGAGGGTTCCGTCCACCTTGTACTCAGGAGCCTGCTGGCCGAAGAGGTAGGCGACTGTGGTGAGGTCGTCGCCCACGCAGCCCACCTCCTTCTCGGAGAGCAGGAGCCTCGCGCCTGTCGCCTCTTTGAGAGCGGGCGCGGCACCAGAGTGATCGTGATGGCAGTGAGTGAGAACTATCATCTCTATCTTTTTTGGGTCAATATATTTCTGGATATTTTTTAAGGTCGGCCCGGCCATCATGCCCGCATCCACCAGAATGGGCACCTCGTCCAGGACCAAGTAGACGTTGCCGTCGAAGGCGGAACCGCTAACCTTATGCACTTCAACCATCGATGAAACACCAATGGGCTCAAATGCAGCTCTTACAATATATCTGTTGGTACCATGACCCTGATGGAAGAGGCTGGCAGGGGGCGCATGCCCCAAGAGATCGATGAGGTGGCGAAGCGAGAGGGATTGGAGCCTGACAAGCTGGCCAGGCTCGTGGCCAGAGGAAGGGCGGTCATCCCCAGGAATGCCCACAGAGGCGTGGCTGAGCCTGTAGGCATTGGAGAGTTCCTGATGACCAAGGTGAATGTGAACCTCGGGACATCTCAAAACCTGGACTCCCCTGAGGCCGAGGTGGAGAAGGCCGCCGCGGCCGTCGCTGCAGGCGCCGACACAGTGATGGACCTCTCCACTGGCAAAGACCTGGATCTGGTGCGCCGCACTATCCTGGACTCTGTCCCTGTGCCCGTGGGCACTGTGCCAATCTACCAGGCGGCCGTAAAGGGCGAACTCACCAGCCAGGGGCTCTTCAATGCCCTGGAGAGGCATGCGAAGGATGGCGTGGACTTCATCACAGTCCATGTTGGCGTGAACAGAAATTCCCTTGAGCGCCTGAGACAGGACCCGCGCATCATGGGCGTGGTCAGCCGCGGCGGCTCTCTGACGATGAAGTACATCGCTGATACCGGCGAGGAGAATCCCTACTACTCCGAGTACGATTATCTCCTGGAGATGGCGCGGGAGCACGAGCTGACGCTGAGCCTGGGCGATGGCCTGCGGCCAGGCTGCATCGAGGATGCCTCGGACAGGGCCAAGTACATGGAGTTCATCAACCTGGGCGAGCTTGTGCGCCGCGCAAGGGCTGCCGGGGTGCAGGCGATGGTTGAGGGGCCGGGGCATGTGCCTGCGGACGAGATCGAGACATCTGTTCGGGCCATGAAGCATCTGTGTGACGGAGCGCCGCTCTATCTTCTGGGACCGCTGGTGACGGACATTGCGCCCGGCTACGACCACATCACTGCGGCCATGGGTGGGGTGATCGCGGGAATGGCGGGGGCCGACTTCCTCTGCGCCACGACCCCAAGCGAGCACCTGGACCTGCCCACGAAGGAGGATGTGATGGATGGAACCTATGTCACCCGCATTGCAGCCCATGCGGCAGACCTGACCCGCCCTGGCGTTCGGGAGCGCGCGAGAGCCCTGGACCTGAAGATGGCCAAGGCGCGCGCGGAGCTTGACTGGGACGGGCAGTTCCAGGCGGCCATAAATCCGGCACGCGCCAGGCAGATTCGCCACCGGCGCGGTGTGGATACGGACACCTGCACCATGTGCTCTGAGCTATGTGCGATCAGGCTCGCGAAGGAGGCGATGGAGAAGGAGAAGGGGCTGCGATGAAGAGATATAAGGTCATTATGACTTGGTATTCAGAGAATTTCGTTGACTTGAGGGCATCCTTTTTATATCGGATGCCTCTGGCTTCGCTCTAATTTTAAATTTCTTATTTCAATAATATAGAACGAATCTCCTTAAACAAATAGTTAAACCTGGAGATGGCATCATATCCTTTTAAGCGGAGGAGTATTCGGTCCGATGAACGAGAGCCCTTTATTGGAGTTGGCAGGTGTCATTGTCATCGGTATAAGTGCCCAGTGGATCGCCTGGCGAATTAAGCTTCCATCCATCCTCCTGCTATTGATCTTCGGATTCCTGGCGGGTCCTGTTATGGGATTCTTAAATCCGGATAGACTCTTTGGATCATTGCTCTCACCATTCGTTGCCCTCTCACTGGCATTGATTCTCTTTGAGGGCGGAATGGGTCTGAAGATCACAGATGTGATGGAGAATCGAAAAGTCGTTCGCAACCTTCTTTCCATAGGTGTGATCACAACATGGATAATCGCTTCGGCCTCTGCTTATCTCATCTTAGGGCTGGAGCCGTTGTTATCAATACTTCTCGGGTCTATCCTGGTTGTGACTGGGCCTACTGTCGTGATTCCTTTGCTTCTGCATGTTCGGCCATCAGGCAAAGTAGGGCCCATCCTCAAATGGGAAGGGATAATGAATGATCCTCTTGGTGCTGTTCTTGCCATACTAGTTTTGCAGGGAATCCTTGCGTCCGCCCCACATGAGGCAGCTATGATGGTGGCGGCGGGCATAATGAAGACAGTTATTTCGGGAGGAATAACTGGTTTTCTTGGGGCACTGATTTTAATAAAAAGTATCAGGAGCTATATAGTTCCAGATCGGCTGCTAGAGATCGTTTCTCTGATGATTGTAGTGATCGTCTTCACGACGTCTGAGCTGATTCAGGAAGAATCAGGATTACTGGGGGCGACACTCATGGGCATAGTCCTGGCAAACCAGAATAGTGTTGATATCAAATCCATATCAAAGTTCAAGGAGAGCCTTCGTACCCTCCTTATCTCGATCCTTTTTATAATTTTGTCTGCCAGGCTGCCTCTGAGTTATCTGGATTATATTAATTTAGATTCGTTATTCTTTTTGGGAATTCTGATTTTTGTTGCTAGACCAGCAGCCGTTGCGCTTTCTACTTATAGATCCGATTTGAGCTGGCAGGAAAAAGTCTTCATCGCATTTATCGCTCCCAGAGGAATTGTTGCGGCTGCAGCAGCATCGATCTTTGGTCTATATTTGTTCGAGAAGGGATTTCCTCAGGCGGAATTGCTTGCACCATTGACATTTATGGTGGTAGCTGGAACTGTTGCCATCTATAGTCTTATTGCGGCACCGCTTGCATGGCATCTCGGATTAGCATCCCGAAACCCAAAGGGCTTTCTGATTGTTGGTGCTCATCCGTGGGCAAGAAAGATAGCATCTGTCCTGAAAGCCCAAGGATTATCTGTCCTCTTAGTCGATACGAATTCGACTAACATCGCTGAGGCCTTCGAGGAAGGATTCAGTACATATCACGGCAGCATAATCTCAGAATCGATATTGGACGAGATTGATATATCCGATCTAGGCCATCTTTTGGCGCTCACATCCGATGATATGGTGAACTCTCTTGCCTGCATACAATTTCGAGAAATATTCGGTCGCAGAGAGGTGTATCAAATCCGACCAGATAAAATAGGCTTCAGGGGAAAGGAGACAATCGCACCACTGCATCTGCATGGACGCTTTCTGTTCTCGTCAGAGGTCACCTACTCTTATCTGGATCAGAGATTCAACTCCGGCGCGTCTATTACAATTAATGAGTTCACTGAGAACTTCAAATACGACCCCTCCAAGCCAATTTATGATGCAAATGCTATTCCACTCATGCTGATGAGCGATAACGGTTCTGTGTATCTGTTCGCCGAAGACGAGAAACCTGTTCCCTTCGCAGGACAAAAATTGGTCAGCCTGATCTCGCCCAATATACAGGCCCAGGATACAGGATAATCGAATGCGATTTGTTTTCCGGCTACGACCTTCACCGGCCCGCAGGCTCCATCTTCACGAGCAGGTCCTGATAACGCTAGGCAGCATCTGCATCTCTCCGGCGAGAGTGCCGAAGATCCAGATCACACCTGAATTATCTCCCGCGGCAGCTTGGTCAGGCTCGTGGCTTTGCTCTCGCCTGTCAGGAAGGTATCCTCTAGTCCCACGACGCCTATCCCTGGATAGATCATCTTGGGCTCCATGGCAATTGTCATGTTGCTATGTATCGGGTGGTCCAGGGGGCCGATGACAGGGTACTCGTCCAGCTCCAGTCCCACGCCGTGGCCGACGAAGCCGCATTTGTTTCCAGGCGGGCCTCCCAGGAAATCCGCGTACCCGAGCTCTGCACCCATGCTCTCTGAGAGGTTGTATAGCTCCCTTCCCGTCCTGCCGGGGCGAAGCTCACGGGAGAGCGCCTCCAGGATCTCCAGGGAGGCATGAAAGGCATCCTGCATTTTTGCAGGCAGCGGGCCGAGGGAGAAGATCCTGGTCGAGTCAGCGATGTAGCCGTTGTAGATGCCCGCGAAGTCCACGAAGACAGGCTCGTTTCGCCTGATCTTCCTGAATCCCGGCCCCTGGGGAAAGAGGAGCGATGTGCCCTTTCCGCCCGTCGGCGACGCCAGGAAGCTCGGGACAGAGGCATCGGGGCCGGACATGAGGTGCCCCAGGGGGACGATGCCGTTGAACCTCCTGAAACGAAGCGATCCCTGATGGCCCATCGACTTCATCACCGACTCGACTCGACTCGCCAGGTCTATCTCCCGCATCCCTTCCTCGATGAAATCGGGAACCGATGCGATGCCAGCGTCCAGGATTCTGGCAGCCTCCTCGACCAAGCCCAGCTCGAAGGCGGACTTCACCGATCTGATGTGCCTGATCTCCTCAGATATATCGACAAGCTTCGCGTCTCCGAGGGCCCTGGCCACCCGAGCGTAGTTGTTATAGGGGAGGACATCCAGCTCCAGGCCGACCCTGGCTCTGGAGGATATTCCAAGGTCCTCTTTTAGAGTCCTGAGATTCTTGAGCGGTTTCACATCAAGCGGCGACTCCTGTCTGGCTCTCGCAAAGCTCTTCCTCGCCATCACGATGGGCTCACCATCTCGCTGGATGTAGACCAGCCCCTCCTGGGCAGTTCCTGAGAAATAGCACATATTTACGGACTGGAAAATCATCGCTCCGTCCAGGTCGCCCATCACCGACTGAAGGCGCTTTGTCCTGCTATCGATCTCCGACTTCGGGTAAAGAACATATTCCATCCTGGATGCCTCTTCAGCCAATCTCTATTAGGCTTTATAGATTTATCCGGCGCGGCAGGGGGGGCCACAAGTCTGAGAGAGCAGAGAGCGAACACAGTATGCAGTTGATTTAGAGGAGGCTGCAGGATTCATAGGAGTCGGTTCATGCCATCTTGGATAAATTAATTAAGACGAAGCCGAGATAACAATAGTGATTAAAAATGCCTTCAATAGTTCATTTTGAGATTCCAGTCGATGATGCAAAAAGGGCAATGAAGTTCTACAGGGAGCTCTTCGGCTGGAAGATGGAGAGCTTTGCGCCTGGGATGGAATACTGGGTGATCGAGACAAAGGATGGGATAGGCGGCGGCATGATAAAGCGCCAGAGTCCGGACCACAGGATAACGGACTACTTCGGCGTCTCCTCAGTCCAGGAGTCCTCAGCCAAGATAGAGAAGCTGGGCGGGAAGGTGCTCATGCCCAGGACCGCCATCCCGAGTATTGGCTACTTTGCCGTCTGCATGGACACTGAGGGAAACGTCTTCGGCCTCTTCGAGGACGACCTGAAGGCAAAGTAGAGAAAAAGATCGGAGATTCAAAGGTCATTCTTTTTCTTTCGCAGGCGCTGCTTCATTAGTGACAGGCGGCAAAATTAACCACCATCTTTGCTGCGAGGGCCATCTATGTTAACAGTATCCGTACACGCAATCCTTATATCGCCTAGCTCAATTCAGGAGATAGGTTCGAGATGTATTCAAGACAGGTTTGTGATTGATTTGAGTGACCCGATTCAACTGGTGTTCCCATGTTTCTTGATTTCATGAGCGAGGTCGAGGGGCTGCTGACGGCCGCCCTCGATCGCTGTGGTCTCAAAGTGGATGAGGGAGTGAACCATCTCGCGCTGGAGTTCAGCCCCCACGCCGACATAGCCTCATCAGTCTCCTTTCGTCTGGCCCCCCTCCTGAAGAAGAGCCCTGCCCTGATCGCAAAGGAGATCTACCAGGCTCTCCCGAAGGAGCGTCGTCATGTGGATAGGGCAGAGCTGGTCGGACCCTACATCAACTTCTTCATGAGCTGCAGCTTCCTTCACATGGTGCTGGAGCAGGCTCTGGCCGACGACTGCTGGACAGGCCGCCAGAGGCAGAATGTCATCGTGGAGCACACCTCCGCCAACCCGGACGGGCCGCTGCATGTTGGACACATCCGAAACTCAGTCATCGGCGACACCCTCGTCAGGATACTGCGTCGCGCGGGCTGCACCGTCGATGCGCAGTACTATGTGAACGATATGGGCCGCCAGGAGGCGATGGTGGTCGTGGGCTGCGATCACTTCCAGCTCGACGGCTCCAAGGCGGACCACGCCATCGCCAAGGTCTACATCGCCGCCAACAAGCTCATGGAGGAGAGCGATGAGGCGAAGGCCAGGATAAAGGCCGAGGCCGACCTGGTCATCAGGCGCTACGAGGCTGGCGACCCACAGATCGAGGCCAAGATCAAAAGCGCAATCCGCTACGCTATCGGCGGCATCGAGGAGACGCTTCATAGGATGAACATCCGCCATGACAGCTACCACTGGGAGTCGGAGTTCGTCCGCAGTGGATCAGTGGCCGAGATCGTCGGCGATCTGGAGAAGACGGGCCTCACAGAGTGGGAGGACGGGGCCTACCAGCTGGACCTGAGCGCCCACGGCTTCGAGAAGAAGATGGTGCTGCGCAGGGCAGACGGCACATCTCTCTACATAACCCGCGACCTGGCGTACCACAAGTGGAAGGCGGCCAACTCAGACCGCGCTGTGGACATCCTCGGGGCGGACCACAAGCTCGTCTCGGGACAGCTTCGAGCTGCCCTGAGGCTTCTGAATATTCGCGAGCCCGAGGTGGTCATATTCGAGTTCGTATCCCTGCCCACGGGATCTATGTCCACGCGCAGGGGCAAGTTCATCTCGGCAGACGAGCTTCTGGACCAGGTGGAGAAGCAGGCCTTCGAGGAGGTCTCAGTTCGCAGGCCGGACGAGAGCGAGGACTTCAGGAGGGATGTCGCAAGGCAGGTCGCCGTGGGAGCTGTGCGCTACGATGTGGTCAAGGTCTCTGCCGACAAGGCCACGACCTTCGACTGGAGGCAGGCGCTGGACTTCGAGAAGCTCTCTGCTCCCTTCATCCAGTACTCTCTCGCGCGGGCTTGCAGCATCCTGCGAAAGGGCGAGGAGACGGAAGCGACCAGG
This sequence comes from Methanosaeta sp. PtaU1.Bin060, assembly GCA_002067365.1. GTDB lineage: Archaea > Halobacteriota > Methanosarcinia > Methanotrichales > Methanotrichaceae > Methanothrix. Next base: position 41,318 of record MVRK01000102.1, on the reverse strand, counting down.
GAGGCAAAGCATTTAGATCCGGGACTTCTCACAGGCGAGAATGAGGTCGCTCTCCTGAAGAAGATCGCCGAGTTCGACATGGTCATCGACCGTGCTGCGCGTGAGCTGAAGCCTCATCAGCTGGCGACATACGCCCGCGAGCTGGCAGAGGCATTCAATTTGTTCTACAGATACAGCCCTGTGCTCGACGCACCTGAAGACCTCAGGTCTGCGAGGCTGGCGCTTGTCAGGGCAGCAGGAAATGCTCTTCGTGTGACTCTGGAGACCCTCGGGATACCCGCCCTGGAGACTATGTAGATGCAGTCACCTTTTTCGATGGCTCAACGAAGGGTATTGCGACTCTTGATTCCAATGGCAGCAATATCGCTATTACTGCTGCTATCTCTTGCGCCAGCTGTCCGTGCCCAGGAGAAACCTGGTATCAGCAATCCCCTTGGCGGCGCGGCCGAGACAGAGAACGCCGCCTTGGCCCTGCCGGATCTCAGTCCTTTTAACATAACAGGCCACGAGCCCTCCCTCTTCCGGCTGGGAGAGCGCGAGATTCCCTATTCCGAGTACGTCTCCCAGGCCAGATCCTGCGAGCTTTGGGCTCAGAAGAACACCACATGGACGAGGTACATACAGGCGAATCAGGGTGACAATCTGGATCTTGTGGTGTTCACGCCGGAGGATGGCAACTCGGACATCTACGGCATCCCTTATGCAGGCGGCAAGATCGCCCACCGCAGCTATCACCTCAGCCCCGGCTACTACAGCCTGAAGCTTGATGCATCTGTGTCTGGAAGGACTATGCTGATCCTCGCAGTGAAGAGCCAGCCGGGCAATGCCCTCATCATCGACGTTGCGCCGCGGCCCGCGGAGGCTGCAGGCCCTGTCGAGGTTACCACCGCCATGCTCGGGATGGCCAGGGTCGTCATCGAATCAGATACCGTCAAGGGCTACGACGTCTTCGTGGACGGAGTCTTTTTCAGCAGCGATGCTGCGGACGGAGTCGTGGACGGAAAGGCCAGCCTAGACGTTTCAGGGGACGATATCCACAAGATCACAGTCTCCCAGAGGGACGGTCAGGGGAACATCATCAACAAGAGGGAGTTCACTAAGGAGTTCAAGCAAAAGACTGCCTACACTCTTCGACTCTAGCCTTGGTGCTCCACCTCATTCATTTTTTGCAACTTAATACAGATTCACACAATTGCGCCTCGGCATTGAGAATCAACGTATTCCGTCTCGCTGTAATCGGTCTCCTCTTCATCTACAGCGTGCGGTCTCGGCCTCGAACTCTCCGATCTCGACAGGTCTAAATACGATTCTTTTCCCATATCTTTTGATGTCTCTGCCTCTCCTTCAAGCCCAGACGGGAGTAGATTCGCTGATCAACAACTTCTGGATCCTGCTGTTCATGCTGCTCTTCCTCGTTCCAATGGCCCAGAGGAATTATCTGCAGATGGGGCGCAGACGCGTCCTCACTCGCCTAGGCAAGAGGAGAGGCACCCAGGTCATCACCCTCATCCACCGCCAGGAGGTCATAAGCTTTCTTGGCATACCCCTCGCCCGCTACATAGACATCGATGACAGCGAGCAGGTCCTGCGCGCCATCAGATCCGCCCAGAAGGATGTGCCAATCGACATCATCCTGCACACGCCCGGCGGGCTTGCCCTGGCAGCCACGCAGATCGCCATGGCCCTGAAGGCTCATCCCTCCAAGAAGACTGTGATAGTCCCGCATTATGCCATGAGCGGCGGCACCCTCGTGGCCTTTGCAGCGGACCAGATCATCATGGATTCTCATGCAGCTCTGGGCCCAGTCGATCCGCAGCTGGGAGACCAGCAGGGCGTCTATCCGGCAACATCTCTCCTCAAGATCGTAGGAAAGAAGAAGATCGACGAGATGGACGATAAGACACTGATATATGCCGAAGAGGCCCAGAAGGCCATGGATCAGATGAAGGTTCTCCTGAGAAAGATCCTGCAGGGCAAGTGCGGCGAGGAGCAGATGGAGACAGTCATCGAGGAGTTCGTATCGGGGAAGTACACCCACGATCGGCCCTTCCTGGCGGAGGATGCACGGGCACTTCTTGGCGAATGCATCCAGACGGATGTGCCGGAGGAGGTCTATGAGCTGATGAAGCTCTACCGCATGGAGATCGGAAGAAACAGGCCGGGCGTGGAGTATGTGCCGCTCTCACGATAGGATGCCTGGTTGGAGCTATCCGGGATTTCTGCCACTGGACTCTTCGGATCATTTCTTTCCAGTCAGTCGCTCAAGAAAGACGGCAGAGATTAGCAGAATCAGTGCAGTCAAATAACATTCGAAGCCTGCAGACTCACGACTGGAATAATGATGGGGCGGAAAGGGCAGATCCATTCCGTGCAAGAGCACCTCCCCTTGGTATCCATCTGGATAATGATACAATGCCTTCTGTCTGGAGATGCTAAAGACGCTTGCACTTATTTTATCTATGGTCAAAAATATCGAGATCCTGTCGGGCAGAAAAGAGATAGAGGCAACGTAATCGGCGGCCGATGGAAAGGTGCTGTTGGAGTGTATTGTATTGTCCTCGATGTACGCAGCTTTGTTTTGCCCGAATTCTTCTTCATCAAAATCCATCTTCTTGATCGGCATTCAGCCTGAATTCGGTCAGACCTGAATCCGGCTTGAAATTACTCGGGAGATATTGCCGTCTCCCTCCGGGCCACTCGTGATGAATTCAAGATCCCTGTAATCGTTGGCGTTTGAGATCATGTATTCCAGATCGCAAGTGGGCTGTCGGGACATCTGAGGCCGCAGGCTCGACTGGAAGCTGCAGAGCGACTGAAATGAGACCAATGGCCCATATAGCCCTGGTTGCTGGGGACATGATAGCTCCTCTCTTCCTCTGAACTAACATATAACGATTTAACCCTGCATGTGAAGGATATGCGATTGGATTGATATAGATTCAACTTACATGTGGCGGCTTCCATGCTCAATCGATCCCACCGTATTCGAGCATGATTGTGAGGAAATTGCCTTCCGCAGGTCACAAAGGCTAAATAGAGAGTTAGTACAAGGTGGCAATCGTTTTTCGGAGGACTTCAAATTGATCACAGAGGTGGCGGGACAGTACGATGCCAAGGATCTGGAGAGCCAGGTCAGAGCGCTGTGGGAGAAAGCAGGGACCTACCGCAAGGTTCGAGAGATGAGGGTCGGTGGAAAGAAGTTCTTCTTCGTCGACGGCCCGCCCTACACCACAGGCCGAATCCACCTCGGGACAGCCTGGAACAAGGTGATCAAGGATTCAGTGCTTCGCTACAGGTCGATGAACGGCTTCGAGGTGAAGGACAGGGCCGGATGGGACATGCACGGGCTACCCATCGAGGTCAAGGTCGAGGAGTCCTTCGGCTTCAGGAACAAGAAGGATATTGAGGCCTACGGCGTCGACAAGTTCATCAGCCGGTGCAAGGAGTTCGCGCTGCGACAGAAGGACGACATGACGCTTCAGTTCAAGCAGCTGGGGGTCTGGCTTGACTGGGACGATCCCTACATGACGCTGAAGAACGAGTACATGGAGGCTGCCTGGTGGACTCTGAAGAGGGCACATGAGCACGGCCTCCTGGAGAGGGGGCTGCGCGTGGTGAACTGGTGTCCACGCTGCGAGACTGCCATCGCCGACTCCGAGGTCGAGTACTGGGACGAGACAGACTACTCGATCTATGTGAAGTTCCCAGTCATCGGCGAGGAGAATACATACATAGTGATCTGGACCACGACTCCCTGGACCATTCCGGCCAACGTCGCTGTGGCTGTGAACCCCTCCTTCCAGTACTCAATGGTCCGTGCCTGGAAGGACGGACAGGCAGAGGTTCTGATCATGGCCTCGGACCTGGTCGAATCCGTGCTGAAGGAGGGCAGATATAACGACTATGAGCTGCTCTCGACCCTCACCTCCGCGCAGATGCAGGAGCTGAAGTACTCGCACCCTCTTGTCGAACTTGTGCCCCGCCAAAGGGAGATCACCCATGGGGTTCACGTTGCGGATTTCGTCACAGCTGAGAACACAGGCTGTGTTCACATCGCCCCCGGCCACGGCATTGAGGACTTCGAGCTGGGAGTAAAGGAGGGCCTGGATGTATTCTGCCCAGTGGGAGAGGACGGCAGGTATACCGCCGAGGCTGGCGAAAAGTACCAGGGCAAGTATGTGAAGGAGGCCGACGGCGAGGTCATCCTCGACCTGGCAGACCGAGGCCTCTTGCTCTCCCAGGGAAGGCTCACCCACAGGTACGGCCACTGCTGGCGCTGCAAGACGCCGATAATTTTCATCGCCACAAGCCAGTGGTTTCTGCGAATCTCCGAGCTGAAGGATAAGATGCTCGACGAGGTCTCCAAGGTTACATGGTACCCCGAGTGGGCAGGCTCCGCCCGTTTCGCAGACTGGATCAGCAACGCCCGCGACTGGTGCATCTCCAGGCAGAGGTACTGGGGCATTCCCCTCCCCCTCTGGAGCTGTCCGGCCTGCGGCAGGATCGAGGTCATAGGAACGGCGAAGGAGCTGGAGGAGCGTAGCGGCCAGAAGATTTCTGATCTTCACAGGCCGGATGTGGACTCTGTCCTCCTGGACTGCCCCTGCGGCGGGAAGATGTTGCGCTCACCGGATGTCTTCGATGTCTGGTTCGACAGCGCTGTCGCCTCCTGGGCAACTCTGAGGTTCCCGGGCAATGAGCAGCAGTTCGATCTGTGGTGGCCCGCGGACTTCATCACAGAGGGGCACGACCAGACGCGCGGCTGGTTCTACTCACAGCTCGGTGCATCGATGGTCTCCTTCGGCAAAGCGCCCTACAAGAGCGTTCTGATGCACGGCTTCACCCTGGATGACCAGGGCAGGAAGATGTCCAAGAGCATCGGCAACGTGGTTCAGCCGGAGGAGGTCGTGAAGAAGCACGGAGCAGACATCCTGCGCTTCTATGTCCTTGGGGCCAATGCGCCCTGGGAGGATCTGCATTTCTCCTGGGAGGCTGTGGAGAACACCTCCAGGATGCTCAATATCTTCTGGAATGCCTATAGGTTCGCTCTGCCCTACATGATCCTGGACGGCTTTGACGCCAGCAAGGCAGACCCCTCGATATACAGGAAGAGCCTGCGCCCTGAGGACCTCTGGATACTCTCGCGCGTGAACAGCCTCGCGGCTGAGGTCACAGCAGCCATGGAGCAATACCAGCTTCACAGGATCGTCCGGCTCATCTCAGACTTCATCCTCGAAGATCTCTCCCGCTGGTACATCCAGCTCGTGCGGCCCCGCACCTGGACTGAGCAGAACGATCCCGATAAGCTGGCGGCCTATGCCACCATCTATGAGGTCTTGGTCAAGCTCTGCCGGCTGATGGCACCATTCACGCCCTTCCTCTCTGAGTCCATCTACCAGAACCTCGTGAGGGGCATCGACCCCGGAGCACCCGAGTCAGTTCATATGTGCGACTGGCCGCAAGCCGATGAGAGGCTGATAGACAAGAGGCTGGAGAAGAGCATGGCTCTCGTCAGGGAGGTCTCCGAGGCGGCCTCAAATGCCCGGCAGAAGGCGGGGAGAAAGCTGCGCTGGCCTGTGAACGAGATAGTGATTGCGCCCTCCAAGGAGGCAGTTGAGATCGGCGGCCTGGAGGGCGTCCTCAAGGGCCAGACCAACTCCAAGAAGGTGACAGTCCTCTCGCCAGGGCAAAAGCCCAGGATGGACCTGGAGATGGCTCCGGTGCATAAAAAGATCGGGCCGGTCTTCAAGGGCGAGGCTAAAAAGGTGGTAGAGGCTCTGAAGATCGCAGACCCCTTTGCAGTCAAGAGCCAGCTTGAGACAGGTGAGGCGCTGATCACATTTGAGAATAAGAGCTACGCCGTAACCAAGGATATGATCGAGTTCAGGGAGTTGCCGCCGGAAAACCTCTCGGCGGCGGAGTTCTCCGAGGGCTATGTCTACGTGGATGTCGTCCTGACGCCTGAGCTGGAGGCTGAAGGCTACGCCCGCGAGATAATTCGCAGGATTCAGGAGATGCGAAAGGTGCTGGACCTGCGAGTCGAGGATCAGATCAAGGCGACTGTCGAGATCGAGAGCAAGCCCGTCCTCGATCTTGCGCTCCTGCAGAAGGATCACATCGCAAGCGAGGTCAGGGCCTCCCAGTTCGAGCTTGGCCTCGGCCTTGATGTGAAGGGGAAGCTCGTCAAGGACTGGGATATCGAGGGCGTCTGCGTGAGAATCGGCGTATCAGGGATTTAGATCGGTGGAGTTTTATAAGATGAATGCGGAAGATGATGGTATGGAGGTGCCGATCCCCGTAAGGGTGAAGGGCGTTTACATCGCAGAGTCAGCCGGAAGCTCTCCCGCGCCGGTTGTTCTCCTGGAGGACGAGGCTGCAAGGATAGTTCCCATCTTCGTGGGGCTATCGGAGGCCATCTCGATTCACCATGCCCTCTCAGGAGAACTCTCGCCCAGGCCCATGACGCACGACCTCTTCATATCCGTCCTGGAGAGCTTTTCTGCCAGCATAACCAATGTGCTCATCGACGACCTGGATGGCGGCATCTATTACGCCCGCATGACAATCAAGAGCGACAGCCGCCAGAGCGAGATAGACGCCCGGCCCAGCGATTGCCTTGCTCTCGCCCTGAGGGCCAAGGCCCCCATTGAGATAAGAGAGAAGATAATCTCTGAGGCGAGCATCGGCAAGGGCGATGTCGAGAAGCTCACCAGCATAGATAATTTTCTTCGATGAGCATCTGAAGAAGCCGGCTGCAGCCAGCCACATATGACGGCTCGACTGCTGGTGTGACAATGCACTGAGAGAGGTCTTAATAGCAATGCAATCCTTATGTTGCGCTCATTCATGTTTCATGCAGTCTCGCTTGAAGTCTTTTTCGGATCTTCGGCCATTCATCTCGCCTCTGACCAAATGGATTTAACAGTTTTTCGAGAGTTCGGGTTGGGATTTTCGGCTACGATTGATGTGGATGAGGGCGATCTAACCCCTCGAAATGATCAGAAAATTTAACTATGATGATATTAATATGAATGATATCTCGAATAAGGGGTGCAGGGGATTTAGATGATGAAGAGAAATCATATGTGGGTTCTTTTAGAGTGTGCTTTATTGATAATGGCATTTTTTTGTCCGGCTCAGGCCGTTACCACTCAGGATCTTTTGCAGGCACAAAATTCTCAAGGCCAGGGGCTTATCCCGTCATCGATTGCAGGGGCTGCCAACCAGGCACCTTCGGCCAAGAGCCTGACGCCAGATCAGGAAGGTCCACTAACAGCAGGCTCGACGATTATCTGGACAGGATATGCTTACGATCCAGACGGGGATAAGCTGTTGTATCAGTTCTGGCTGAACGGACCATTGACAGGAAATAAGTGGAAGCCGATGACCGGCTGGACCGAGAACAATACGTGGAACTGGACTACCAGCCCCGTAGACAGCGGCGTGAACATCATAGACCTGCGCGTAAGGGACGGACGCCATGCAGCTCCCTGGGCATATGACAGCCACATCAGCGCAGAGTTTGATATCAACGATATTGCAGGCATCGGCAGCACCAAACCGAACTCCAAGCCAACTATATTGAGCATCAGATCAAACAGACAGAGCCCTCAGGACAAGGGCACCAAGGTGACCTGGACAACTAAGGCCTCTGATCCTGACGGGGATACTATACTCTACCGCTATTTCCTCAAGGGAGCCTCGACTGAAGATCAATGGGTGCCTGTGGCATCCTGGACAACGAACAATATCTGGATGTGGGATACAGGTCAATCCAAGGCAGGCGTGTACATGATAGAGGTCAGGATAAGAGACGGATATCACGCAGATGTCGAGAGCTCGGATGATTATGAGAGGGTGCCTTACGTCGTGATGCTGAAGGGAATAATCGAATGAGAAGATCAGATGGCACGAGCATCAGGGATGGGCTGGCGCTAAAGAGGCTTCGGCCTGTGGCACAAGGCCCACAGATCACTATCGGGCGTGCAATCAAAATCGCTGCACGTCCTATATTGAAGGCGATGTGGACGCCACTGATCCGAAAAAGTCATTATCATTAAAAGGGCTTAGAAAAGGGCTGACCATATGGCTGAGGAAGGATACATCATAAGGGAGATGGCCAGGAACGAGGTCGACCTCGCTATTTCCTGGGCCAAAGATGAAGGATGGAATCCTGGTATTCACGATGCTGAGACTTTCTTTAGATCTGATCCTCATGGATTCCTTGTGGGAATACTCGATCGCCAACCAGTATCCTGCATCTCAGCAGTTGCCTATGGGGATTCTTTCGGTTTCCTGGGGTTTTACATAGTCCATCCTGCTTTCAGAGGTAGAGGATTAGGAACTGCGATCTGGAATGCAGGTATGAAGCACCTTGAAGGGAGGAATATAGGGCTTGACGGTGTATTGGAGCAGCAGAAGCTGTACGAGCGTATCGGGTTCAGGCAATGTTACAGGAGCGTGCGCTACCAAGGAGTTGGGACCGGGGCAGGATGTGATGAAGCAGGAATCAAAGACCTCGCGCAATTGCCACTAGAGGATATCCTGGCTTATGATGATCAATTTTTCCCCGTGCCCAGGCATGAGTTCATCAAATCATGGATTTTGCTGCCGGAAGGGGCCGCAATGGGCCTCATGAGTGATTGTGAGCTTGTAGGATATGGTGTGCTCAGGAGATGCCATCAGGGATATAAAATTGGCCCACTTTTTGCAGATAGTGCCAATATAGCCGATTCCTTGTTCTGTGCCCTTTGCGGCCATGCGCCCCAAGGCTCGCAGGTCTTCATTGATCTGCCTAAACCAAACCCCGCAGCACTCAGATTGGCTGAGCGCTATAATATGTATCCGGTATTCGAGACTGTGCGGATGTATAATAAGTATGCTCCACTCCTCCCAATGAACAGGATCTTTGGCGTAACGAGCTTTGAGCTGGGGTGAAAAGATGATGCTAAAGGAGATCAGAGCCCCGCCTCACACCTGCGGCTGCTGCTGGCTGATGCAGTGGATCGTCCCGAGGCCGTACGCCAGATCCCTGCAGTTGATCCCCAGGACAGCTCTCTCAGGGATAGCCTCCTGGATGATCTTCAGCGCCTCTCTGTCGTTCCTGTCGCCGAAGACAGGGACCAGCACCACATCGTTCCCGATGTAGAAGTTGGCATAGCTCGCCGGCAGCCGCTCCACGCCGCCCACGCGCCCTGGCATCGGGAGCTTGATCACCTTCAGGGGATTTCCGTCCTGGTCAGCAGCTGCGCAGAGGATCTCGTAGTTCTCCTTCAGTGGCAGGTAATTCTCGTCCTCAGGGTCCTCCTCATAGGCGCAGAGCACCGTCGTGGGGCTCACGAAACGCGCAATGTCGTCCACATGGCCGTCTGTATCATCGCCAGCTATTCCTTTCTTCAGCCAGATGACCTTGGACGCTCCGAGGTAGTCCCTCAGGTACCCATCGATCTCCTCCTTGCCCAGCCTCGGGTTTCTGTTCCTGTTCAGGAGGCACTGCTCTGTTGTCAGAGCTGTTCCAAGGCCGTTCACATCGATGGACCCGCCCTCGAAGACTATGCCTGGCAAGAAGCAGTCCAGCTTCAGGTCCTCGTTGATGATGCCGGGGATCTTCGCGTCGTCCATCAGCCCTGCATACTTCTCGCCCCAGGCGTTGAAGATCCAGGCGACCATCGCGAGCTTTCTCTTCTCCCGGTTCACGACGAAGGTCGGCCCGTAGTCCCTGAACCAGACGTCGGCGTAGTCGACTGCGTGAAACCTGACCCTGGAGATATCGACGCCAGCCGCGCCCAGCATCGCCAGGATCCTGCTCATCATAGGCTCGTCCCTGACCAGGAGGTTCACCATCTCGCCTTCGTGTATCGCCCTGATGATGGCGACATAAGACTCCTCCACCTTCTCGATCTCGGGAAAGCTCTCCAGGTCGTAGGGCCATGAGAGCCAGATCGCCTCGTGCCTCTCCCACTCAGCAGGCATCCTGTAGCCGAGGGTTGAGGGCGTGGCTTCCGAGCGGGTGAAGGCCCTTGGCACCCCAGCATCTGCACCAGCCAGTGCTTCGCCTTTCCTTTTTTCAGGACCAGTCGGCTGCGGCCCCACGATGGGCCAGTAGGTCTCAGGGCGTCGGTTCCTGAAGAATCCCCAGCCCTCCCGCACATCCTCGTTCATGGAGAGGTCAAGCTCTGCGACCAAGACATCATCTTTGCTGTCGCTCGCCCTCGCCAGGACCTTGCCGAAGGAGTCGCAGACAAAAGAGCTTCCCCAGAAGAGAAGATCCTCCTCCCTGCCCACGCGGTTCACTGCAGCGACGTGAACTCCGTTGGCGATGGCATGCCCCCTCTGCACAGTCTCCCAGGCATCGCGCCAGTCGCCCTCGGAGGGCTCCTCCATTCCCTTGATCCATCCGATGGCCGTCGGGTAAAAGATGATCTCTGCCCCCTTCAGGGCGGCCACGCGGGCAGCCTCAGGGAACCACTGGTCATAGCAGATGAGGACCGCAAACTTCGCCTGCTCGGTCTCGTAAACTCGCACCTCATCGCCCGGCAAAAAGTAGTCCTTCTCGTAGAAGAGAGGGTCATGGGGGATGTGGATCTTGCGATAGGTCTCAAGCAGATTCCCATCGCCATTGATCACAGCCACTGAGTTGTAGAAACCCGTCTCGTCCTTCTCGAAGAGGGGCACAATCACCGTCACGTCATGCCTCTTTGCGAGGGCCGAGAAGACCTCCGTCGATTCTCCCGGGATGGTCTCCGCAAGAGCCGATGCATCCCTTCGCTCCCATTGCGGGAAGTAGCGTGTCCTGTAAAGCTCCTGAAGGCAGATGATCTCGGCACCCCTAGCTATCGCTCCTTCGGCTTTTATTATTGTGTTTCCGAGATTGAAACGCGAATCCACAGAGACCGCGGTCTGAATCAAACCCACTGTGACCCTGTCGTTCTGCATGCTATCCTCCATTAATTCAGAGTGCTGCTCGCTTAACTAGATAGCGGATTTTCTCTGGTTCATCTTCGTCTTTGGCTCCAGCATCCAGCTATCATCCCTAGCGATTTTCCCCAGGCAGGGATATGATCCAACATAAGTCTTATGTATGAGCAGTACATCTTGCCTTTGGCTCAATGGAAACTCGCCCAACTACTTGATGAGCGGGCGGCGTCGAGCAAGTGCTCGGGGCTAAATCCAGAGGAATCAACTTCTGGAGGAATAATTTGGCAAAAGAGAAATCCAAGAAGGCTGATGTGAAGCCGAAGAAGGCCGAAGAGGCCGAAGAACTCAAGCATATAGTTCGCATTCTGAACACAGACCTGGCAGGCAAGAGGCAGGTTCATATGGCCCTCACTGGGATCAAGGGCGTTGGCCGCAGGTGTGCCAGGATCTTTGCCGACAAGGCAGGCGTGGACCCACGCGCAACTCTTGGCTTGCTCCCCGATGCGGAGATCGAGAAGCTCAAGAAGGTCATTGAGGAGGAGGCCACGGGCATACTCCCTGTCTGGATGGTCAACAGGCGCGGCGATATCGCCACAGGCGCTGACAAGCACATCATGGGCATGGATCTGACCATGACACTGCGAGAAGATCTCGACCTCATGAAGAAGATGAGGAGCTACAAGGGCATCAGACACGAGCGCGGATTGCGTGTTCGAGGCCAGAGGACGAGATCGACAGGCCGCACAGGGGCCATCGTCGGCGTGAGCAGGAAGAGGGAAGGAGCACCAGCGGCTGCGCCAGCCGCCACCAAGGAGTAGGTGATAAGGAATGGGATATCCAGGCAAGAGCCGCAAGAGCTACAGCAGGCCGCGCACTCCCTGGCAGGCGGAACGCATCGCTCAGGAGGTGGAGGCGGTCAAGGCATACGGCCTTCGCAACAAGAGAGAGCTCTGGAAGGCACAGGCTGTTCTCAGAAAGTACAGGCAGGCCAGCCGCAGTCTGCTGGCGGCCGTAGCTGCGGGCCAGGCTACCACCGAGGCAGATGCGATCTTAAACCGCCTCAAGAGGCTTGGAATGCTGAAAGAGGAAGGGGATCTCGATGCCATTCTCTCTATGAAGGTGACCGACGTTCTTGAGAGAAGGCTGCAGACGCAGGTCTATCGCCAGGGGCTCGCCAATTCCCTCAAGCAGGCCAGGCAGTTCATAACCCACGGGCACATCCAGATCTCAGGGCGCAGGGTGACTGTGCCGGGCTATCTTGTGAAGCGTGGCGATGAGATGACCATCGATTACTACACGGGATCGCCCATGGCCAAAGAAGGCCATCCTGAGAGGGCATCCAGAACACCAAGGGTGGAAGGATAAATGGCAGAAGGAAAATGGGGCATTGCCCATATTTTTTCGTCCTTCAACAACACGCTTATTACTATCACCGACCTGACTGGAGCCGAGACTCTGGCAAAGATCTCGGGCGGCATGGTGGTAAAAGCTGCCAGGGACGAGAGTTCTCCCTACACAGCCATGCAGATGGCCATGCAGGTTGCGGAAGCAGTTAAGGACAAGGGGATCGTCGGCGTTCACGTGAAGGTGCGCGCCCCCGGCGGGAACAGGCAGAGGTCTCCAGGGCCCGGTGCGCAGGCAGCTATAAGGGCACTTGCGCGTGCAGGTCTGCGAATAGGAAGGATCGAGGACGCGACCCCAATACCTCATGACGGCACGAAGCCTGCCGGCGGAAAGAGGGGTCGAAGGGTGTGAAGTTTGAAGTTTGAATTGATCGAGCTGAGGGAGGACAGGATCAGGTTCCTCCTCAGCGGCGTGACAGCCGCTTTTGCTAACGGCATCAGGCGCGCCTGCATGAGCGAGGTGCCGATACTGGCCATAGATCAGATCAGCCTCTACGACAATACCTCAGTGCTCTTCGATGAGCAGATTGCTCTTCGGCTCGGGCTTGTGCCCCTGCAGTCCAAGGATCTGGATTCTTATTCCCGGCCCGAGGATTGCCAGTGTGGCGGGGAGGGCTGTCCTGGATGCAGGGTGGATTTCATGCTCTCGGCCGAGGGGCCGGGGATGGTCTATTCCAAGGATATCCAGTTCACAGATCCCGGGGTGAAGCCGGCCTTCGACAAGATACCAATTGTCATCCTGGGCGAGGGCGAGAAGGTGGTGATAGAGGGGTTTGCCACCAAACGCGTCGGCAAGGATCACTCCAAGTGGCAGGCAGGAACCCTCTGCGGCTACAAGAACCTCCCGAAGATCGAGATCGGAGCATCCTGCGACGGCTGTGGAAAATGCATCGAGGTCTGCCCGAGAGATGTTCTAGCCCTGGAGGAGGGCAGAGCGAAAGCTACAAATATCCTGGAATGCTCTCTGTGCAAGCTCTGCATTGAAGAGTGCGAGGCGGGAGCCCTTAAGGTGACTCCGGTCCTGGACTCATTCGTAATCTCCATCGAGAGCAGCGGCGTCATGCCCGTCAAGGAGCTTGTGGCCAAAGCTGCGCAGGAGATCAGGAAGCGTGCAGAGGATCTGGACGCCAAATTGGCTGAGCTGACCTGAAGATATGATCTGATCAGCCGAAGATCGAAGGCTGATCTCAAACCCATTTCGAGCGGGGGTTTCCAAGCCAGGTCAAAGGAGCAGGGTTGAGGGCCCTGTCACGTAGGTGTTCGCGGGTTCGAATCCCGTCCCCCGCATGATTTTACTAGTAATGTTTAAATAGCTCGAGGCGTACTTTTTTTCGTTTGGTGAGCCTTCATGGTAATGCCTGACAAGTCCAGATACGTTTACCTATACCTCCCTTCTGCCGAGGACAAAGCTCGCTGGGACACCCTGGCTAAAGAAGCAGGAGTGCCCCTATCCAAGTTTGTCATAGAGGTAGTAGAGAGTGCGCTGGCCGAGAACTCTGATTTCAAGCCCCGTGGAGAGCTTGTAAAAGAGATCGGCAAGCTCCGAACCGAGAACAAAGAACTCAGGGACGACCTGAAACAGAAAAAGATCGTCATTGCGAAATACGAAACCGACCTGAAAAGATATCGCAGCGAGGCGTTCCTTGATGACCAGTACAAGGGAGTCAGGAAATACAGCAAGCAGATCCTCCAAATACTAAAACGAGGCGCCACAGTCGATAGCTATAAACTCCTCGAAGAGCTGGAAATTGATCCCAAGGACTCTGATCTTGTAAGCGCAGTATCAAAGCAGCTTGAGGAGATGGAGGTTTACGGCCTCGTTGCCAACACATCTCGAGGCTGGAGATGGATAGCATGATCGAGGCTGCTGTAGCCGCAGATCTTCCAGCTGATCTCATCAGCCAGTTCAGAGAGGACTGTGATGTCCGGGGAATGTCTCACGAGTCATCCAGGCGCTATTACTCCTCTCTGAGAATATACGCTCAGTACCTATCCAGCAGGAACCAGGACATACTCTCAGTGGATAAGAATATCGTCAAGGGCTTTCTGGATTACCTCAGGCGAGATAGAGGTGTAGGCCAGAAGACGATTGAGAACTACTTCTGCGCTCTGTCCAGTTTCTATGAGTTCCTGGAATATGAAGAGTATATCGATAAGAATCCCATCAACTCGGTCAGGAAGAGGTATCTGCACAGGTACAAAGACAACGATGATGGCCAGGTCAGGAAGCTTATCTCAGTCGAGGATATGGCCAAGCTGATAAACTCAGTTCTGGATATAAGGGACAAGGCAGTCATTACGCTTCTCGCCAAGACGGGCATCAGGCGTAACGAACTCATCAAGCTTGATGTCGATGATGTTGACCTGGTCGAGGGAAGCATAAGGCTGAAGCCAACGCCCAAAAGAACGAACAGGACGGTCTTCTTCGACGATGAGACCGCTCTTATTTTGCACCGCTGGCTCAGGGCAAGAGCGTCCCGCAACCCCAAGAACAGTAAGGCACTATTCGTCAATAACGAAGGTGGGCGACTCAACCGCAACGGAGTGTACTTGGCAGTGACCAAAGCCGCAGAGTGTGCAGGTCTGCATAATCCTGACTCTGATCGCACGGAAGATCATTTCAGCCCACATTGCTGCCGCCACTGGTTCACGACCCACCTGCGCCGAGCGGGCATGTCCCGTGAATTCATTCAGGAGCTTCGAGGCGATGTGAGGCGTGAGGCCATAGACATCTATGATCACATCGACAAGAAGGAGCTAAGGGAAAGCTACCTGGCGCATATACCGCAGCTTGGAATATAGTTTATAAAATAAACTAAATATATTTTGAGGCTATCACATGCCGGAAGATCAACCTTCTCTCGTAGTGGTCCCTGTCGAAGTCCTTCAATCGCTCCTGCAGGAGGTCAAACAGCTCAGAGAACGGGTTGAAGCTCTGGAAGGCCGCGCTGAGGGCTTCGATCAATGGACGGGTGATTACAGCGAAGCTTTCGCCTACGTAGCACAGAAGGTCAAGGCAATAGAAGCCTCTCCAAGTGCGGATAAAGCCCCTGGAAGGGAGACTGCTAAGAGAATAGCGAAGCTAAAAGAGATTTTGAAGAAACGTGGCGGCTCTCAGACCTTCCAGCAGCTGCAGAAAGACCTCGATCTTAGTCCCTCGGAGTTCACTTACCTTGTTAACAACCTGGATAAGAGGAGCTTCGAAGTTAGTCGGCGCCCTGGGTCAAAGAGAGGAGAGAAGATTCTGAGTCTCAGGGTACGGATTAGGGACCCTGTCGTTTTCAAATGAAATCTGAAAACTCACCGGAGGAGAAAGCCTAATAGCCTTTAAAATCTCGATTGGACCTCAGATCTAAGCCCGATTTGGCGTAGATTTCATATCGAGGTTAGCTTAGTATATATAGCGAGAAGGTCAAGAGAAGGTCAAGAAACAGCATCTAGCGGCTATTCCTTCCAGGAGATTTCAGATTTCACATTTCATTTGAAAACTTGAGCTACATAGCGATCCAGGAGAAATATATCGATAAGGTATCCGAGGTTCCATCCAATATAGAAGCCTAGCCATGGGTATCTTAAGCGCGAGTAAAGATTCAGATATTTGCGAATAAAGCAATAATAGGAAGATTAATTCCATGGCATCGGCACTAAATGCCATGGAGATCCTGAAGATAAAGCCCCATGGCATATTCGACCTGCTAATAGATATATCCCATAATTATCTATCATAGCTCATATGTTCCCTGACCTGCCCGCAGGGTTGGGGTCAACCGATTGAAACTCATTTTTTTCAGTTTACCATAGATCTAATCTAGTGGCCCTTCCCGTAAAAATAGGCCTCATTTTTGATCGCCAAGCTGAGGTTGATCTTTGGCCTTTTGCCTGCGTAGGTTTTGATATCAACTTAACTGGAAGGGGCAATAGTTAACATTTCCCTCGTTTCTGTGAATTCATGCGTCATAAAATCACTTAGAAAAGATTTATAGGAGAGCCATCGATACCTGAATCCTGACGCCAAGAATTCTTTTTATCTTGGAATCTGTGCTGAATCTACGTCCATAATCATACCAGCGAAAGGCATAGCTGCTTTTTTAATCGTTTAAGTATACATATACGATACTGCATATATGCTAACTGAGAGTAGGCCAATGAGTTTATTACCGTGGAATTGAAGTGGTTACCTGTATGTATGATGGCCAATCGGTTTCCTTCCAGAGCCTACAGGCACTCAGAGATATTGGCCCACACTCTTCTAGAAACGCATCTAAAGGGGCTTTAATCCAGGAAACCTTCATCCTATTTAAAGAGTTAGATAAAATTAATATTCAAGAGTTAAGAGATAATGTATTTATAGATAATTGCCTTCATAAAAAGTCATTCCAAACCAGGCGCCGTATCTGGAATGATCTCTATTATCGCTATCTCTACATAGCTCCAGAATGGGTGGGCCTCTCAATTGCAGCTACAACCGCCAAGGGGATTACATCACCCGAATATATCTCTTTGACTTACCTTTATTATTCACTCCGAGACCGATTGACTTTCGATTTCATAACAAGCGTTATTTGGGATAAGTGGCAAACGCAAGTAACGAGTGTAAATCGAGAGGACGTCCTGCTATTTCTTGAAGCGCAATCCAGTGCATCCCAGCAAATTACGCAATGGCATGAGAGCACACGCAAAAAGCTATCAAGCAATATGCTATCTGCCCTTAGGGACTTCGGCATTTTAAGGGGTATTCAAAAGAAATATATTCAGCGACCTCCTGTAGCTCCAGAGACGGTATATCACTTACTTTGCGTTCTAAAAGCAGAGGGTAAGGAGGGAATCGCAATTATAGATGCTCCCGATTGGAGGCTCTTCCTTTGGAATGAGTCAGATATTTCGAATGCGCTTGCTGATCTGGCTCAAAGAAAGTGGATCCGATTTGAGAAATCAGGGCGCACGACGATGCTAGAGCTAGTTCGGTTGCCAGAGGTATCTTATGAGCGGGGAAGTTGACTGGAGTTGGAAGTTGAGGGAAGCAATCGAGCGAATCAAAACTCAGTACATGCACATTGGCAGGAGCTCAGGGGCTCCGTTTCTCGCTATTATTTACCCTCCAGAGGCAGAGGTTGCAGTTCTTAAGGAATGGCAGACATTGAGCAGAAGCTTGGGCGAAGAGTTCGACTTTGAGATCATAGATATTTTACCGATAACGGCATCTGTTTTAGACGATTTAGGGATCAATAATGTTCTCGAATCTATTAGGGATCCAATGCCAGGTTCAAATCCTGAGTCTGAGCTGGGAAGCCTTTGGATTGATGCAATAAAGAATGAAGTTAAAGCTAAGGCATATATAGAGGGCACAAAGAAAAAGGTAATAGTCCTAGAAAATCTAGCAGCGCTGTACCCTGCAACAACACCACATGCTGTAATGCAGGAACTGTGGAGCAGCGATGATGTAATTCTAGATTGCCCTGTCGTTCTTCTCATCCCAGGCACTCTCAATGAACCTAGGGTCTATTCTTTTCTTAACATAGCTAAGGAATTCGTTTACAGAGGAGATGTTCTCTAAAGGAGGGTGATTTCATGCTTATTAGGGATATTTTTGAGACTAAAATAGAAGAGAGGATCGAGCCAACAATTAAAGTTAGTGAGAGGCAAGATGAACATAAACTAGCAGACGAGATCGGTAGCTATGTAGTAACCCCAACTATTGAGAAGTTCTTGGATGATTTCCTGGAGCATTATACTGAGACATTTTTCAATCCGACTTCTGAGATCGGTGTCTGGATCTCCGGATATTTCGGATCTGGCAAGTCTCACCTTGCGAAGATAGCCTCTCTTCTAATTGAAAACCGTAGCCTTGAGGGCATCCCAGTAATAGAGAGGTTTGAAATTAGGCTACCTTACAGCTCCAGTCGAAGGGATTCAATATTACGTAGCCTATTCCGCGTATCTCAATGCAATACTCAGGTTCTAGCCTTTAACATCAATACTTTGGAAGATAGCAAGACTACACCGCTTCCAAAGCTACTCTTATCCCAATTTTACCAATCAAAAGGGTATAGCTCCAATTTTATCTATGCCAGAGTAATTGAAGCTGAGTTGGATAAGCAGGGGAAGCTGGAAGATCTGCATGCTTCTGCTGAGAAGTACTCCAAGAAACCATGGGTTCAGATGAGGAAGAACCTATCATACTACGCAAGTGCACTCTATAAAGCGGCCTGTGATGTTGCTCCGGATATCTTTGAAACACCAGTAGAGGTTAGCCAAGCCCTGAAAAATGCAGAGAACGGTGAGCTATATAATATTCAATTTTTAGTAGGTGTGATTCTAGACGATTTGAACGAGCAGGAAAAAAAGTTGGGCAAGCCGTGTCGTTTAGTTCTGATTCTGGACGAATCTGGCCAGTGGATAGGAGAGGACGGTACAAAGCTGGCCCAGCTCCAAGCCTTGGTGGAAGAATCAGCAATTGCGGCAAAAGGTAAAATTTGGATCGTTGTCACAACCCATGAGGATATGGGCTCAGTTTACCAAAATGCTAGAGCACTCAAGGGTGATATGAAGAAAATTGAAGGGCGCTTCTTCCGCAAGATAAGTCTGACTACTGAGAACATCGAGCTAGTCCTAGAAGATCGCATCTTCAAGAAAAAGCTAGCAGGTAGGGAAGAGGTTGCCAAGGTTTATAACGAGAATCCTGGTGCGCTCCGGGGCATAGGAGAGCTGGCGAATACTAGCCAGAAGCTGCCCGAGTGCAGCGAGGGTGGCTTTGTGACGTTTTATCCTTTCTTGCCTTACCAGATACATCTAATCCCTGAGATAGTGAAAGGCCTAAGGAGTGCAGGGGGTAGGGGTGAGCAGATTTCAGGCTCAACCAGGACCTTGTTGGCCATAACTCAGGATATCCTTAGGTCTGGCAGAAGGAGATATCTCGACTCTGCCGTCGGGGAGCTGGTCTCCTTTGATGAGGTCTACAACAATTTAGCCGGGGAGGCAGAGGTAAACCCGGAAACTCGCAAGGATTTAAGCCAGATAGAAACCCGAGTAAAGGAGGCAACCAACCTAACTAGACGCGTAGCTGAGGTACTTTATCTTATACGTGGGATTAATTACATACCAAGGACGCCAGACAATATCTCACGTCTTCTGGTAGAGCATAGCACAGATAACTTACCAGAGATCTATAACCATATTATGCCGGAGCTAAAGAAACTGATAGATGCCAAGCTCGTGGCCAAGATCGGGGAAGAGTACGAATTTTTGACGCCGGAAGAGCAGAATTTCGAGAAGGATGTGGCGGATGAAAAGGCGCCCTATAAAATGCAAGATCTAGAAGCAGGGCTGTCAAAATTGGAGATCAGGCAGATTCTGGGTCTAGATAGGGTTCAATACAGAGATGGCGATTTTCCGGTGAGGGTCTATTTCGATGAAACGCCCATTACCAAGGATGGTTTCGTGCAGATCCAGATATTTTCGCCACTCTCAGGAGTGAAGCTTCGTGAACTTGAGGAGAGAAGCCTAGGCCGGGAAGAACAACAAACTATATTCGTTCTATCGGCCAAGAGCAGTACCTTTCAAGAAATACTTGCTTATTATATTGCAGTAGGAAATGTCGTCCAAAGATGGAAGGGAGACCCTCATAAATCTGAGGAAGCTCATAAGATAGCGTCCGAACGTGAATCAAAGGACTTAGGTAAGCTGAGAGAAAAAGTAGTAGAAGGCTTGCGTGAGGGCCTTAAGGGAGCCAATATAGTCTTCCAAGGATCATCAAGATCTCTGATAGTTAAGAACGGTCAATCACCCGGCGTTGCCTTAGAGTCGGAGATATCGGCACTGTACTGGCCCACACTCTATCCGAAGTATCTGCTGTTTAAAGTGATTAATGAGCATAAGGCCATTCCAGAAGTTTTAAATGGATCCAAGAGTCTATCTCCAGATATTAAAAAGCTAGGGATCTATGATAAAATTGGTCAGATTGATCCCCATTCTCCACTAATCGATGGCATTTGCAGCTATATATCATTCAGACAGAGCAGGAATGAGCGAATACTAGGAGCGGACCTTATCGAGGAGTTTTCCAGCCCGCCCTATGGATGGAATCCGAGTGCTGTACGCATTGGTGTTGCAGCTTTGGTCAGGGCAGGATCAATCATCATTAGCATAAACAAAAAGCCTTTCACTAATCCAGCTGATCAGGAGCTTCAAAATGCTCTAAGGCGAAGTGTTGATTTTAATAAGGTTCAGCTGGCTCTTGATGAAGTTGAATCTCCACCACTCGATGAGGTCAGAGAGCTATTGATTCGGCTGACCAGAATGCGAAAGATCGATGAAACTCCTGCAGCCCTCTCTGAAGCCATGGAAGAGTTCGCTTCGGAGCTACTCAGCAAGGCTGATGAGGTTATCCGTTGGTCCCAGCCTGCTGGACTGAGTCTACCCAGAAGTTTCCATTCTGGCAAAGAGCGATTTGAAAAGATTGTTGCTCTAAAAAGTCCAAATCACCGGGTTCATGAAATATATGCTCTAAAGGGCAATCTCGAAGTCGATGCTGCTATTATCCGAGCTGCCATCACCTTTGTCAGCAAGATGGCCGAAGAATTTATAGAGATGCGCAATTTTGCCAGCAGTCTAGGCTCGGTAGAGAATCGCCTTCCTAAGGAGGGTACATGCAGATCTTTCCTAGCCAACTGGAGGGCCACTATAAAGGATGCTAATATGGTCGAAGAGGAGAATTGGAAGATTCTGCAGGGTAATAAGCTCTCTGCTACAAGTGAGTTGGAGCAAATCCTAACTTTATGGAGGGGAGATGCTAGGAGGCGTGCTAAGGAAGCCTTGGAAAGGCTGCCCAAAGATCTCGAAATTAATGGATTAAAGCCCGACCTCGTCACAGAGCTTTCTAAACCATTAGAAGAATTCATCAATGGTATCGATAAAATAAAAGATATCATACAGGTTTCGACCCTTCCTGATAGTTCGAGTAGTCATATCAGAGAGTTAGGGGAGGCAATTCAGCGAAAAAAAGAGGATCTTCAAAAGGTGAAAGTTCCCAAACTTACTGCCAAGAAGGTCCGCCATCTTAACGTGACTGATGTGGTCACCACTGGTCGAATTAGGGATATTAATCAATGGGAACAGGTAAAGGGTCTGCTTGATCAGGCGGTTCGTAAGGAGCTCGAAGAAGGAAACGAAGTGGAGCTGATCTAAATGGATGATCGGCTGAAGAAAACTCTCAGAGCTATAAGCCTTGAGACGAGGCATATTCTGGAGGGGCAAAATGGCGAGGCAGGCGACTTGGAGCAGCAACTCAACAGGCTTGGCATTTGGCTGGACCGATCCAAGCCGGTAGTGGAGATGCCCCATCTCTCAGATGTAGATAGAGATGCACGCGAGGTTATGGATGCCTACCTAGACTTCCGCCAGCAGGCCAATGTAGCAAGGAAGGATGCAGTGGCCGAGTTCATTCGGGAGTCGGCCTACACCTGGGCCAATAGGCTCTTTGCTCTTCGAATCATGGAGGCACGTGGGATAATAGATGAAGTCATCCGAAAGAAGGAAGTCTATGGCGGGCGTTCCCTAGTCCATAACCGCTTTGCCAAGAAGAATCCCCAAGCTTGCCAAGGAGAGGATGATGGGCTCTTTACAGTTCTTTTCTATGAGTTCCAGCAACGTTCAAAGGATCTTCCCGATTTATTCAATCCAGATGTTCCGGCTACGAAGCTCCGGCCATCATTGGCAGTATTGAAAAGGATCATCGCGCTTCTATCTGGTTTAGAGAAGCCCAAGGGGCAGGAGGTCGCCACGGATGAGATCTTCGAAGCTCCTGATTCGTTTGGCTGGGCTTATCAGTATTGGAACGAAGATGAGAAAGAAAAAACCTTTGAAAGGGCGAAAATAGAGAAAACCAAGATTGAAGGCCCTAGTATCATCGCTGCCACTCAACTTTACACTGAGCCATATATGGTGAAGTTCCTTGTACAGAATTCGTTAGGAGCAATTTGGATTGGAATGCATTCTGATTCCAAACTTTTCGAACGATGGGATTATTACGTCATCGATGCAGATCGAGCAACTGTCCAGATAAAACCGGTTTCGAAGATAAGCTTCATGGATCCGGCTTGCGGTTCAGGTCACTTCCACCTGGAGGCTTTCGACCTATTCTATGAAATGTACCAGGAGGAAGGGATTCTTAGAGATCCAAAGGAAATTTGCACTTCTATCTTAAATAATAATCTCTTCGGGATCGATATCGATGAAAGAGCGGTTCAGATAGCTAAGGCTGCGCTCTGGATGAAGGCTATAGAAATAGCACCAGATCTAGATGGATCAAACCTAAAGAATTTTCATAACAACTTCATTGCCACTAATATCAAGCTACCTAGAAAAGAAAATCATATTGAAGCTTTTCTGAAGAATCATCCAGATGACGAGCCATTAAGACCTGCAATTGAGGCTGTCTTTAATGGGCTGGCAAATGTTGGTGAATTGGGCTCATTGGTTCAGATTGAAGATCCTGTTGATCGGGCTTTATTGAGCCTAAAGGGATCTTTGCTATTATTTGGAAGCGAATCTGGATGGGATGTATGGAAACGCAAAGTAATTGCTCGCCTAAGAGAACACTTTGAAGCAGAGTCGTATGCAACAGATGCCTACCGGTCTTTCTTCGGTCACTCTGCAGGGCAAGGGTTCGCGTTATTCGATTTGCTGACACATCGCTATGATGTCATTGCAACGAATCCGCCGTACCTTGGAAGCAGGAAGATGGGAGTAAGCTTGAAAAGTTATCTGATAAAGCATTACCCTTCGGGGAAACGCGACTTATTCGGCGCTTTCATCAAACTTAGCAATAATTTAGCCTCACCAAACGGATATTTCGCAATGATAACTCTGCAGGGATGGTTAGCTCTTTCATCCTATTCTGAATTGCGAAAGTTGCTTCTTTCAACAGACTCTTTAACTGTTCTAGCGCATTTAGGAAGGCATGCTTTTTCAGAGGCAGATCCTCCTGGTAACCCAGTCATGGTTGTCTGGCAAAAAGCAAGGGCTGAAGATTCTCATATTTGTGAATGTTATCGACTAACTGCATCTCGGCCATCTAAAGAACAAGCGAAGATCTTATTGGGCGGAGTATCAAACATCATTCCAAATATAAAATATATTATCAAACAAAGCGAAATGCTTGGATTAGAAAATACGCCTATAATTTATTGGATACATTCTGACATATTCAATCTACTTAGATCAAAGATTACAGTTGATTCTGAAGCAGGGGGCGTAAAACAAGGATTAGCCACAGGGGACAATGCTCGATTTCTAAGATTTTTCTGGGAGGTTCCATGCAATCAGAGATGGGCAAAATATCAGAAAGGGGGAGGATATGCCAAATGGGCAGGATTATCAATATATAGACTAGATTGGACTGGTAAAGGAGTATATTATGAGCATAATGAAAGGGCACGATTCCAAAATTCGGATACCTATTTTTGTGAGGGTATAACTTATACATTTCTTGCACGTGGATCGCTAGGTCTGAGGATAATTGAGAATTCTGTGTACGATGTTCATAGTATGTCTATATTTCCAACGTCAGACCAAATATCACGTTATGCCTTAATGGGGATTCTCAATTGCAGAATAGGATCTTACATGGCAAGAGTAATTAGCCAAGATATTCGTTTTAATACAGGATATATATCACGCCTCCCCTTGCCAAAAGTTGATGACATTGATTTAATCACAGCATTGTCAATATTCTGCCATAAATGCAAAAGCTTATTAATGAATCAGAATATGATTGAAGATATATATGATGTAAATTTATATAATGCAAAGACAACTGCAAAAACTTCGCTATATAATTTTATTGCCCAATTCTATGATCGAAATTTTAGCATTTGCTCTTGTTTGCACACAGCAGAATCGATACTAGAATCATCGGTTTTTAAATCCTATGGTATATCTAACGAAGCTATTAATTCGATAATTGATGAAACGGGAGCGCCGGCTGGATGGTTGCCGCTTATTGCAAACCTCGATGAACTGCCTCAGTGCTCAATTGTGTGCGAGGAGCTATCAAGTATGTTTTCGAGAGACCTGCAAAAACATAGGCCACAGCAACTTTCTCAAGCAGAACTTAAAAAACTTAGGGAAAATCTTCGTATTTTCTATGAAGCGGGTCCTGGTACTAAGTTGGAAGAGGATGATATAAATAATGACAAAAATTTACAGGAAGAGGATGGAGAATCAGAGATAATCGGAGCAAGTATTCCGCTTCCTGCGGAGACTTTTTTAGAAGAACTTTCTCTAAAAATGAGATATCATCCCCTGTCGATTTACTATTTATTGTCGGATGGACTTAAGAGTGAAAATTGGCGCTGTGTTTCCGAGGACCGACGAATTACTGAAGACCTGCTAAACTGCATCATCCTGCGCCTCCTCGGTCACCAGTGGCCTAAACAGATCGAAGCAGGTGAGCCATTGCCAGATTGGGCAGACAAAGATGGCATCATACCTCTGACGGAGGGTTGTGGTGAAAGAACCCTTTTAGAGCGTATCCATGAACGCATAACAGAGGAGTTTCCAGGTACTAAGCGGCAAGATATCGAGCGCGAGTTCGAGGATATCATGGAGATCAGCCTGGAGGACTGGCTAACAGGACATTTCTTCAAGCATCATATCTCTCAGTTCAAGAAGCATCCTATCGCCTGGCAGATCGAGAGCAGACCATCTGAAGGCAACTCTCGCCGGAGAGGTCGGGGAAGAGGTGTCAGACAAGCCCCTGTCTTCTCATTCATGATTTACTATCACAAACTGAATGTAGACCTTCTACACAAAATTCGGACCCACTACATCAGGAACCTTCGAGACCACTTCGAGACTGAACTTCGTACCCTGGAAGGGCTGGACGCTCCCACGGGTAAGCAGCTGGAGCGTACTTCCGATCTCAAGAGATGGATCGAAGAGTTGAAGGATTTCGATTCCAGGATTAATGATGTATCGCAGAACGGTTTCGATTACGAAAAATTGCGAGAGATTATCGAGCAAGAGCCGCTGGATAAATGGAATTCCCGAGATGGCAGGATGGTTCCACCTTCCACGAAGGAAGAGGTGTACCTCCAGGAGAAGCGCTATGACCCTAACATTAACGATGGCGTCAGGGTGAATATAGCACCTCTTCAGAAAGCGGGCCTTCTGGCGGTTGATGTACTAGCAAAGAAAGATCTAGATAAAGCTATATCCGACAGGGCTGAATGGAGAGCAGATGAACGTCGGTGGTGCCGAAATGGAAAGCTCCCCAGGCCTGGCTGGTGGAAGACGGAAGGGTAGGTATTCCGATGCAGGTGGATTAAGGTGACAATTGCGCCTGATAGTTTTCACTCCTGGTTAACTCAGCAATTAACCAGGTCCCTACACAATAAGGGAAAAGAAGTCCCCTTCGTAGTCTGGTATGATCCTGAGCGCGCCTGGAGAGATTTACTGCTAGCAGCCAAGGATGACTCCTTTGAGGTCTGGGCGGAGGATCTCCATGAGCTGCATCTCCGAGAGAGATTCTACAAGGAACCGAGAATGCCTAGGATTATATGGCTGCCCAAATCTAGGGATCAAATATCTTACTTCAAAGTCTTCGAGCTCAAGGCAAGCGATGTGAAGGAGATGAGGCTTGAACAGGCCATCTCCTGCTATGGATTGGATATTCCCTCAGATAAGAGCGACGAGCTTAGGCCTCAGCTTCCCTACCTCCTAAAGGAAGGCTTCGATCAGCCAAAATCAGATCTGAAGAAGATTCTAGGCCCATCACCTCCAGTCGGGGATCTTCTGGAGATATTAGCAGCCTCAGGAATCCCATTGGAGAAGCTGGTAGAAAAAGACCTCTTCCAGATATTCGCTCGTAGCGTTAGAGAGGACTTTGGCCTTCTTACGCCAGATAGAGACGATCCCGAGGGTTGGCGTGAGAAAGTCGTTGCTGTACTACTTTGCACTGAAGCCACAGAGCTGTACAAGGACAGCCCGCCAGGAGATGCCGACAGGATCATACCAGAGGGCAGAGCCCGCAAGAATGCCCTGAAACTTCTTACTACCTGGAGGAACAGGATAGACCTAATCGATAGCTTCGAGGATCTGGTCAAGAGGGCCGACTATAGGACCTCCCTCCAATACTGGGCCAAGAGCCTACAAGAGTTTCCTCTACCCCTGTCCTCCAGATGTGCTGAGAGGATTCTCTTTAAGGAGGAGTGCAGGCGACTCTTGGCGATAGATGACTTTGAGACCCTCGCCAGATTCCTGGATGAACATAAGGCAACATATCAGGAGCATGCCAAGTCGTTTTGGGGTTTAAGGGCTAGGGATGATTCAAAGGTGAGGTGGAACCTCCTGGTCGAGATGGCTACTATGGCCAGTCACCTATATCAGAATTCAAAGGTCGAACAGGGATGGAAGACTCCAGGTGAAGCCATCTCATGGTTCACTAGCACTGGTTGGGAGGTCGATCATGCTGGAGAGAGCCTTTTCAAAGAGAACTTAGAGATGCCAAGTGAGCTTCTGGGAGTCCGCCACGAGCTCAGGAAGGCTTATTTGCGGCATCTTGACAGGATCAACTCTGCCTTCTCAGAGCTGATCTCCTATAACGGTTTAGAGTCATTCTCATTACCCTTTTCAGGGGATTCCTTGGGAGAAGTTCTGAAGAGCGCAAAAGACCCAGTTGCTGTGTTGTTCTTAGATGCTTTCCGTTACGATCTGGGATGCCGCCTTGCTGACATGCTCAATCAAGGTGAGCCAGCAAAAAGAGCTACAGTCTCTACTGCCATGGCTCCTGTTCCATCTATCACAGCTATTGGGATGCCTTTTGCGCTTCCGGGCATTGCTTCAAAGCTCTGCGTCCAGCTGCCTGAAAAAGAGGGGGCATTCTGGCAGGTTACCATCGAAGGCTTCGAAGGAGACCTAACAGATGCAGAAAAGCGACGCCAATGGCTTAGAGATAATCACCCGTTGAAAAAGCACAGCATTATGTCCATAACCGATCTTCTAGAATTAGGACAAGAAGCTATCAAGCCCAAGTCTCTTGGCAAAGAGGTCTTTTTATTTGGCAGTGAATTTGATATCAATGGGACTGATGGGCAGCTCAAAATAAGTGGCAGTGATGACAACCTTGAGCGTTATGCTCAGGCGGCACGCAGGCTGCGCGCTGGAGGGTATTCTACTATTGCGATAGTAACGGATCATGGCTTCTTCCATTGGGAGCCTGAGAAGGATGAGATAGAGCCGAAGCCTGATGGAGAGATACTATGGTCATCTCGAAGAGCTGTATGCGGATACGACTTACACCATCCATCAGCTCTGAGCTTGAGGGCTACAGCAAGCGATTTAGAATGCAAGATTCCTAGGAGTGTAAATGCCTTCCGCACCTATGGCGGCCTTGGATTCTTCCATGGTGGTGCTACCCTCCAAGAAGTCATCATCCCGGTTGTAATTGCCAAGTGGCCCAAGAAAGCCCAGAAGATCCGAGCTGTGTTAAAACCCATATCTCAGATTATATCTCTCGCTCAGAGGATTGAGGTAGCCCCTGGTGCACCAGGGCAGACTACGCTGTGTAAGCTCGAAGAGAAGGCCCGAGGCATTAATGAAAAGATTATCGGACGGAAAGTGATGATTAAGGTCATTCACCCAGATACGGGAAAAGTCATTTTCAAGTCTGAATCAGAGGATATCGAGCCTGATGGTGAGACCAAGATAGTGGAGCTTAAAAAACTAGACGGCGCTGAGGCACCGATTGATTCTATACTGGAAATTCGCCTATTGGACTCAGATGACGAAGAGCTCCTCGACCGATCTAACGTAACCTTGAAGGTAGTGCTTGATGAGTGGTTCTAAAGGGATGGTTTTAGAATGACCAACGAAGTGATTCTGGATGAGTTGGATAATAAGCTCATAGCAGCATTTCCAGGCCGGGTCGTACGCAAGGACCTGGTCAAGAAGGTCAAGGTAGGATACAACATCCCCGTCTATGTCCTTGAATACCTCCTAGGAAAGTATTGCTCTACAACCGATGATGCCCAAATTCAGATGGGACTTAAGAAAGTAAAGAGCGCTATTTCAGAACGTATAGTCATGGGGGAGCAGTCCGAACTTATAAAAGCTCGTCTCCAGCGCGACGGTTCAATGAAGTTAATCGACCTCATTAATGTCACCTTCGATGAAAGGGTTCAAGGCGGCAAATTTTGGGCTCATCTGGCTAGTGCTGGCTTAGATAAGGTTCACATAGATCACGAAATAGTCCATCAGTACGAGCGCCTCCTGACTGGTGGCATATGGGCTAACATCGAGCTGATTTACGACGATTCTCTTGGAAACGATGGTGCTATTCGACCCTTCGTTATCCAGCGGCTTGCTCCTATTCAAGTCGCCAGCTCTGATCTAGACGAGTTCATTAAGGGCCGGAGCCAATTCACCAGGGAGGAATGGATAGATGTACTCATCCGCTCAATGGGATACGAGCCCACAAATCCAGATTTTACTTCCCGCAGGAAGCTCCTATACCTACTGCGTCTTGTTCCCATGGTGGAGAAAAATTATAATATAATAGAGCTCGGTCCTAGAGGGACGGGTAAATCTTATGTGTATCGAGAGATGTCTCCAAACGTTATTCTTCTTTCTGGCGGCCAGGGCAGCGTTCCAGATCTCTTCGGTTGGAAGAATCGCAAGGATAAGCCAGGCCTAGTTGTCAAGTTTGATGTTGTAGCCTTTGATGAGGTTGCAGGCTCGAACTTTAAGGCAGAGCGGGATAAGCAGATCTATAAAGGCTATATGGAGCAGGGCTCTTTTTCAAGGGGCGATGATAAAGGAACTCTTTCAGCAGATGCAAGCATCGTCTTCAATGGGAATCTGGATGGAGATGTTGAAACTACCGCTCGTATATCTCACCTTTTCAATGCATTACCAGACTCCATTAGGAATGACATGGCTTTCCATGACCGATGGCACGCCTATTTGCCCGGCTGGGAGATCCCGAAGATGCAGACAGATTACCTAACATCTCATATGGGCTTCATCGCAGATTATATTGCCGAGGTCTTTCATAACGAGATGAGAAGACGTAATTATGCTGATATGTTTGATCGCTATTTTGCCCTTGGTAGCCATATCGAGGAGCGAGATAGGAGAGCCATTGCAAAGACGACATCGGGTATGATCAAACTTATTCATCCAGACGGCCAATGTTCTAAAGAGGAGGTTCGAGAGTATCTTAGCTTTGCCATGGAGTTACGTAGGCGTGTTAAGGAGCAGCTTAAACGAATGGGTGGTATAGAATACTCTAGGGTTAATTTCTCCTATATTGATAAGGAGACCGGGCAAGAGACCTTTGTTTCCTGCAAGGAACTGGGTTCTACACAGATTATTCCAGACACGCCTCTGTCTCCAGGTGATTTATTCACAGTTGGCTTTGATCCAAACGAGAAGCGCTATTCCCTTTATCGAATTCAAATCTCAATAGTACCAGGTGGTCATAGATTCAATATTGTTGGAACCTCTGGTAGAGGGACCAAAGAAAGCGCAAGAATGGTCTATGATTACCTAAAGGCTAATGCTAAGAAGATTGGCATTGATCGGGATATTGGATCTTATGATATCAATATCCAAGTCATGAGCTTGATGCAAGGAAAGGATGCTAATGATCTCGGAGTCGCTTTCTACATCGGGCTAGTCTCTGCCCTCCTTGGAAGACCTGTAGCTAATGGTCTTGTGGTTCTAGGGCAAATGAGTATTCATGGAGTCCTAAGCAGGGTTGAAGGCTTAGGGGATAAACTTCGTATAGCTATGGATGCTGGTGCTAGGAGCATACTGATTCCAACAGAGAATAGGAGAGACTTTGCAGAGCTGCCTGCGGAAGTTATTGATAAACTGAGAATAGACTTCTATAGTGAGCCGGGGCAGGCTGCATATAAGGCAATGGCAGATGCATAAGACGTTTGAGGATAAAAGTCTTATAATTCCAAAGGATTTTAGGAATACGGATCATATTTGTTAAAAATAGGACTACCATGACATACATAATTAAACAATTAAACGAATATGTTGGTAGATTTATGCAAAAAAAGAGTTGCCTAAATTGTAAAAATATCTCCCCATTAGAGAACCTGGAATATAGAAAAGGTGAGCTGGAAGGCGGAGAGCTTTATGTATTGAAAGAATCTATAAAACAAAGAAAAGTGCTACTTTGTGAGATATCTACTCCTATGATGTGTATATCTGATTTATGGTCAGAAATAACAAACATTACGAGTTTTGACTTCACTCCGCCATTATTATTTATATCTTTGGATTGCACGTATGATTTCAAAGCAAGTGGATTATTGGCTTTGACAGCACATTACAGAAATGCAATTCAGCTGTTGAGGCCCATTTTGGAAAACATTATAGTGGCGTGTTATTTTGAAGAGAGAATAAGAGCATCAAGCTCCCAAGGAGAAATTGATCAAGCATGGAAAGAGTATGACCAATGGGTAGGTGCAGAGAGAAAATATAAATATAATAATTTAAAAAATTATAAGATAAATAAACAAAATTTTTTATCGAGTTCCGAGCTTGAAAGATTAGATAAAGAACTTTGGGAACCTATCAGTGAATATCTCCACACAAATAGGGAAAAAACAGATACCGCTATGGACAATCTTCAGAATCAGCCATATAAATTACCGATGACTACTCGTTATGACAAAGAAAAGCTTTATAAATGGCTTGATTTATACCAGAATTTATCTAGCTACCATATAGAAAAATTGATGATATATTATCCTCCTGAAGATGTGGGATATAACGCCAAGGATATTTTCCAAAGGCTAAATATCCTTAAACAAGAGGGAAGATACTTAAATGAACATCTGGATAACTTAATGGATTTAATTGGAGAATCAATTTAAATTTAACTGCTTAAAAGTATTCGCTTACCTTCAAAAGCAGGTATTCCTTATAGTGCTACACTCATTGACTCTGGACCAACTTATGCTCTTTAATGTGCGGATCATCTACCTGTGCTATGAAGGGTGAGCCCTTATGAAAGGAATCAATACAACTGATTTGTTATCCTCTCCAAAAAGTCGGTCATTCACCCTTAGCAGTTACTCAATTATTTATATATAAATATGAAGGAAGAAAGTGAAAGTAGCAAATTCATTTATTTCTTTTTATAGAAAAGAGAATTCTGCAATATCTCAATCATTAATAAATTGATCAAATAGATATGGGTAATTCGGATATGCCTTTTTCCCTACTAATTCTCTATCCATGTCAATCAGGTAAGATATATGGTAATTTTCCCGTTCTTCCCTTACCGGTGCGTATTTTAGATATGATGCTATTGCACCAACAGAAATGGAGCCAAGGAGAGTGAATATTGAAAACGGATCACTCGGATTCTTTATAGTATTATATACTGAAAGGCCAATAGGTAATCCCACAGTAAAGAGATTGGATACATTACTCCTCACGTTCTGAAATTCTATCGCTTTCTTTAGATCCTTTTTAGAGGTCTCTATCTCTTCTACGAAACCTTCAATCTTCTCCTTAGTGAATCCTTCACTTTCATATTTAGCTAGCTCATTAACAAAGTCAAATATTTTATTCCTGAATTCGACCTTTAATTCTTTTCTTTCTTCAATAAAATGGATTATGTCTTCAATAGGAACATTAGAAATATCAGCTGGGAATAGATCATAGATAAAAAGTGAAGAATAGAACCATTTGGCATCTCTGTCATATATAAATTCACCGAAATTTGCATCTTCCGCAAAATAGGGATCGATTGCCCAGCTATCACGATCATCTGTCCCTCTGTTTAGATTCCTCCTCTCAGCCACAACTTTAGATAAATAAAACATATAACCCCTAACAACAGGTTTTGGTATGAGGAGCATATTATCATTAAAGAGCTTTTGAGCAATTTTTTCCAATAACGGATAGAGCCTATCATCTATTTTTCCAGGATGCAATCTCTCAGTCCCTGTTGTCTCTAGGCCTGCGGGAATAAATTCAAGATTATCATAAAATTTAATAAATTCATCGGCAGTCTTCGATTTATCCGCACTTTCTAATGCAACTGTTTCTATTAATCCATGTTGGCATGCTTTTTGAACTAATACACTATCACGTGGTTTATAACCTTGAGGGACAATCCTATATATTTTATCCCAATATAATAAACTGGATTTAATCCAATCATCGTTTTTAAATTCTATCGATGGAAAAGATAATACTGAATCAGATGCCTTGTTCATTATTATCCCTCAGGGATCAAATAACATTTTGCAATATATGAACCTTTTCAACGACCTCCAAAGGCCTTCAGACTAATTTAACGTTAGTTAGCCAAGCATCCGGATTATCTATCCCTTTCTTCTTCTAGGAAAATCCATCCAAAATGGTAAATCTGTTGCGATCTCCATCTTGAGGCAGAAGCGTAGCTCTGACCACTGAAATGCCCTATGGCAGCCCTATGATCGAATTAATCCTAACTCAAGGATTCATTCCCAAGGGAAATTCAGGTTTATGTATCAATGGTTGATTGAAAAGTTAAAACAGGTTTGCAGTAAAGGCGTGCGGAAGTCCCCCCCCACCCTCGCCGACCTCTTCGCCATTCCCACTCCTCATCCAGCTCCGCCTAATGTCCATCCCAGTCTCGATCCCTTGAACCCAGCATACAAGATGCACACTACATGAGGCGCAAAGAAGGCCCTCTCCGGCAGCGAGCGCAGTACGTGCCTCTTCGTGGGCTTGTTGATACCTCCCATACCATCCCAGCTTGCCGATCTCGAATGTTATCTCCTGCATGGATTTACCGCAAAATAGCCTTCTTGCTAGTTATTCGATCTACGATGTGGGCATATTTTCCTAAACTCCCAGCAATAATCGCAATAAGAGTAATCTGGGCTGTACTCGTCCCTTTTAATACAGTCCAATATATTGGCTAACTTCAAAATCGCATGGGATTTTCTGTCATCGGACCATTCATTAGTTAACCGTTTGCCATCAGCCAAGAAATGAGCTGTTGTTTTCGCGACCCTAAGCCCCATAGCTTTTTCAGCACCTAGTGCATAGAGATCTAATTGCAGATCTATACGGTCATCCTTAATGCTTATATCTTTTGCTGGCCCTTTCGATGTCTTAAAATCTACTATTTCAATCGAATCGTTATCTTCACGTTTAAGCAAATCTATCTTTCCAAGCACTATTTGGCCATCTAGATTAAAAGAGAAATTAGCTTCTGCTTTAAGCACTGAGGACAGGGATCTACTATGCTCATGTAGATAGCGACTTATTTGTTTGATAGCAGTATCCACGAGCTCCTGTTCTTGCCCGGGCATTGCGGGATTCACACATACCCATTTCTCCGCCACAATCTTTGGTATCTCTTCCTCTATCGTCACACTGCCAGATATTGCACGGCTATGTATCTCTTCGAGCACCCTGTGAACGTTTTCGCCAAGCCCTACCACTTCTCTCCAGGGGACGTGGAATCGGTATTTTATAGCGTATTTATACGAGGATTCCTATTTACCTAAGATTTAGAGGTAATTCTTGAAGATTGGCATTGATTTCGTTCTAATGGCTTTAGATGTCTTTGAATTTCTCTCTTTTTCGGTCATTCTTCGACAGCATCCGCTAAGTCTAAATGATCCTGGCATTTTTCAAAGTACAAAGCTGATAGAGGTTAAAAGCAAAGGCAGTAACCATCATTTTAACGCTGACTCTTTTGACTGTGGTAACCAATACCCTTCCCGCCTCAAAGACTCTTTTTATCACAGCATGAGGTCTTTCGCCTGGCGATCTTAAAATGCTGATCAACCGATTTCGCTCTTTATCGAGTTCACCAAGTTGGTATTCTGTAGTTCTGCGCTTCATGGTAAAATCAATACCCTTCGCCTTCACACCGAAATAACCTCTATCTCTGAGCACAATCTCTCCCTCAGCAGATAAATCGACTTGACTATCATGCAGTGATGCCGTAGTGGTCTCTATTTCGCGTATCAGGCAGTAATCGATATCGGTTTTTTGATGCAACTTATAGCCGAAATAAGATTCGTTTCCTTTTTTGGTCCAGGTACCATCTCTACTGCGACGAGTCTTAGCATTATCGCCGCGTAGTTTCTTTGATGAACCAGGATCGGCTTCTATGAATGTAGCATCCTGGATCGTTCCGCGCTTAACCTGTAAACCCATAGCGTCCAGCTGTCTTTGAAGCTCTGACCAGACTAACTTCTCTTTCTCTGTATTTGCCATGCGTTCTTTGAATAACCAGATAGTCCTGGAATCAGGAAATGGATCAGGAAAACCAAGAAACGCCATAAACGATATTCGATCGGCCATTTGCCTTTCAACTTCTAAATCGCTTAAGCCATACCAATGTTGAAGTATTAGAATTTTGAACATCAGAATAACGTCGCAGTTGGGCCTTCCTCCCCGCTCGCTCTTATTATCATACATTTCTTCGAGGACGCTACGAATTGGAGCCCAGTCTATTAAATCCGATATCTGCGACAGCCGGGATTTACCTTGCTTAGCATTAAGACCTCGCAGCATCCAGGTAGTAAAAGAATCCATATTAGGGAATAATATTATTGGTCTATAAGCTTTCTCGTACTTTGTTTTCGGGTAGGTTTATAGGAATCCTCATTGATAAATATATATCATGCGGTAACGGTCATACGTCGCCGCAAGGCTTCGTTATATAACCGATCAGCTTCCTCTCCCAGTTCTCTTGCACGTTTTAAATTGGCGCGCGTCTCGGCATGGAATGCCTCTCTTTCAGCTCGACGGCGTTCCCTGTCCGCTCTGTGTTTCGTCGTCATCACTAATATCCTCCGCTTCTAATTCGTTGATACGTTCTATATGTCTTTCTATCTCGCCCTCATATATCTCTTTCTGTCGCTGTAATATTGTCACCACTTGCTGAAGTGCGGCATCGAAACTAAGCAAAGCACCCCGATCCCTTTCTGTGGAAGTTATTGCCTTACTAGCTGGAACATAGGCAAAGACATAACCGACAATTCCGGATAGTAGGTACTTAAGTACCTCTGGAAGTTCTTTTGGAGGGTTCAAGTTATTGAGATGTACAGCATATGTCGTTAGGCCCAATATCAGACTAACTCCAGATATCATAATCAAAGCATCTTTCCAAGTGGGCCAAGAAATTGCATAAATGGCTCGGAATGGTGTACAGATGAATCTTAATAATCGCAGAAGTGTTTTGCAAAAGAAACAACGCCATACTTTCCTACAATGATAATTACATTCGTTCTGTTCTTCTGGATTTTGTTCTTCGTGTTCATCTTGTTCGTCTTGGCCTTGCTCTCCGTTTGCCATGTCTTGGCATATTCGCGACCTAGTATAAAATCCTTATTTCTTCCCGTCCTACTCCCTAAATTTCCTTTTTCCTTAGTATTACGCTCTCAATACTACCGAAGCACGTAAATTTTACGCGCGAGAAAGTACTATAGACTTTACGGAACCGCATGACCGCAAGGAGAAAACTTAAATATAGATAGATCGGCAACACTATTCCGTCAAGGGAAGCTATCATGAGGATTCACTATCTGCAGCATGTGCCCTTCGAGGACCTTGCGAATATCGAAGAGTGGGCGAAAAGCCGCGACAACGATCTATCTCGAACTCTCCTCTTCGAGGATGAGGAGCTGCCGCAGATGCATGATTTCGACTGGCTCATAATCATGGGCGGCCCTATGAACATCTACGAGCACGGGAAGTACCCCTGGCTGGTCAAGGAGAAGGAGTTCATATCCCGTTCTTTGGCCGATGATAAGATCGTCCTGGGGATCTGTCTCGGTGCTCAACTCATGGCCGACGTCCTCGGGGGCAGAGTGCATAGAAATGAGCAGCGTGAGATCGGCTGGTTCCCAGTTGGGCTGACCTCCGCAGGCAAATCCTCGAGGATCTTCGGCGTTCTTCCTGAGGAGTTTGTGGCCTTTCACTGGCACGGCGATACCTTCGAGATCCCTCCAGGGGCCAAGCGCACAGCAGAGAGCCTCGGATGCCGCAACCAGGCCTTTGAGATGGGCAAAGCAGTTGGACTGCAGTTCCATCTGGAGTCCTCCCTTGACAGCATCGATCACCTCATCCACAACTGTGGGGATGAACTGACAGAAGGGCGGTATGTGCAGAAGCCAGAGGAACTGCTGACAGAGATGAATCGTTTCCCTGAGGCCCGCAGGCTGATGGACGCGTTCCTGGACAACATGCAAAGCTGCTTGAAGTAACCCAAAACAATTTTGTAATATGCAAGCCTATGTGATGACTGGTGATTTACATGGCCGATTCGAACGCAAATCTGGGAGAGCTGATCTTAACCTACGACACTGCCGCTGGAGAGGCGCTCGGAAAAAAGGAGAACCATACACCCAAAATCGATGCGCCGGATGCAGTCGATGCCGATAAGGCCTTTGAGCTCAAGGTGAATGTTGGACCTCACCCAAACACCCTGGAACACTCCATCAGGTGGATTGAGATTTACTTCTACGAAGAGGGCAGGCCCTTCAATCCGATAATGCTCTCCAGAGTCGAGCTGGCTCCAGTGCTCTCGGAACCCTCGACTGTGCTGAAGGCAAAGCTTCAAAAGAGCGGCGTTCTGCACGCGGTGGAGTACTGCAATCTGCATGGCCTGTGGTCAAGCAAAAAGGAGATAAAAGTGCATAAATCTTAGGTCCAAGTGCTGTATTTTTCGGTAAATTTTTATAGGGAGATCGTTTCCACAAAATCGGCTGAATATTCTTCGGGGCATTGAATTTGGTATCCGAGTTGAAGTTTGTTCCTACTACCTGCCCATACTGTGGTACAGGATGCAGCTTCTATCTGGTGGTGAGGGACAACAAGGTGCTGGGAATAGAGCCGTGGCATACCCCTCCCATAAACGAGGGCAAGCTCTGCCAGAAGGGAAGATATGCGCATCAGTTCATCCATAGCAAGGATCGCCTCTCAAATCCGCTCGTAAAAAGGAATGGGGTCTTCGAAGAAGCCACCTGGGACGAAGCCTATCGCCTGATCGCCAAAAGATTCGGCTCTTTCAGACCCGAGGAATTTGGCTGTCTCGCCTCTGCAAAAGCCTCGAATGAAGAGAACTACCTCATGCAGAAATTTGCTCGCATCGTATTGAAGACCAACAGTGTGGACCATTGTGCGAGATTGTGTCACTCATCTACCGTCTCGGCGCTCTCTGAAGTTTTCGGCTCGGGTGCCATGACCAACTCCATCCTGGATCTGCAGGAATCCAATTGCCTGTTCGTGATCGGAAGCAATACCTTCGAGCAGCATCCACTGATAGGCAGAAGGCTGATGCTCGCAAGGAAGATGG
Source organism: Methanosaeta sp. PtaU1.Bin060 (assembly GCA_002067365.1). Taxonomy (GTDB): domain Archaea; phylum Halobacteriota; class Methanosarcinia; order Methanotrichales; family Methanotrichaceae; genus Methanothrix. Next base: position 3,668 of record MVRK01000102.1, on the reverse strand, counting down.
GCGCGAAGATCATATATGCCGACCCAAGACGCACTCCCACGGCCAGGCAGGCGGATCTGTATCTTTCCATGTATTCGGGCACCGATGTTGCTCTGCTCAACGGACTCATGCATCACATCATCGAGAATGGCTGGGAAGATAGGGAATTCATCGAGAGCAGAACGAAAGGCTTCGATCTTCTGAAGAAGACTGTCATGAATGAGCGCTACAGTCTTAAGAGCGTCTCAAGATTGACAGGCATTCCCGAAATCGACCTTGCCAAGGCGGCCGAATGGATCGCCAAATCGAAGCCCTGCGCCCTCATATATTCTATGGGGATAACCCAGCACACTGTCGGCGTGGATAATGTGAAGTCAGTGGCGAACCTGATGATGCTCACAGGAAATATCGGAAAGCGAGGCAGCGGGGTGAATCCCCTTCGGGGCCAGAACAATGTTCAGGGTGCCTGCGATATGGGCTGCTTGCCGGATGTGTACAGCGGCTACCAGAAGGTTGCAGATGAGGATTCACGAGAAAAGATGAAGCTTCTATGGGGCGTGGAAGAGATAGCCATCGGCAAGGGCTATACAGTCACAGAGATGATGAATGTTCTCGCGAATGAGCCAGGCAAAATAAAGTGCCTCTATCTGATGGGCGAGAATCCCATGCTCTCTGATCCCGATCTCAACCACGTCAGAGCTGCCCTGGAAAATATCGAGTTCATGGTCTCCCAGGAGATATTCCTGAGCGAGACAGCGGAATTTGCGGATGTCGTCCTTCCCGCTGCCTGCTATGCCGAGAAGGATGGGACCCATACGAATACTGAGCGGCGCGTGCAAAGATGGCGCAAGGCCGTCGATCCGCCGGGGATGGCAAAGCCAGACTGGCTCATCATCTGCGAGATGGCCAGGCTCATGGGATATGGAAAGTGCTTCAGCTACAAGGATGAGAGCGAGATATTTGATGAGATCGCGCGCGCGACGCCCTCTTACCATGGGATGAATTACAAGCGCCTGGAACATCCTGGTGCCCTTCAGTGGCCCTGCCCCGATGAGAACCATCCGGGAACCCAGATACTTCATGAAAAGAGATTTGCCACAAAGGACGGCCTTGGCGTCTTCTCGGCAGTGGAGTGGCAGCCGCCTGCAGAGGTGACAGACCCTGAATATCCTCTGATCCTGACAACTGGCAGATGCATCTGGCACTGGCACACAGGAACCATGACCCGCCGCTCGAAGAACCTCGATTCTGAGGTCAAGACCGGGTGGGTGGAGATCAACTCAAGAGATGCCAGGGATCTGAATATAGATGACCGAGAATTGGTGCGCGTTTCATCACGCAGGGGATCAATCGAGATTCCTGCCATGGTGACGGAGGAGATCAAACAGGGTGAGGTCTTCATACCATTTCACTTCAAGGAATGCCCTGCGAACCTCCTGACCAACGACGCCGTCGACAGCATCGCAAAGATTCCCGAATATAAGGCATGCGCTGTGAGGATTGAAAAGATCGGGGTGATGCGTGAATGAGCGCAAAGGGCGATCTGTTATATGCCTGGGCCGTCGATCCCAATGTCAGAGATAAAGGCGAATCGGGCGGGGCTGTCACAGCCCTCTTGACATTTGCTCTTCAGGAGGGAATAGTAGATGCTGTGCTGGGGGTCAAGAAGGGCGTGGACATATTCGATGCCATGCCTGTGCTCATCACAGATCCCCATGAGGTCATAAAGACAGCCGGCTCCATCTACGGCGGCACTCTTCTGCTCTCAAAGTTCTTTGGCAAGTATCTGGACGGCTTGAAAGGCCTGAAGATAGCTGCAGCCCTAAAAGGCTGCGATGTGATGGGGATCTACGAGCAGGCGAAGAGAAGGCAGCTGAACCTGGAGAACCTTTTGATGATCGGCCTCAACTGCGGTGGTGCCACGACGCCCTCCACCCTGAGGCGCACGATGACTGAGGTTTTTGAGGTGGACCCGGAATCGGTGATGAAAGAGAGGATGTACAGGGGGCATTTAGTCATCGAGTATGATGGCCAGCAGAAGGATATCTCGATCCCAAAGCTCGAAGATGCAGGCTATGGCCGAAGGAGCAATTGCAGGCGCTGCAGGGTGAAGATCCCAAGGCAGGCGGATCTGGCGTGCGGGCAATGGGGGATCAAGGAGGATATGGTCGGAGCGGCAACCTTTGTCGAGGTCTGCAGCGACCGCGGAGCACAGCTGGTCGACATGGCCCTGAGAGCAGGGGCTATTGGCACAAAAGCCGCAGATGCCTCGTGCGTCAGGGCCAGAAAGAGACGAGAGGAGTCTGTGCTGGCCCTGGCCGACAAATGGCGGGAGAAGGATTTCTCGCCCTTGAGCAGCAGCAAGGAGCGCCTGAAGAGGGTGATCGAGGAGACGTCCAGATGCATAAAGTGTTATACCTGCGTCGAGGTATGTCCAGCCCTCTTCAATAGCACTGAGCCTTATATCACTGCGTTTCCGGGCAGGGTTCCGCCTGAGCTGGGGTTCCATCTGCTGCGCTACGCAGATGTCGCTGATTCATGCATCGACTGCGGCCAGTGTGAGGAGCTGTGTCCCATGGATATTCCGAACTCCCTGTTCATGCATGCGATAGAAGCCGATCTTGAAGAGCTGTACGGCTACCATGCGGGCGAAGACATGTCATCGCCTGCTGTGGCGATTCTTGATGAGCCTTCGATGAGATCCAGCGATGTGCAGAAGGAGAGATAGCCCCCTGCTCCGAATATCCGCATCGGAAAGATACGATCTTTAGAAAAGCCATCTCAAATATTTTTAAATAGAATGAGCATGATATTATATGCAACATGCACCTCAGAACCAACATAATCATAGTAGTATTTCTCACAGTCTTCACAGCGCAGCAGTTCCTAGACCGTTTGCGCAGAAGGCTCAATAGGGCAGGACTTTGATCCCGAAGGCGATTCGATCTCGGCACATCTGCAAGGCTCCACCGATTCTGCGATCTGTTTTGAGATTTGTTCAAAGGCGATAGATGATGAAATGAGTTTGGATACGCAAAGTATGCGGCCTTTTTCGAGCATTTTTGTTTATGTTGCCGAGATCATTAGGGACTTCGTTCAGCTCTCGCGATCTGCAGAAAATTCTGCGCTATTGTACACTGCCATCTGATCAGATTTTATATCCGTGGGAACAAAGGATATCTCCATGCCTGGCAACACCTTCGGAACGCTCTTTCGCGCCACAACATGGGGCGAATCCCACGGTCGAGCCGTCGGCGTCACTGTCGACGGGTGCCCATCCGGTCTGGCAGTCACCGCAGAGGAGATTCAGAAGGACCTAGATCGTCGCCGACCGGGGTACAGCAGAGCCTCCACGATGCGTCGGGAGGAGGACCATGTCGATGTCCTTTCCGGCATCTTCGAGGGCAGGACTACGGGCACTCCCATCTCCATGATTGTCTGGAACAAGGACGCGGATTCGAGCGCTTACGATGCCCTGCGAGAGACGCCACGACCGGGGCATGCAGATTATACCTACCTGATGAAGTACGGCCTTCGCGACCACAGGGGCGGGGGAAGGGCTTCTGCCAGGGAGACTGTGGGCCGCGTGGCTGCGGGTGCTATCGCGCGAAAGCTCCTGGCCGTTGCTGGTATCGAGGTCGCTGCCTATGTCGAAGAGCTGGGCGGGATCAGGGCAACCTTCGAGCCAA
>MVRK01000101.1 GCA_002067365.1 Methanosaeta sp. PtaU1.Bin060 | reverse complement strand
CGAAATTTTACAGATCTGCGGATAATATTGTCTGAGACGGCTGATCTGCCCGTGACAGTTTAAATTTGTATCTATTTATATTTAGTGTTTTATGCGTATTGATTATAATATTATCGAGTCGGATATTATATAATTTGATACCACCTAATTAGTAATAAATAGTTTAATACTATTATATTTAATATTATTATATTTAATACGATTTAGTTTAATATCTCGTGGTTTAATAATCTATAATTTGATATTTGATATCTGATACAAATAAGTTTAATATTATTATCCGCATCATTGCTTTGCAGGGAAGAGTTAAAATCCCTCCAGATGCGTGGCTCTTCTGCATGACAGATGTTCCCGACATTCCTTTGGAACAGATTCAGCAGCGCGTAGTGGCCATGTGGATGGGGAGCTTCTATGGAAGCAGCGGTTATGTAGCTCGCAAGCTGGGCAAAAAAGGTCTCCGCGAGTTCATGGATCAGGGTGCCCGCCAGGTGGCTGCCACCTTCAAGAGGCTCAGCCTCAATGAGCCAAAGGACGTGGCCCTGGCCATCGCCACCAACGATAAAAACCTATTCGGCAGCACTGTCGAGGTCCTGGAAGGAGATGGCTGGGTAGAGATAAAGCGTCACAGATGCGGGCTGCTCGAAGGTGCCAGATCCTTCTCGCGAGTAGGAGCCGGCCTTATCGCCAAGGAGCATTGCAAGACCTGCGTGGAAAGCCACTGGCGAAAGGTATTCTCAGATATGGGAATGAAAATGGAGGCTGAAAGCACAGAGAATGGATGCATCATGAGGGTCTCAAATCAATAGTCACATCGGCCGTTTCATCTTGGTCGATCAGCAATATATCAGAAAGGCTTAAATTATTTTGAGACTATATCCTTTCGGGGAATCATCATGACAGAGCTCAGATGCACATTCATCCTGCTCCTCTTGGTCGCCCTCTCGATCCTGCCCTCTTTTGGCCAGGAGTCAGGTAACCTCACGCAGCCGCAGGACTGGCTGGGCGTCTATCCCGTATACAGGCTCAGTTCGTACTATCCCTCATATGATTACTATCAGCCGCCTTACATACCGCCAGGATACATAAACCCCCACTATGATTATGCCGCACCCTACAACACATACGATCCCTTCTGGAGGTTTTCCTATTCGTGGCTCTATTCCGACTTCAGGATGAGCTATCCCTGGTGGCTTGGGGAGCACAGCGGCCTGCAAAAGACGCTCGACATCGCCAGAAGCCGCTCGTCTGTGAGGATATACTGGGCAGGGTCCTGGCAGCCTCCGTGAAGAGAGGCTGAAGTCACAACCATTGGTTCAGTCTTCCATTTTTTTGGTCGATGGGGATTCTTTAGCCGCTGCGATATCTTTTCGCACCTGATGCTCAGATTCCATAGCGGCCGCATCAGATAGCTTTAAATCCTCCAAGCGTAAGGCGGAAAACATGATCAAATACCTGATTTCGATGGCAATTCTCATCATGCTCGCAGGCACCGCCTTGAGCACGATGTGGCTCTACGACGATCCGAGCTTCCTCCAGATGGGGACTGGTTTCAGCGCACCCATGTTCAAGCCCGGAAGCATCTCGCCCCTGGAGATAGTGAATGCTCCTTATTTCCCCCTGCTCGGCCAGAGCTTCTACACAGATGCTATGCCTGTGCAGATCAGAAACAGCAGCAATGTAATCGAGATTGGCAGCATGGGAAAGCTGAATGCAGCTCCGACCCAGGTAACCTTCGGCGAGCATCTGGAGAATAACCTCAGGTATGCCGAGACAAAGTCATCTCTGAGGGTCGGTCAGCAGGGAGAATGGACGACTCTGAACGTCCCAGGCACAAAGTGATGTGACGATATCGCTCCCCTTTCGGGAGAGGTGAGCATAGCCGATCTGGCTTCATCCTCTCCTGCATCACCGAATACTTTTTTCGTCAGGCTCCAGGCCCAACATCTGCCACACAGCCCTCATGTCCAGGTTTGCCTCGACCGCCCTCGCCAGCTCATCGAAGCCCTCGCCCTTGACTGCAGAGCCCGGGTCCATCGCCAGGTTCTTGCGACTGTAAAGGTAATCGAGAAATGCGCTCCGGAAGTTCTCATTCTCGAAGATCCCGTGCAGGTACGTTCCTATCACCAGCCCGTTGCCCGCCACTGCCCCGTCTTCTTCAAAGGCGGCCTCGCCTTTGGGCGAGGTCACGCCCATGTGAATCTCGTAGCCTGTGACCTCCTGGCCGCGGATCTTTCCCAGAATAGGGCCACCACCCGTGACCTTCTTCCTGACCTGAACAGTCCTCTTCTCATATAGATCGAAGCGCGTGACAGCATCCAGCAGCCCCAGGCCAGGTACTATTCCCGCAGTATCCTCAATCCCGCTGTCTATGATCTCCTTTCCCAGCATCTGGTAGCCGCCACAGATGCCCAGGACTGGAGTCTCCTTCTGGGAGACCAGGGAGAGGATCTGCCTGTCCATCCCGCTCTCCTGCATCTCCCGAAGATCGGAGACCGTGTTCTTGGTCCCCGGGATTATCACAGCATCAGGATCTCCCAGCGGCTCCTTCAGACTGACGTACCTGACCCTAGCAAACCTCTCCAGCGGCTCGAAGTCGGTGAAGTTGCTGATGCGCGTAAGCTTGATCACTGCAATCTCCACGCCGCGGCCAGCGCAGGCCTTCTTGTCCCCCAGGGAGACTGAGTCCTCGGAGGGTATTGCCAGATCAAGGTAGGGCAGAACGCCCAAAACGGGCACGCCTGTGAGGCGCTGCAGGGATTCGAGACCCGAGGCGAGGATGGCAGGATCGCCTCTGAACTTGTTTATAACCAGGCCCTTGACCAGGGGGCGGATGTCCTCCGGCAGGAGCCGGACTGTGCCGTAGAGGCTGGCAAAGACACCGCCGCGCTCGATGTCACCCACAAGGATTATGGGAGCCTGGAGACGGCGGGCGATGTAGATGTTGGCGAGGTCCCTCTCGAAGAGGTTGATCTCGGCGGCTCCACCCGCGCCTTCCACAACGATGTAATCGTAGTCCTTCTCCAGCTCGCTCAGAGCACCATCCACCACTCCCTTCAGGTCATCGATTGATCTGTAGTACTCCTCCGCAGATCTGTCAGCCTTAGGCCTTCCGAGGACTATGACCTGGGAGGTCCGATCGCCCTTGGGCTTGAGGAGAATGGGGTTCATGAACTCGCTAGGCTCTGCTCGGGCGGCCCATGCCTGCACAGCCTGCGCAATGCCTATCTCGGCACCCTCGCGGGTCACCCAGGAGTTGAGGCTCATGTTCTGAGACTTGAAGGGCGCGACCTGCAGGCCGCGGTTGCTCAGGAGGCGACAGAGGGCGGCGACAAGAGTACTCTTGCCGGAGTGAGATGTGGTGCCGAGGACCACGATGAAGCGGGACATACGCATCAGCGAAGGCGTACAAGTTTATTTGCCTTTTGGAAGATGGTTTTTTGCTTGGGTGGGCGATCAATTTAATTTGACAGGATGAGGGCGCAAGAGACTGATAGCCATCGGATTCAGGCATGCCTGAGCGTCTTGGCCCTCTCCCCGTCGTCAGCCTTAATAAAGAAGGGTGTGAAGTATGCGCCGTGGTTTGACATGGCATCTGAGATCGATAAGATTCACGCACGTGAGATCCTGGATTCACGAGGAAACCCAACAGTCGAAGTTGATGTCTACACTTGTTGCGGCTTTGGCAGGGCAGCCGTGCCATCGGGTGCCTCCACGGGGATCCACGAGGCTCTGGAGCTGCGCGACGGAGGGGATAGGTATGACGGCAAGGGCGTCCTGAAGGCGGTCGCGAATGTGAACGAGGTCATAGCCCCTGAGCTCGTGGGAATGGACGCCTCGGCCCAGAGGGAGATCGATGATATCATGATCGAGCTTGATGGGACCCCCAATAAGTCCAACCTGGGTGCCAACGCAATTCTGGGAGTCTCCCTGGCGGCTGCCAAGGCTGCGGCATCCTCTGCGGCCATGCCCCTGTACAAGTATCTGGGCGGCGTGAACACCACCAGGATCCCAGTGCCATCCTTCAATGTCCTCAACGGCGGAAAGCACGCAGGCAATGAGCTCTCCATCCAGGAGTTCATGATCCAGCCTGTGGGCGCTAAGTCCTTCAGCGAGGGACTGAGGATGGCAGCTGAGACATACCACGCCCTGGGAAAGATCCTTCAGGGAAAGTACGGCGTCGGCGCAACGAATGTGGGCTTCGAGGGAGGCTACGCCCCGCCTCTGAACAAGACCCGCGATGCTCTGGACGCCATCATGAGCGCCCGCGATGCGGCAGGATACGAGGAGGAGATCAAGATCGGCCTGGACGCTGCTGCATCGAGCTTCTATCTGGACGGCGGCTACTCAGTCGACGGAAACAGGCTCTCGCCTGGAGAGCTGATTGATTACTATGTGGATCTCGTCGAGACCTATCCCATCATCCTTCTTGAGGACCCCTTCGAGGAGGAGGCGTACGACGACTTTTCTCGCCTTACTGCGAGACTGCCTGAAACAATAATCGTGGGAGACGATCTATATGTCACCAACATCAAGCGCCTGGAGAAGGGCATCAAGATGCGCGCCACCAATGCACTGCTCCTCAAGCTGAACCAGATCGGCTCCGTATCAGAGGCCTTTGATGCAGCGCGGATGAGCTTCAGGGCGGGCTTCAAGGTCATGGCCAGCCATCGCTCCGCAGAGACTGAGGATGCTGCCCTGGCGGACATCTCCGTGGCCCTTGGCACAGAGCTGCTGAAGACGGGCGCACCAGCACGATCCGAGCGCACAGCGAAGTACAATCAGCTCTTGAGGATCCAGGAGGAGCTTGGCGATGCTGCAAGCTACATGAGGATTTAGTTCATCGATCCGATTTTCCTTTTTTTCGCTGCGAATCAAGATGCCTCCGTCGGCAGCCCTGCTCAGCGACGCGGCGGGGATGAGCTGTGCCAGATCGAGCCCTGAAGGGATCGAAAAGGAGTGCTTCATGCTGCCTGCGAAGATAGATTGAAAAATAGTCTATTGAATGCCAGGGCATCCAAAGGCTTGCGACCACATAGTACGAAGAGCAGGCCAGCTAAAATGATCACTCAGCGCTCTCTTGGCGGGACAAGAAGGCGCTGCCTGGCAAATTGAGATCTAAGCTGGCGTCGCGGCAGGGGCTGGCGCTGCAGCCACTGTGCTGGGCTCTGTTATGATCTCAGTCTTGCGCACCTCGACGCGCCTCAGGGGATAGATCATCTTTGCCTCCTTGTAGATCTCCAAAGAAAGCTTGCCGAGGACTACATCCTGTATCAGCTGGTTTAAGTCGAGGCTCTTGGACTTCTCGAGGATGACCTTCTTGGAGAGCTCCCTGATGCACTTGACCTGGTTGGCCCGCGCCCTCTTCACTGTGAAGCAGCTGGGCTTGATCCTCACCTGGTAGCCATCTGTCGTGGTCACATCCACAATGGTGTCGATGCGGGACGTCCTTCTCTTGACCAGCGAGCGAACATAATCAGTGGTCATCTCGTGCCCCAGGAATTTGGTGTAAGCAGAATCGCCTGCCACGCGGTCCACCCTGAACCTCAGCTTTGTATTCTGCTTCGAGAAGTTGTTCGTAAGGTCACCGAGAGTGGTCTCGATGATCCTCCCCACGATCCTCTCGGGATCATTCGCGATAGTCTCGCCGAAGGGTGCCCTGCCGAACATCTCAGGGCTCACCACCTTGTACCAAAGCTTCGCCTTTCTACTATCAGCCTTTCTTTGTGATCGTCTAGCCAATAAACATCCTCCAATGAGATATTGAACCCGAGTCTCGTTCCAAACTCACTGTATTTAAAGCGATCGCCCAAAAAAAATGATGCTCGGCCTGAGCATCAGCTGGAAGGCCAGACGTAGATGTAGATGTAGTTCGACCAATCGTTGCAGTAGTAGCTCAGGATATGCCAGCCGGGCTTGTTGCCTATGAACCAGGTCTGGCACCAGCCGGGCCCCTTGTACCTTAAGTTTTTGACCTCAGGAGAACAGTAGGAGGCAGATGGACTTCCACATAGAGTCCACTCAAACGACCAGTACATCCCTGCCCTGCTCATCTTGGACCAGAGGGGCAGCCAATCTCCGCATCTCACGCCCGCCACTGTGCTGATCTTGCCGGGCAGAGCCTGGACGTAGTACTCATAGCACCTGCAGGTTGAGGGTCCTGGATAAACCGCATGATAGCTCTGGGGCACATATCCTGATGGCACGACAAGCCCTGCTGAGCCTGTGCAGCTTGGGCAGCTTCCCTGAACGGGTGCGCTGCCGGAGACGCCAGTACAGGCGGAGCACACTGCATTAGAGCCCAGGCCCGTGCCATCTACAATGATCTTCGCGGGATTGCTGCTCTGGACGGGGTAGCTGTAAGGGACTGCATAACTGCTCTGGGCAGGATACCCACTCTGTATGGGATAGCTGGCGGCAGCGCCCGAGTAGGTCTCCTGAATCGCATAGCTTTGACCGCCTTGAGAGGCATAGCCCATCTGGTCCGACGCAGGCTTGTAGAGATTGAAGTCGGGGAGGACCAGGTTCTCGGAGTTGAGATCTGGCGGAGTGGGAGCCGCTGCAGGCCAAGAGCCATCCAGCGAAGAAGCCAGATAGCCCGAGGAATCGATGGCCTGGTAGGCTGCACCAACCTGATAGCTTTGCGTCGCTGTAGCTGATGACCCATCGGATACGCTCGCATCACCCACCGCCCCGAGGGCTAAATCGACCATGGCGAAAAGCACTATCAAAACTAAAAGATATCGTCTCATCTTCCCCACCCCACTAACTGAGTTTGCTTAATCCCTTTCTACGATGTGCTCTATCTATTTAATACTTGCTTGATAACAAAAACATAAGAGCCACGAAATAATGGGATAAATGATAATCCAGTTTCCAATATTCGCACAAAGAATAGAAAGATTTCATCGCTTTGCAGGATGACCATCAGTAGAAGGACCGCCAAATCATCATTCAATCTTTTAAGGATGCGATGTTCATGCTTATCTCTTGAAGCGCCCGCTCAGATCGCCCCCCATTCAGCCAGCTCAGGGACGCCATTTTGGATCTTCAGATACCACATCTTGCTGTCTGAACTGCCTCTTCCCCAGGAGCCTGTATTTATCGTCCAGCTCTCGGGGTCCAGAAATGGACTGTGTGTGTGGCCGTAGACGAGCCAGTCGAAAGCGCCCCCGAGATAAAGGCACCTGCTTCTGCATTTTGCCAGAGAGGTTAGCCGGTCTCCTGCGTTGTTTCTTCCTCTCAGCCTGGATTCTGGACGCTTCATCATCGAACTCTGGTAGTCGCCTTCGCCGCGAGTAAGAGAGCTGATGGCATGACCGATGCCGCTGGCGGCTCTGCCGATCAGGCCGGAATGATAGCTCAGCCTCCTCGCCAGGGATTCATAAAGGTTCAAATCCTTTGAGTAGGGGTTGGCCATGACCTCCAGATGATACCCGTGGATGAACCTGAAGACATGTCTCTCCTTTATATCGGCTGCCGGTCCGAAGAATTTGAATGGGCTTGTATTGAAGTATCCTGGTATCTCACTCAAGTAAAAATCGTGGTTTCCAATGACGTAGTGAATATTGATATCCTTAGGGAACTCGAAGAGCACCTCGATCGCATCCGAGTAATCCTCAAAGATCTGCGCCGAATCCTTCCTCCAAAAATCAAATATGTCACCCAGAAGTACCAGGTGCCCTCCATCCTTTAATTCATCGTCCTTTATGAACTCGAGGAACTTCGAAAATTGCAGATCCTGCTTCGAGAAGCCATCTTCTCCAAGATGAACATCGGAGACTGTGATTATCATATTCCCTGTTTATGTCTATCCAATTATTTTAAACTAATCATTCCAATCAGAGAGAGGCCTGAGAATGCGCCTCCAAACAATTCAGCCTTTTGGCATTCTTCTGGATATCACGGGAACTGCCTCGCATGCTTGAGCTGATATCTCCACGCCCAGGAGGCTTGGCAGGCCATGCACAGCAAAGGAATTCATCGCCCAGGAAAGCGCTAACCAGACAGCAAGAGGCTCGCCGTAGCGGTAATGCCAGAATCCAGCCTGGGAGCCGAGAAGCTCCAGCATCCCGCCAAGAGCGATGCTTGAGACCATCAGCGCCAGATTCCATTCCGCAGAGCGGCGGCTGGATGCCAGAAGGCCCAGGTCCGCCATCGCGGCGTACATTATCCAGACCACTGCGCCCGCCTCCATCAGATACCCCTCCCAGTACATGAAAGCCAGGAACAGAGCTAGGGTTGCAAGGAACGGCAGAACCCTCCAGGACTGGAGGCGAGAAAGCATTCCCAGGCGCAAGAACCACATCCTCAGAAGGTCCGCCAGGTAGAAAATGGAGATCATGATGATGATCCATCCGCCAACAACGAAGAGGAAGGCCTGAGGTGTGCCTGCGTAACTCAGCAGGCCTGCCATAGTGTTGACGCTCTCGACGATGAGGGAGAAAGCTGCTGAGGAGATCGCCAGGGCGATCAGATGGCGTGTGGCCATCCTGGAGGCCCCAACGGCGGCCATCAAGATCGCCAGCATGAACCCCAGGTCAAAGATCAGTGTAGAGTGGCCCATATCCCCGGCCAGGTAGAAACCGAGAAGCGAGAAGAAGGCAACTGCCACCACGAAGGCGATGTTGAACCTTCTACTGTTCTTCGCCTCCTCCGTCTCCTTCTTGGCCAGATGAAGGAGGACTGCATCGCTCAGGAGCTGCAGGAATGCGGGGGTCAAATACCTGAAGACGGGAAGCCTCGCCAGGTCATAGAGGAAGAAATCCGCCCCGACGTTGAAGAGCGTCTCCCATCCCGGGATCTTCAGGAGGAACTCGATCCCCCATTCGTAGAAGTCCTTCACATTGGGGTCGGGGCGGTCCCAGTTGCCGTCCTTGCCTCCCACATGGGGGTAGGGCAGATTGCTCAGATCGTATTTCGTCGTTGCATCTCCGAGGCCGTGGTCCTCGGCCTTGCGGATGTGAGTGATCTCGTGGGGGTCGTAGCCCATCAGCTGGCAAGCTATCGAATCCGCTGCCACAACATCCCCCGAGGCGATGACCGTCTGGAAGTCCACGGGCCTGCAGCTCAGTGGGCCGATGGCCTCGCCACCGACTGTGCCGTCGATGACTGTGAGCGTCGGGCGGAAGGCTGAGTTGATCTCGTAGATAACCTCCTCGATCCCCTTGTGGTGGTACTTGGCCTTGTCCACCTCGGGGAAGGTTCCGTACATGTTCTTCATGCCGAGAGTGACGCCGGTGAGCAGATGGGTCTTCATCGTGGGTATGGAGATTATCACGTCAGCGTCGATCAGCTCCTTTGAAACCCTCTCGACCCCAAGAGCGCTTCCCTCTCCAAAATCAAGCCGCACAATCTTTGTCTCTGAGAGGTTTACAAGCTTCACGCCCTTTTTCTCGGCCCACTCCTTCCAGCCCGAATCCTTCGCAGCGATCCAGAACTTCGTCCAGACCATATCAGCGTCGGCGATGATCGGCTCGCCCCCTGCGGCCCGCACCATGTCCACTATGACCCCGGCCACGTCTGTGCTTGTGAAAGTCCCTTTGATCTCAGGGACACCGCCGCAGATGTTGATCTTGATAAGGACCCTGTCGCCCTGTCGAACGAACTTATCCATGCCGCCTAAAGTTGCTATCGCCTCTCGCACAGCCTTGTGGGGCTCAGGATTCCTGGCCACTGCAAAGCCTTCAGGGGCGCGCCGATCCCGGCTGCGCACGTCCGCAAGAGAATGCACCTCCTTGGATTCCCGCCGCCTCTTCTGCACCAGAAGAGCCAAGGAATAGCCACCGAATATCCAGAAAGGATACAGGAGAAACAGAAGGACAACAACAATGGAAGGGACCTCGGCCTTGGTTATGCCTGTGAGGTTGGTGTGAAGCATGAACTCCGAGCCCTTCAATCCCGAGAAGAGGGGAAAGACGCATCTTATCAGATCTAAATACAGGAGAGCGCTGAAGACCACGAAGACGATGGCGACGCCCGATCCGAGAACTATCTTGGACTGCCTGGACCATTCCAGTCTTTGGCCGAGGAAGTAGATGGCAAGCCCAGATAGAATCAGAAGTGGTGGATCGATCAAGAAGCTCATTTTTTGTCATCTCCTGACATTTTTACCAGCGCCTTGCCCATCTCAGAGGATTTGAGCAGGGAATTTGAATTGTGACTGTTTTGAATACCGACATAAAAGATCGAGTTATTCTCCCCCGAACAGAACATGAGCTTGGCTCGTGAGCAGATCCTAGGGGAATACACATATACGAATTATTAATGATAGTATTTAAATCTTTGTAGAGTTGCCGATTGCGTTTCTGATGCGCGCAAACTCTGGATTCAATAATTCTGGGGTCATGATGGCCGTCGCAGGCGGAGCCGCTCGCCGGGCAGCGCGCTCAGGGCGGCATGGTGGGCGGAAGGAGCGATGGCTCTGGGACGGCCCGCCTGAAGTGAATCTCTCAGTTCCGGTAAGGATTAAATCCCAATAATGCACGATTAACATTCAATAATATGTTCTCCGAGTACATCCAGGCAGCCTCAGACAGAGCCGAGCATGACACATTAGAAGATGGCTCTTATGTGGCCACAGTCCCGGGACTTCAGGGAGTTAGGCACCTCCTTTGAGAGTCTCGCAAGGATCTCATAGAAGTCATTGAGTAATGGATTGTTGCCCGGATACAGTGGGGATATCCTATTCCGCCGATTGATGGTCATAAAATGGAATCCTCAAAGGAGCCAATAGCAGTTGTCGACTAAGCTTGCGCCGATCTCCAGGCGGGAACTGATCAAACAATCGGCAAGCTTTTGGATTTGCGGGTCCTTTTCCCGGTAAGAAGCACATGGTGAAGGATGGCGTCTTTGTCATGATCCCAAATCCACATCATGGTGAGAAAATCCGCGTTAAGCTCTTGCTTATCATCCTGAAAGAGACAGGAATTAGCAGAGACGATTGGCTTTCCGCAACTTGATAAACCATTCAATTTTCTTGTCTTGACGAGGAGACGGCAAGCTGGAATTCAACCAGTCTCGGGGTGCGCACTCAAGAATTAAATAATGAAACTGGATGAGGATAATTGTTGGACCATTGCAAATTCGAATATCATCGAAGTGAGATCGAGGATAATAAGAATTTGCAGCGGGCCAGGTGTTTGATTTGAGGCGATCGATGATGGAGCTAAATGCTTGCGGATTATGCTGTCAGGAGTGCCCCCTGATCAGCAACCATTGTAGCGGGTGCGAGGCCACCAAAGGCAAACCGCCTTGGGTTTACGAAGCAGGCTTCGACGAGGGCTGCCCCATATATGACTGTGCTGTCAACATGAAGAGCTACACTCATTGCGGACAGTGTTCAAAGCTTCCCTGCGAGATATTCTCCCGCCTGAGGGACCCGAGCATGAGTGATGAGGCTTTCTCGAAGAGCTTGAGCGAAAGGATAGCATGGCTGAAAGAAGCAAGGCAATGAAAGATGAACCACTACAAGATAGGGTCGAGCGTGGATAAGGCACTCCATGCACCGGGGAATGGATTCAAAGTGACCTGGTAGGACGGAAAAGTCAGTCAAGACATAAGCGGTCTAAATACCATTAGACTGAAACGAGATGATGAGGGCCGATCGCGTGGCATGGCCAAATGTAAAGGTGAGTCTAATTGAACTATGTGGATCAAAAATCCAGTTCGAATCTTCCCCTGGGGTAGACTGCATACCCTTACAAATGTTGCCGAACTCAATAACATTAGAGCAATGACCGTCGATCGGATTCCAATAAGCAAGTTCTCAATCATCACGAGAATTTCCCCAAAGGCCCTGCGCTACTATGACCAGAAGGCCCTGCTAGTTCCAGCTGCCAAGGACTTGCTAACTGGTTACCGATACTACACCGCGGACCAGCTGGAGAAGGGAGTGAGGATAAAGACTCTATGCAATCTTGGCTTGGGCTTGGAAGAGATATCAAGCTTCTTGGAGAAAGATGCCAAAGGAGATCACGAGGCAATCGAGGCGCAGCTTAGAGAACATCTTTGCCGGGTCCAAGGCGAAATTTCCAGGCTGCAAAAGATCGCGGCTTTGCTCGAACAAAAAGATAAGGATGTGATGAAGATGGCCTTGATAGAGCCAGTTATAAAGGATGTACCAACAATGCGGGTATTGAGCAAGAGGGATAAGGGAAGCTATGCTGAGACCATTCACAGGCTTATCGAAGATTTGAAGGCAGTTGTCCAGCAACCGAACTATCTGAAAAACTTGATGAGGGTAACCGGTCCATATATGACAATATTCCATGATCAGGAGTATAAAGAGAACTATGCGGATATTGAAGCTGTCGTACCCATTACAGGAAGAATTGAAGTAGATGATCCCGGGATAGAGGTTAAGAACCTGCCTGGAGTAAAAGTTCTGGCAGTTTTGCACAATGGAAGTTACGAGAATCTTCACTTGACTTATAAGGAGATTCTCGAGCATATGACGAAGAGTGGCCTGGAGTTCTCGGGTTCGATGAGGGAGCTATATCTGTCTAATCCGCATAAAACGCCCGCTGACGAGCTTATGGTGGAGATCCAGGTGCCTATCAAGTGAAGGCGACCCAACCATTATTATATCGGGAACGCGGAGGATCAAGGAGATCCGACCTGCTGCGTGGTGGTGACGGGCACCCCTCCCCAGCGGGATCTCTGGCTGGAGGAGG
>MVRK01000100.1 GCA_002067365.1 Methanosaeta sp. PtaU1.Bin060 | reverse complement strand
TCTTTTTCACTATGCGTGGGAATAGTTTGTGCGTGATCTAATGATGACGAGAATCGTTTCCATACTGCTCCTGCCAATTTTCGCCTTAGGAATTATGTCAGAGTTTGCTGATGGATCTTCGAACCAGATACCAAATGGCAGAAGCTTGGAGTCGTGCCAATATAGTCTATCTGCTACACCTCGATTCGATTATTCAGGCGAATCAAGATCCATGTAGAATATAAATTTGGTGCAAATATGAAATTGGGTGCTTCCACTTCCTATATCCTGAATAAAACATTACGATACAGCATAACGCTTTTCATTGTCGTGACACTCAATTTTTTTATACCTAGGATGATGCCCGGGGACCCGATCAGAAGACTCCTGGGTGAGAACGCTTTCCTCGCCGACAAGCAATTTCTGGCAGAACTATATGCTGAGTACGGCCTCGACAAGCCTCTTCATGTACAATATGTCAACTATCTATCCTCCCTCGCCTCTTTCGATTTCGGCTATTCCATTAGCCTGAACCAGAAGGTCTCAGAGCTGATTGCAGATCGCATGTTCTGGACTGCGGTTCTAGTCATGCCTTCGATTATTTTGGCGGCGCTACTTGGACTCGCCTTAGGATCAATTGCGGGATATATGAGAGGAAAGCCGATTGACAGCATTTTGACCTCGATTAACCTATTCTTGTACACCTGCCCCAGCTTCTTGATGGCCATGACTGTCATTACCGTCTTCAGCTTTCATCTCGGCTGGTTTCCCCTCGGTCACGCCACCTCAGGCACTCAAACGGGAATATTCTATCTCTTGGATGTAGCCTGGCATCTATTCCTGCCCATCATGATCCTCTCGATCTCAGGAGCTGTCTACAAGTTTCTGATCATCAGGAACTCAATTGTGGAGGTCATGGACGAGTATTTCATCTTCGTGGCAAGGGCCAAGGGACTGTCTGATAGCAGAGTCGCATTTGTGCATGTCATGAGAAACATCCTTCCTCAGTTCATCAGCATCCTCGCGCTTAACTTCGGCTTCATGGTCTCAGGCGCTTTGATCATCGAGACAGTATTTTCCTTAAACGGCATGGGCACAATGATATACGAAGCCGTCTCCTCCCGCGACTATCCCGTTTTGCAGGGGGCTTTCCTCGTCTTGACGATATCAGTTCTTGTGGCAAACTTCCTCGCAGAGATCCTGTACGGAATCGCAGATCCGAGGATTGGGGATACAGAGCATTCAGGTAAAACCGGCTAGAGGGGAGGATTGCGATTGATCAATAACACAACTAATTGCGTCCTGATAATGAGGGCCAGATTGACTAGAGTCATCGCAAGAAACCCCCAGAGAGCAGCAGGTTTGGCAGTATTGCTCGCCCTCTCGTTGATGGCCGTGTTCGCTTCCCAGATTGCGCCTCATGATCCCCGACAGACGGGCATCCCATACCAGGCCCCGTCGTTTGAGCATCTTCTCGGCACCAACGATCTGGGGCAGGATCTATTCTCAGAGCTTATCTATGCTACAAGAGTATCGCTAGTGATAGGGTTCTTCGCAGGCATCATCTCATTGGTAGCAGGTGTGACAATAGGTGTTTTTGCAGGTTATTATCGCGGCTGGGCTGAAGAGCTGCTGATGGGCACAACAGATGTCTTCCTGCTCATTCCCGGCCTGCCGCTCATGATCATGCTGGCTGCATACCTCGATCCTAGCATGTGGAATATCATCATAGTCGTGGGGCTGTTGTGGTGGTGCTCTACCGCACGGGTGGTGCATTCTCGAGTGTTGCAGATAAGAGAGATGCAGTTCATCGAATCAACCAGAGCACTGGGATTCTCAGATCTGTATATAATTATCAAACACGTGCTTGTGAACACGAAGGATATAATTTTTGCTAAATTCTCACTGGCTGTCGCTTCGGCAATGCTCTCTGAGGCGTCGCTGAGCTTTTTAGGCCTCGGCGATCCTATGAATATAAGCTGGGGTGAGATGACGTATTTTGCATTCTCACGAGGTGGTTTTGCAAACGATATGTGGTGGTGGTACCTGCCCCCAGGCCTCATGATTTGCATTTCCATAATGGGATTCCTCATGGTCACCATAGAAGACAGGAAAGACAGCAAACTGCTGGAGCTGATATGATGCTGCTTTGCATTCGTAACCTCTCGGTCACCTTCGATACGCTTCGTGGACCGTTCAGAGCTATCGAAGGCATCGATCTGGATCTCTATGAGGGAGAAACACTGGCCATTGTGGGCGAATCGGGCTGTGGCAAATCAGTGCTGGGCCATGCGATAATGCGTCTGCTGGACGACATTGCCACGGTTGATGGCAGCGTGAAATACAAAGGCCAAGAGGTCTACTCCATGGAAAAAAGCGAATTGCTGAATCTTCGGGGAAAGTCCATATCACTTGTGCCACAGAGCCCGTCCACTTCCTTCAACCCTGTCCTGAAAGTCGGGGAGCAGATCAAAGAGATAATAGAGAAAGACAGGATCGATAAAGGCCCGGCAGCCAAAAAGAGGGCCATTGATTTTCTGGCAAAGGCAGGATTTTCAGATCCCCTCTCAATCTACAATTCATATCCTCATCAGCTTTCAGGAGGTATGTGCGAAAGGGCCTTGATAGCCATGGCCGTTTCAGTGGAGCCTGAGCTTATCATCGCAGATGAGCCGACAAAGGGTCTGGATGCTCTTTCTCGAAAGAGCCTCCTGGCTATGCTCCATGAGATGGCGCAAGGCGCATCCATGATCATGATCACTCACGACTTAAAGGCCGCGGCTACCTGCAGGAGGGTGACGGTGATGTACTCCGGCGAGATCGTCGAGGAGGGCCGAACTTCAAATCTATTGAACTCGCCAAAGCACTTCTATACTCAAGGGCTCCTTGAAGCTCAACCTTCGAGGGCTATGCTGCCCATCAAAGGCAGGCATACTCTGCTCTCGCATAATGACATCGGCTGCAGGTTCCGGGAAAGGTGCGATGCCGCTGATGAAATGTGCAAAAATCATCCGGTGCTGAGAAGGCGAGACGTCATGGAATGGGTGAGGTGTCACCATGCTTGAGCTGATAGAAGTATCCAAGTCCTTCCGGATGGGGCTGTTCGGACGAAACAGAAAGGTTGCTGTACAGGATGTCTCTTTCTCCATCAAGGAAGGAGAGATTCTGGGCCTTGTCGGAGAAAGCGGATGCGGAAAGTCTACTCTTGCCAGGATCGCACTCAAGTTGATTGATCCCACATCGGGCAGAATCGTCCTGAACGGGACAGATGTAACGGACATGCAGGAAAAGGAGTTTAGAGTGCATCGAAAGCAGATACAGATAGTCTTCCAGCATCCTGAAGGAGCGCTGGACCCTCACTATACTCTAATGGCTTCAATAGCTGAATCTTTTAATAAGCTCAAGATACCAAAAGGTGATCGTAAGGCGTTTTTGGAGAGGTTGGCAGATGAGATTAATCTGCCTTTGGAGATCCTTGATCGATATCCCAATCAGGTGAGCGGAGGAGAGATCCAGAGGGCGGTACTCGCTCGAATATTTGCATTCCAGCCCAAATATCTTATCTTGGACGAGCCCACCTCCATGCTCGACTTATCTGTGCAGGCCAGTATACTTCAGCTTTTAAAGATAAAGGCCAAACAGGATAGGATGGGCATGTTGTTCATCTCTCACGATTTGGAGGCTGTCAGGGCCATCTGCGATCACGTAATGGTAATGAAAGATGGAAAGATCTTGGAGGAAGGACCAGTCGAACGAGTTTTTGAGAGCCCAGGGACACCGTATATGAGGATGCTGATCAGCAGCATATAGTGTCTGGAAAAATAATGCTTTAGTCTGTCAGATTGGCTCGCGAGCTGGAGGTTCTGCATACAGAGTCTTTTCCGCAACATCTGAACTCCATCTGCAAAGTTGTATGCTCTATTCCGAAGCCTTTCAACAGACGACGGCTCAGCTCGTCCATCACATCCTGGGCCTGGCCTGCGCTCTCTTTAGCGACCACAACATGGGCGCTGAGGATGGCATGGTGCGAACAGAGGTTCCATACATGAAGATCATGCACGTCAGTCACCCCGGGAGTGCTGCGCATCGTCCTCTCGATGTCATTCAGACTGAAACAGGTCGGAGTTCCCTCCATCATTATATGAGCCGAAGATCTTAGGACCCTCCAGGAGCCCGCGAGGATTATGACTCCTATCAGAATGCTTACCAGAGGATCGGCAGTCGTCCAGCCGGTGCGCCAGATTATGAGTGCTGCCACGATAACGCCTACCGAAGACGCCGCGTCGCCAAGAACATGAAACAGGGCACTTTCGACATTCGCATCCTCATGCTCTTCGTGGTGATGGCTCCCTAAGACAAATGCTACTAAGAGATTTACAATTAATCCCAGAGTGGCGATGAGAAGCAGCTCAGGGCCTTTGACAGGCTCGGGTACAAGCAATCGTTGGTATGCCTCCCAGAAGATGCCTACTGAGACGAGGACCAATGTGATGCCGTTGATCAAAGAGGCGAATACCTCGAGACGATGAAAGCCGTAAGTGTGATTTTCGTCTGCAGGAAGAGATGATAGACGCAGAGCCGAATAGCTGAGTCCCAGAGCAAAGATATCTAGGAATACATGTGCCGCGTCTGAAAGAAGGGCAAGGCTTCCTGTCCACCATCCTCCAACGACTTCAGCAATCAATATGAATGCTGTCAGGGCCAGAGAGATTTGGAAACGCCTTTCAATGGATTTGGATGGATGTGAAATCATGTCTTGGTCCTCGCTTATCAAATGCCTTTGAGATATATCTTCTGAACGGTAGTGAACTCGATATAGACTGCTAGGGGCTTCGCTGAGCGAACTCCGAAAGGGAGCAATCCCCTCATTTCACAGCTCCGCTCTCATCTCCCTGTTCGGCGCCAGCCTCGTCTTCAGCTCCTCTCCCAGCAGGTTGATTGAGAGCACTGTGATCACAATCATCAGCCCTGGAAAGATAGTCGTCCACCAAATGCCCCTCATTATATCCCTCTGGGCTTCATTTAGCATATTTCCCCAGCTTGGCAGATGAGGAGGTATCCCCAGTCCCAGGAAGCTCAGGAAGGACTCCGTAAGGATGGCATGGGCGGTCATCAGGGTTACTGAGACCACAGCAATATAGAGCAAATTAGGCATGATATGCCTGAAGATTACGTAGCTGTCTTTGGCTCCCAAGGATATTGCAGACTCAACAAAAGGCCTTTGCCTGATGGATAGAGTCTCACTTCTAACAAGCCTGGCTGTGCTCAGCCAGTGTGTGAATGCTATGGCCAAAATGATGCTCCAGACGTTTCTTTCGAATATGGTCACAAGAACCATGAGCAGAATAGTCTCCGGCGGTGAGTATATGGTATCAACAAGACGCATCAGGACGCTATCGACAATTCCTCCGAAGTATCCGGCTGTAAGCCCAATCAGCAATCCAAGAAATACAGTCAGGGCTGCAGCGCTGATCCCGACTAACATCGAGACCCTTGTTCCGTAGAGAACCCGAGAGAAGAGGTCTCTGCCCAGATAATCGGTGCCGAAGGGATGGTTTAAAGAGGGGGTCTGATCTGGCTCGCCCAAGCTCACCTTTACAGGATCGTGGGTTGATATAAGAGGTGCCATCAGGGCGATGACAGCCAATATCCCAAGGACGATCAATCCAGGATAGCTGCGGCGTATATTCTCCATAGTATCCATCTCAATTATATTTGACCCTTGGATCAAGAATCGCGTAGGCCACATCAGCCATCAGGTTTCCGATGATGACCAGAAGGCTGGTAAATAAAGTCATCCCCATGAGCAGCATATAATCCGCCCGCAGAGCAGCATCGTATGTCAGCTTCCCGATGCCCGGCCAGGCGAAGATGCTCTCCACGATGACGCTTCCGCCGATCAAGAGAGGAATTGCGAGTCCAATCTGAGTTACAAAAGGAAGCAAAGAATTGCGCAAAGCATGTCTATAGAGTATGGTCCTCTCATCAAGCCCTTTTGCCCTGGCGGTTACGATATAATCCTCTCTCATAGCCTCCAGTAAGCTGGACCTGATGTAGGTGTAAAACACCGCCAGATGGCTTACCGCCAATACAGATGCGGGAAGGATGATATGTCTGATCCTATCCAGGTTATAGGCCCAGAAGGTGACGGGTTCATTGACGGAGATCATGCGGGATGAAGGCAGCCAGCCCAGCCAGACGGCGAAGACGAGCATGGCCAGAAGAGCTGCAAGAAATGTCGGCGTCGAGTAGAGGATGTAGTTTAGATGATGTAAAAATCGATCCAATGGCGATCCTTCTCTTTTTGCGGATGCAAGACCCATGACGACGCCAAGGACCATGCTCAGTCCATAACCCGTAAATGTGAGCAAGAGCGTGGCAGGGAACCTCTCAAGGATCACATCCAAAACGGGCCTCTTCAGGATATAGGAGAATCCCCAGTCACCTTGAGCTATGTGCTCCAGCCATAATAGATATCTTTCGTAGGCGGGCTTATCCAGGCCTAGCTGCTCTTCCACCTTTGCAATATCTTCGGCGGGCATCTTCTGAACTGTGGTCATACCCAGGTAGGCAACTACAGGATTTACGGGGGAGAGATAGAAGATGAGGAATGCCAGGATTGTTATTCCAAATAAGAGGGGAGGGATCTGCAAGGCCCTCCTTATTATATATCGAGCTAGACCGCTGTCCAATTCCATTTCACTCCTTATCCCATTCTTCTACATTCCACCAGAGTTCTCCGTGTATGCCGCCGTTGTTACCTTCTCCATGAGGCCCATTTCGTGTTACTACGCCTGTTATCTTGTCGTTTAGAGCATAGACATAATTGCCGAAGGCTATGAAGGCCATCGGCTGGTCCTCCGCGAGTATCGCCTGCAGCTTCTGGTAAATCTCTTTTCTCTTCTCCCTCTCAAATGTTGTCCTGCCGTCCTCCAGAAGCTTGTCCACCTCAGGATTGTTGTATGAAGCTGGGTTCCACCATCCAACTCCAATGAACTTGGAGCTCCAGAGATGATAGTTGCTGTCATCTGGATCAAATGGAGAGCCTCCGGCAGCGACAATGAAATTGCTGCGATACAGCTCCTGAGAGATCTCGTCCCAGCTCTTGCCCACAGGTTCCACACTAATTCCAATATTCTCAAGATCTGTCTTAACAGCAATGGCTATATTCTTCCGGTCGCTCTCTGTAGAGGGATATATCAGCTGAAACTCCAGATTCTTTCCGTCTTTCTCTAGAACGCCGTCGCCATTTGTATCCTTGAAGCCTGCATCTGCCAATAGTCTCTTTGCCTCTGCAGGATCGTAAGCAAAGGCGATGTCCGGATTGTATACCCAGTCCTCTTTCCTGAACGGTCCATAGGCGATCTCTCCCTGGCCATTGAAGATATTATCTAGAATCTGCTGTTTGTTTATAGCACGGGCTATTGCCTGGCGGACGGCCCTGTTCTCGAAAGGCCACATTGTGCTGGGAAGGTTAAGGGCAAACCAGTTTGCAGAAGGCTCAGAGTATATTTTGATGCCCTTTTTTCCCTCCAATGTCTTCATCGACTTCGGATCAATCTTGATAGCATCGACTTCGCCATTCATCAGCAGACTTATCTTTGCAGATTCATCTGGCACAAAAACATACTTTAAAGTACCAATCTTAGGAGCTGCTTCATAATAATATGGGTTTGCCTCAAATATCAGCTCTTCGCCCTTCTTCCAGCTGACGAACTTGTAAGGGCCTGTGCCTATTGGCTTTTGCCAGAAATCCGTCTTGGCCAGATCGACCCCGTCTAAAATATGCTTTGGAAGGACAGGCAGCGAGAACGATTCTCCGAAGGAGGCTATCCCCTCACTGAGAGTGAACTTCACAGTATTGGGATCAACTATGGAAATATCGTCTATCACCTTGAAATCGGATGATACGGGAAAGACGGAAGTCCATTTGCCGCTCTTCAGCAGTTCATATGTAAACTTGACGTCATCCGCCGTGAAATCCGTTCCATCTTGCCATTTAATGCCGCTCTTGAGATGGAATGTGTAGGTTTTGCCGTCAGGAGATATCTCCCATGACTCTGCCAAGTCAGGAGCTATTTGCAGCTTATCGTCTGACTTCAACATGCCGCTGAAGACCTTAATGGTATCATAGAAGTCTACATTGCTGGTGCCTACTATTGGATTCAGGTCATCCGGCTCTTTCCCCAAAGCTATGTTCAGCGTCTTTCCGGTCTCTTCTGCGCTGGCGAGAGGCAGTGAGGCCAGTAGAACAATACCGATCATCAAAGCCGCCAATATCCTCATTTTCCATCATCTCCAATGCCTCACTCCTTATCCCACTGCTCTACATTCCACCAGAGTTCACCCATAATCCCTCCGGTGTTCCCTTCTCCATGAGGACCATTTCTTGGTGCGATGCCCACAATCTTGTCGTTGAGAGCGTATACATAATTCCCGAAGACCATGAAGGCTACCGGCTGATCCTCCGCGAGTATCGTCTGCAGATTTTGATAGATTGCCTTTCTCTTCTGCTTGTCAAATGTGGTTCTGCCCTCCTCCAGGAGTTTATCTACCTCAGGATTGCTGTAAGATGCTGCATTCCACCAATCATTTCCGATGTATTTAGAGCCCCAATTCTCGTAGTTCTGTTCGTCGGGATCGAATGGAGAGCCCCAGGCCATAACCATGAGATTATCGCGGAAGACATCGTACGAGATCTCGTCCCAGCTCTTTCCAACAAGCTCCAGATTAATGCCTATTTTGGCGAGATCAGTCTTGAGAGCAATGGACATGTCTTTGCGCTCGGCATCGGACGAAGCATAGATTAAAGTGAAATCAAGACTCTTTCCATCCTTCTCCAGAACACCATCGCCATTTGTATCCTTGAAGCCAGCATCTGCCAAGAGGCTCTTTGACTTCGCAGGATCGTAAGCAAAGGCGATGTCAGGATTGTATACCCAGTCCTCTTTCCTGAACGGCCCATAGGCTAACTCGCCTTGGCCATTGAAGATCGTATCCAAAATCTGCTGTTTGTTTATGGCACGAGCCACAGCCTGCCGGACCTCTTTCATCTGGAAAGGCCACATTGTGCTAGGCATATTGAGGGCGTACCAGTTGGAGGATGGCTCAGAGTAGACTTTGACTCCATTTGTCCCCTCCAAGGTCTTCATAGATCTGGGATCGATCTTGATGGCATCGGCCTCGCCGCTCTTCAGAAGGCTGATCCTCGCCGCTTCATCAGGGACAATAATATACTTCAATGTCTTTATCTTAGGAGCTTCTCCGTAGAAATCGGGGTTGGCAGCAAGCACGAGCTCTTCTCCCTTCTTCCAGCTCACGAACTTGTAAGGCCCTGTTCCCACCGGCTTTTGCCAGAAATCCGTCTTGGATAAGTCTTGGCCGTCCAGAATATGCTTTGGAAAGATGGGCAGAGCGAACTTCTCCCCGAAGGAGACAATTCCATCAGTCAGTGTGAACTTTATAGTGTTAGGATCGACGATGGAAATGTCGTCTATCATCTTGAACTCGGAAGAATCTGGAAAGACAGATACCCATTTTCCATTTTTCATTAGCTCGTAGGTAAACTTCACGTCGTCCGCTGTGAAGTCCTCACCATCTTGCCATTTAATTCCTTTCTTGAGATGGAAGGTATAGATCTTGCCATCAGGGGATATGTCCCAGGATTCTGCCAGATCCGGTACCATTTGCAGCTCATCGTCTGACTTCAGCAGGCCGCCAAAGACCTTAATTGTGTCATATATGCCATTGTGGCCACTTTCGAAAAGGGGATTCAAGTCGTCTGGTTCTGTGCCCAGAGCAATGACCAGCGTCTTTTCTGTCTGTTCTGCACCGACCAGCGGCACCGCTGCCGAAAGCAGAATGCCGATCACCAGGGCAACCAGGATTTTCCTCGTTTTCATTTTTTTATCTCCTCCCTAAACAGCCTCGTTCACATGATTATTTTTGATTTTTTATGTAAAATATTGTTATTTTTTCCCGCAAATCATATAATAAGCAGCATTGTAAGTTATTTTTTGTGAAAAAGGCATATGCCTTCTCTGGATCTCTTTGATATCATCCAGATCTCTTTGTTCTATTTCTGTGAATCCGGCTTCCTCAAGATAGTCCCTGGCCGCTTTGGCATTCATGCCATGCGGATGAGGCAGCTTGGCCTCTGTCTTCTTTGAGTACCAGCCTTTCCTGGGGTTCTGTCGCTCCAGGATAATGACGCTGAGATCTCTTATTAGTCTGCGCAACTTGTTTTCCAGGGAGCCGTCCATCCAAAGGCCGTCGATTATTATTACCCGGCCCCCCTTAATCAGAACCCTCTTCCATTCCCTCAGGGCTGAATCGGGATGAGGAAGTGTCCAGAGAAGATGACGGTTTATTACTGCATCGAAGATATCATCATCAAAATTCAGGGACTCTGCATCTCCCGTCACGAATTGCGCCCGAAGCCGCGAGGCTTTGGCCTTGGACCTTGCAACAGACAGCATCTCATCAGACAGATCGATGCCCGTTATCTGATGCCCCATCCCCGCCAGAAGAAGACTTAGCTCACCAGTGCCGCAGCCCACATCCAGTATTCTGAGCCTGCCCGAAGGGAGCACCGCCTCCAATGTATCCTTCCAGGCGTCACGCTCCTCTTTGCTCTTTATTCCATGCCCATGGAAGCTGTCGTAGCTCTGAGAGGATTCGTCCCATCTTTCTCTGATGTACTCTTTTAGCTCCGTATCCAACGCGGGCATGAATGGAAGATTACCGCCTCTGTAATAAAGATATCTATTCAAGTATTACATAATGTGACAAAGTCGCTGGTTAGCAGGGGTTCATTTAGCAAAAAAGGATAAAGTTAGAATTTGGATGTTACTGATAGAAGTATATCGTTTAAAGATGTTATTGATGCGCACCTAAAGCTGAGATGGCATCATCGCTTTCTGCTCCCTTTCTTCAAGGCCGAAGCCGATGAGCACGAAGCTCAGGACTGCCAGAGAGATGCAGATCCCCGGAGGCAGATACCACCACCAGTAGCCGTTGATGAATCCGCCCCGAGAGAAGGCGTAGTTGAGCATCATCCCCCAGCTCTTCTGCAGGGGATCGCCGAGGCCTAAAAAGCTCAGCGACGCCTCAGTGAGCATCGCTCCGGCCACTGCAAGGATGAACTTGGCCAGGATCACCTGCAGGGTGTTAGGAAGAATATGCCGAAAGACTATGTAAGCATCGCCAGCTCCAAGGCCCCTGGCCGATTCGACAAAGGGCATCTCACGCAGCTGAAGCACTCGCGAGCGGACAACTCGCGCCGTGGAGGTCCACCAGAGGGCTCCGATTACTATGATGATATTCCAGATGCTGGGACTCGTATGGGCTGCGAGGATTATCATGAGCGGCAGGGCCGGTATTATGAGGACGATGTCGGTTGCACCCATGAGGACCTCATCTGCGGCACCGCGCAGGTAGCCTGAGAAGAGGCCCACGAGGGTGCCGACGGCCACTGAGACAAATGCGGCGAAGAAGCCGACGAAGAGGGATATACGCGTGCCGTAAACCAGCTCGCTGAAGATATCCTGGCCGATGTCGTTGGTGCCGAAGGGGTGCGTTCCGCTCGGAGGCAGGAAGGGCTTTCCAGGCTCCCAGGGGTCATATGGAGAGATCAGGGGCGCGAATATGGCCAGAATGAGGAAAATGGCCAGGAGGAGGAGGCCGATGAGGACAGGCCAGCTCGGAGCCCCCCTTCTGATACCTGCCAGAACGGCCTCGCTCACCTTGTGCCTTGCACACACACTCATGACGAATCACCCTCTGGCTGAAGTCGGCTAAGCATATCCTTCGATTCTCCACAGCGGTACTTTGACCTCTTGATGCCGGTGCAATTCCTGATCTGACTGGATTTGCATTTTGGATCGATAGGCGAACCAACAATACAATTTCTGTTATTCTTATCAAAAATGATATAATATTTTAAGATATCGCTTGCTATTTCTCCTAATTTCTCAATCTCGGATCGAAGATAGAGTATACGATATCTGCAAAAAGGTTAGCTACCAGGACACATATCGAAATCGCCAGGAGGCAGCCGTCCAGAAGTGGATAGTCCCTGGCGAGGATCGCGTCGTAGATGAGGGTCCCCATGCCGTTCCAGGAGAAGACGATCTCCACTAGTAGAGCACCGGAGACCATAGATCCGAAATCAAGGGCAAATACGGTTATCAACGGCATAAGAGCATTTCTTAAGACGTGCTTGAATAAGATCGCAGCATCATCCAGCCCCTTGGCCCTGGCGGTCAGGATATAGCCGTCTCCCAAGACCTGGATCACAGAGCTTCGCATTATCAGGTAGCTTCCGGATGCCTTGTAAAGGGAGAGGATGGTAACAGGAAGAACCATATGAACCAATAGATCGCCGATCTTTTCCAGCCCGGTGGACTCTGAGGAAAGCATTCCATAAAGAGGAAGGACATCGAGGTAGAAGGCAAATATCAGAACTGCGAGCATGGCAAGCCAGTATCCTGGCGTCGAGTAGAGCAGCAAGAGAATAGCGGTCATGACTGAATCAAGTCTCTTCCCTCGATTCCAGCCTGAGACTGAGCCCAGGACCAATCCTGCTGCAGCTCCAATCAGAACGGAGGGAATCATGAGGACCAGCGTCCATTGCATCCTGTAGATTATTATATCATAGATAGGCTGAGTATATTGATATGACATACCCCACTGCCCATGAAGCAGGTCGACCAGATAGTGACAGAACTGCTGATGCAATGGCAGGTCCAATCCCAGCTCAATACGAAGCTTCTGGATGTGCTCGGCAGAGGCGTAGAGATAGTTCTCTCCAAGTATATTTGCAATCGGGTCTCCTGGCATCAGGCGAGGCAGGAAGAAGTTGATGGCGATGATTGCCAGGAGCGCAAGGGAGTATCGAAGGAGCTTTTGCAGGAGGAATGGCGAGGCCGATCTTCTCATTCAAACACACCATGGATGCTTGCGCAGAAGAGCTTCATCCAGATCAAAACCGGTTTTGCATTTCCATTTTAGTCGCTTCCCATTATCAGTCCGTAGCTTGAGCAAGGATCGAATCCCTTTCGGCGCAGATCATCTCTTACATCGGTTTTTACATATTTAAAATGTTTTTTAAATAACCCGGTCAATGAATAAAAATCCCGCGTGACGTATTTGATTTTGGTTTTACAGCCGGATAGTGCTGAGAGGATTGAGGAATGTGCCCTTATTGGCGGATAAAGGATCTTATGAAGCATCCGATCCTGCCATCTTGGCGCTGATACGGGAACAGACGAGTTGATGATGAACCTGCCATGATCATCTAACACCCGCTTAACCTCGGAGAATACGAGTTCGATTTCGTTGTCATCAAATACGTTGATTGCTCCAAGGCAGGTTATAACATCGAAGGCGTCCTCATGGAAAGGAAGCATACAGGCATGAGCCCTGACCGCTCTGGCATTGCACTTCTCTGGAATTCTCATCAGCATCGATTGGCAGATATCAACGCCACATTTGTAGGCGCTCGGCTGCAGATATCTCAGGAAGAAGCCTGTCCCACAAGCCAAGTCAAGAACCCTGTCGTTTTCATCGATGCACCCCAATTCGATTATGGCCTGCTCAACCCTGTGACGGGGTGATGTCCTCAGATAATGATCATAGCACCTCGCTCGC
>MVRK01000099.1 GCA_002067365.1 Methanosaeta sp. PtaU1.Bin060 | reverse complement strand
TAGATCTTTTACAGAGGATTCTGAAGGGGGCAGGGATCATCCGAGAAGAATGGTTTGAGGTTTCATAGGCTGCAAAATAAACTGCAAGCTGCTTTATCCAAAATCAGCCTTCAACGCCCGCTCGAATTTATCAGTTCGAGCAGAACGCTACGCATCACCGCCCCAAAGAGCACCTCCCGCGCCGGTATCTTGCGGGCGATGTAGGCTTTTGCTTCATTCAGCGTCTTGAAGAGCAGCCTTTCCGGCTCGGGCAGCCTGTCTGAAGTTCCTCGCACCGATCTTGGATCAATGAGGACGCCCGGATAGTAAGACGTCAGCGCAATTATCTTCTCCTCCTCAGAATCATCAGCGGTGAAGCCAGAAGCCTCCAGGGCGCGCGCCAGCGCCCCAGGATGCACGAAGGAGATTTGCGAAAAGACCGCCAGCCCCAAGCGCCACATATCTCGATCATCATCAGCAGCGCGAAGAAGGCTGCATCTCTTGTTGGGTCTGAATTGACCAGTAATACGCCTGCTCTTCAGCGGCTCAGGCGCTCTCGGGTGCCTGTGCACGCGAGCCCGGTCGGTCCGGCTTACGAGCGGCTTGGCTCTCGGACCGACACTCTGCGGCAGCAAGGGAGCGACTCCCGTGGATTGAAACGATCTTTCCTTGAATATCGCAGAGTATCTTTATATCCACTTGCGCCAAAATAGCATTTCAATGAAGAGACTCTACGATTACACCGTAGTCCTCCGCCCAGACGATAACAGCACGTTCGTTGCCTTTGTGCCTGCCATCCCAGGGTGTCATGCCTGGGGAAAGACTCCTGAGGAGGCACAAACTGAGCTGCTCAATGTCTTCGAAATGATACAGGAAGAGTACGAAGAAGATGGGCGTATGCTTCCTGACGATGTTGATGCAAAGGCCGTTTATGCCTGCCAGAGCTAGTGACCTGCAGAAGGTTGCCGGCAAACTTGGTTTTCGAATGGTTAGGCAAAAGGGCAGCCACGCCAGATGGAAGCATCCAGACGGCAGGGCAACCACGATTCCGATACATGGCGATTCTGAGATAGGAAGCTGGCTTTTTCACGAAATCCTCAAACAGCTGGGCATAACTGAAGAGGATTTCCACAAGATCCTTGATTAGGACGCCGGGCGCTGCATCCTTTCGGACAACGCCCCGAAGGCAGCCAGAATCGGTCAAGTGATCTCCAATGACTGCGGCCCGGGCGCGCATGTGGCAAGGCCGCGGACAGGCCCGCAGGAAAGCGAAAGGCTATATCCCGGCGAGGAATGCTAATTTAGCAATGTTCGCTGAGCTACATCCAGGCCGCAATGGAGAAGGCGACTTACGAGATCATCGATGATCCCGAACCCTTTTACGGGGAGGTCCCCGAGCTGCAGGGCGTATGGGCCACAGGCAAAACCCTGGAAGAGTGCCGCAGGGAACTCCAGAGCGTCATTGAAGGCTGGATTAGCGCTGAAGTTGAGATTGGGACATCCCATTCCTCCCATCGGCGGCCAGGTTATCAACGTCTCTGCGGAGCCGGTTCCCATTGTCGAATAAGCTTGTTCCGGTTTCAAGAAGTGAGCTGATAAGGCGCTTGAGCTAGTTGGGATTCGCAGGACCCTATCCTGGTGCTGATCACGAGTATATGTCAAGGGGCCTTCTGGAGGTACGCGTTTCAAATCCTCACTGAAGCGATATCAGCGTAGATCTTTTACAGAGGATTCTGAAGTGGGCAGGGATCAGCCTAGAAGAATGGTTTGGGGTTTTGTAGGCTGCAAAATAAACTGCAGGCTGCTTTATCCGAGATCAGCCTTCGACGCCAGCCCCGAATTCATCACTCCAGCAGAGCGCTGCTCCCCAGCCATCATCCCCAAGGCACATCTCAGCCACGACATCCCACCCCGTAGCCCCCGCCGTCCTGAAGAGCAGTCCGACCGATTATCATCACTATTCTATGAATTGTTCACCACATCCCGTGAGCTTCTCGGTGTGATTAGGTACCAGAGTGCTGCAGGGACCAGAGGGGCCTGCACCGGCGTGTGGAAGACCTCTTGATTGTATCTGCCGCTTGTAAGGGAGACCGGGCAGTTCTGGATGTACGGCGAAGACAGGAAGGCCGCCACCTGGGATAGAGCATCGCGAGATCAGCATGTTGATGCTCGCAGTGAGCCTCGCTCCCGGCGAATTTCTCACAATCTAGCAAAAAAAGGCAGGATTGCACCACGGAAAGAGCTATACATTATCCGGGCAATCCACCCTTGCATGGCTATCATCGAGGTCAAGGATGTCTTCAAGCTTTTTCTTGCCGATGGCAAGGAGATGGAGGCCCTTCACGACATCAACCTCTCCATCAGGGAGAACGAGTTCATCTGCTTCATAGGCCCTTCCGGCTGCGGCAAGACGACGCTTTTGCGGATCATCGCCGGCCTGGAGAATCCGACCTCAGGCGCTGTGTACCTCCATGGCGAGCCCATAAAGGGGCCGGGGCCTGAGAGGGGCATGGTCTTCCAGGAGTACTCCCTCTTCCCGTGGCGAACTGTCCTTGATAACGTCGCCTTCGGCCCGGAGCTGAAAGGAACGCCTAAGGAGGAGCGCATAGCTAAAAGTCGCCAGTACCTGAAGATGGTGGGCCTGGAGCGCTTCGA
Organism: Methanosaeta sp. PtaU1.Bin060; assembly: GCA_002067365.1. GTDB lineage: Archaea > Halobacteriota > Methanosarcinia > Methanotrichales > Methanotrichaceae > Methanothrix. The sequence continues at coordinate 19,492 of MVRK01000099.1, read as the reverse complement.
GTCGCGCTATCCTCATGAGCTCTCCGGTGGCATGAAGCAGCGCGTTGCCATCGCCAGGGCCCTGGTAAATGATCCTCTGGCGCTGCTCATGGATGAGCCCTTCGGCGCTCTGGATGCCCAGACCCGCAATACCATGCAGTCAGAGCTTTTGCGCATCTGGGGTGAGGATAAAAAGACTGTGATCTTCGTCACCCACAGCGTGGACGAGGCCATCTATCTTGCTGACCGCATTGTGATCATGTCCGCGCGGCCCGGACGGATCAAGGACGTCATCGATGTCGCCTTTCCAAGGCCGCGCAACAGGACCAGCCCCGAGGTCAACAGGATTCGCGACCGCATCCTCTGCGACCTGGGCACAGAGATCGCCTGCATTCCTAGATCATGATCGCCTGAGGATATGGTTTTATACCGTGGAGGATACCTAATAAAAGCTGTTTTAGCCGGTGATATGCTTTGAGGACCAGATGGATGGAGCTTCCACGAAAAGTCGCTGTGGGCAGCGGAGTCCTGCTTGAGCTGCCCGAGATCTGCTCCGACCTCAAGCTCGAGCCCCGTGCCCTCATCATCACAGGCCCCAACACCCAGGAGATAGTGGGAAAGGCCATCTTTGAACTTCTGGAGGACGGGGGCTTTGAGCCTGTGACCCAGATCTCCAGCGCATCGAAACTGGAAGAGGTGGAGAGGGCCGAGATGCTGGCGCGCGAGATCAACGCCCGCTTTCTCATAGGTGCAGGCGGAGGCAGATCCATAGACATAGCCAAGCTGGCCTCGCTTCGCACCGGCGTGCCCTTCGTCTCTGTTCCTACAGCCGCCTCCCACGACGGCATCTGCTCTGCCCAGGCCTCCCTCACAGTCAATGGCGAGACTGCCTCGCTCTCTGCCCAGGCACCCTTGGCCATTGTAGCTGACACCAAAATAATCTCTCAGGCTCCTGCGAGGCTGCTTGCGGCTGGATGCGGCGATATAATCTCCAACTACACAGCCATTCTGGACTGGCAGCTCGCCCATAGGCTCAGGAACGAGGAGTACAGCGAATATGCCGCTGCCCTCTCTGGTATGACCGCCCGCATGATCGTGGAGCTGGCGCCGAGCATCAGGCCGGGCCTCGAGGATTCCGCCAAGATAGTCGTAAAAGCCCTCATATCCAGCAGCGTGGCCATGAGCATCGCAGGATCGTCTCGACCTGCCAGCGGCTCTGAGCACAAGTTTGCCCACGCCATCAACCGCATCGCCCCAGGAAGAGCGCTTCACGGGGAGCTGTGCGGCCTTGGAACCATCACGATGATGTACCTCCACGGGGGCGACTGGAAGATGATACGCACAGCCCTTGACCACGTCGGTGCTCCCACCTCCGCGGCTCAGGTTGGCCTCGAAAGAGAGACTGTGCTGGAGGCCCTCGTGGAAGCCCATAAGATCAGGCCCGAGCGCTATACCATCCTTGATGCCGGCCTGAACAGAAATGCTGCTGCGAGAGCAGCCGAGGCCACAGGAATGATCTAAATATCATGATTATGCAATTCTTAACCGACGAGATGGAGAATCAAAGATGTCTGACGCAGCCACTCAAATTACTCTGATAGGAACGAAGCTCGCCACCATTGGGATGGAGTTCACCTTCAACGGCCCGACGCCTGAGTGCGAATCGTGCAAGCTCAGGAACACCTGCATCAACCTGGAACCCGCCAGGAGATACCGCGTCCTGGGAACACGCGGAGAGCTGATCCACGAGTGCCCCATCCATGAGGCAGGAGTCCGCGCTGTCGAGGTCGCCGAAAGCCCCATCATAGCGGCCTTCGATGCCAGAAAGGCTTTCCCGGGATCAAAGATAGTATTCGAGACGATGAGGTGCGACGAGTCTGGATGCAGCATGTTCGAGATGTGCCACCCTGTAGGGCTGAAGGACGGAGAGAGATGCACCATCGTGGAGGTGGTGGGCGAGGCTCCCGAGGAGTGCCCTCGCGGCAACGTCCTGAAGCTGGTGGAGTTCCGGCGCTAGATGCAAGGGATCACCTACTCGCGAAACGTCTTCATCCCTGTAACAGACCTCTGCAGAAACAGATGTGGCTACTGCTCCTTTCGGCGTGATCCTGAGAACGCCAGGGCTATCCCTCGATCAGAGGCGATAGATCTTCTGGTCCGTGGGGCTGAATCAGGATGCAGTGAGGCCCTATTCTCTTTTGGCGAGAGCCCCTGGGAGGTGCCGGGGTTTGAAAGAATCATGGCGAGGAGCGGCAGGTCGGACCTCCTGGAGTACCTCGTTGAGCTATGCGAGCTTGCCCTGGAGGCAGGCTTGCTGCCGCACACCAACGCCGGAGTCCTGGAGGAAGAGGACCTTCGGCTGCTGGCACCCTACAATGCCTCTATGGGGCTTATGCTGGAGACCACAGCCAGGGTCAGCGCCCACGCCCTCTCGCCCGGAAAGAGCCCTGAACTGAGGCTGGAGCACATCTCCAGGGCTGGCAGGCTGAAGATCCCCTTCACGACAGGCATTCTCCTTGGCATCGGAGAGTCTGAGAGGGACAGGCGCGAATCCATCGAGGCCATAGCAGGCCTTCACAGAGCCTATGACCACATTCAGGAGGTCATAATCCAGCCGCTGGACCCGAAACCCGGAACGCCGATGGCATGCACACCAAGGCCAAAACCAGAAGAGATCTTGACGACTGTGAGAATGGCGAGAGAGTTGCTGCCCGAGTCAGTGGCGGTCCAGGTGCCGCCAAACCTCATGGACCCTCTCTCTTCCGTCATCGCCGGGGCGAACGACCTCGGGGGTCTGAGCCCGATCACCCTGGACTGGATCAATCCGGAGAGGTGCTGGCCAGACCCAAAGGCTCTGGCACTGCGTCTGAAGGGCTTCTCGCTGGAGGAGAGGCTGCCGGTCTATCCCCGCTATGTGCTGCGAGGATGGCATGGCCATAAGACAAGATGTCTCGTGGCAGCCCTGGCAGGAGATGGAGGGCTGCGGCGCAAAGAATATCTTTAAGCGGAGTGTACCACCTTACGTGAACAAGAAAATGCTTGAGATCGGCACGAGCACGGGTCTCGTGCTCCTGATGATAGTCCTCATCATCATTGTGCAGATCGCCCTCCCAGCAGGGCTGAGATCCACTGGTTTTGCCATGGTAGTTCTCCTATTCATAGTAGCGATGGGCGTGGTGGGCATCCGGCTGGTGGACGAATAGCTGCGTCAAATATAAATATAATAATACACATTTCTCAAAGGGATTTAAGATGGCTGGATTGCTGGATAGGCTCAAGTTCATCGGCAAGGCAGGAGAATCCGATTACTCTGAGGTCGATCTCGGCCAGTTCGAAGAGACTGGAGAATTGCCCGGCATCGTGCTTCGTGTGGCCGACCTCGGCAAGATCGAGATCCTCCCTGATATCAAGCAGGAGGTCTATGCCGGAAACATAATCCTCGTGGACATCGCAGGGCTGAAGCGGGATAAAGCGGCTCTAGACAGGGCCATAGGGGAGCTGAAGAAGGCTGTCGAGGATGTCTCTGGAGACATTGCGGGCATCGGGGATGACCTCGTGGTGCTGGTGCCAAGCGGCATCAAGATAGACCGCGAGAAGGTGGTCGGAGGCAAAGATTGAACCTGAAGACGACTGCAAGCTGTCCCGTCTGCAATTCTGAGATGCAGTTTTGCTGGGAGTCCCAGGAGATACCCTACTTCGGAGAGGCGATGGTCATCGCGGGGGTTTGCAGCTGCGGCTTCAGGCACAGCGACACCATCCTCCTGAGCCAGAAGGAGCCTGTGCGCTATGCCCTGCAGGTCACAGAGCCTGGAGACCTTGATGCAAGGGTTGTACGCTCCTCCAGCGGGACGATCAGAATACCGGATCTGGGGATCGATGTGGAGCCTGGCCCTGCATCAGAATCATACATCTCGAATGTGGAAGGAGTTCTGGCGAGGATCACTGAGATAGTGGCCTTTGCCACCAGATCGGCCAGGGAGGCAGGCGACGAGGAGCGCACCAGCCGAGGCGAGGACATCCTGGAGAAGATCCGCAAGACTCTGTGCGGCCAGTTCAGCCTGACGATCATGATCGAGGACCCTCTGGGGAACAGCGCCATCGCCTCGGATAAGGCTGTGCGCTCATCCCTCACAGATGAAGAGATTGCCGACCTCAAGACTGGAATGATAATCCTAGACGCCTGAATATGATACTCCTTAGCGGTGGAACAGGCACCCCCAAGCTTCTGCGGGGCCTGAAGGAACACATTATGCCAAAGGATCTCTCTGTGGTGGCGAACACCGCGGAGGACCTCTGGGTATCGGGAAACTATGTTTCGCCTGATGTGGATAGCGTGCTCTACACCCTCTGCGACAGGATAGATGAGAAGAGATGGTGGGGCATAAAGGGAGACAAGAGTGTCACCCACGACTTCCTGACAATGATGGGCATCAAGGAGACTCTCGCAGTGGGGGACCTGGATCGGGCTGTGCACATATTTCGCTCAGAGCTGCTGCGCCAGGGGACAAAGCTGAGCCATGCCACCGAGGCCTTGGCGGCGGCTCTGGGTGTGGAGCAAAAGGTCGTACCCATGACCGATGATATAGTCTCCACAGTCATAGCGACCCCTGTGGGGGCGATGCACTTCCAGGAATTCTGGGTGGGCCGCGGGGGCAAGCCTGAGGTGGAATCGCTCGTCTTCGTGGGACTGAAGGAGGCACTCCCCAGCCAGGGCTTCCTGGACCTGCTGGATAAGGAGGAGACAGTCGTAATCGGCCCCAGCAATCCAGTGACAAGCATTGGACCCATCCTCGCCCTGGAGGGTGTGCGAGAGCGGCTGCGGGATAAAAAGGTAGTGGCTGTAAGCCCATTCATTGGAGACATGCCCGTGAGCGGCCCGGCCGCCAGGTTCATGCAGGCTGTCGGAGCACCCGCGAGCGACGAGGGCGTGCGATCTCTTCTTGGAAAGGTGGACCTCTTCGTGGTGGACAACAAGAGCAGCTACAAGGGAGATTGTGTGCGCATGAGCACCCTCATGAGGACAAAGCGGGAGAGCCTGAGGGTTGCGGGCAAGCTGCTTGAGCTGATCGAGGGCTGCTGAATCAAGGCCCATATATTACAGAGGGTCCATGAGGTGGGTGCGGATCATGCAGCTCTTTTAAGATCGGAGGGCGGCCAGCCTTTTCCTCGAACCTCAGGCGGCCAAGCTCATTCTTTAAATCGCTAGAGGAGATCCAGTGGGTCTTGCCCTGCTGCCTTCCTACTGGATACGCTTATGAGGAAAAAAGCGAAAACAGCCTTGAAGACAGAGTTGATCTCATGTTCTTAGGAGTGGATCATGGAACTACTGCCATCAGGTTCGCGACCCCTGAGGGGCGCTGCTGGGAGCTTCCGAGAAGAGAGGCGGCAAGCCTCGATCCCGAGGAGATAATTCGACGGGTCCAAGAGAACCTCGGCCTCTTTGCCGTCGATCTCGTGGCGCTGACCTACTCCATGGGCGACGGTCTGACACGAATAGTGCGTCTGGAGGACGCCCCAAACCGCGGCCTGATCCGGCAGGATGGAGCAGGCCTGCATCTTGGCGGGGGCACCAGGGTCTTCGAGGCCATCACATGCTCTGGCTGGCCAGCGGTCCTCCTTCCCGGAATACACAAGGCGAGCGGGATAGATCCCAGGCTGAAGGTATTCAGCCACGGCATGAGCCCTGAGAAGGTCGGCCTGGCCTATAGCCTCTTTCGGAAAGGCGTCTCAAGTTTCATAGTCTCAGATGCCAGCTCGAACACTGTCACCTTCGCAGTCCTGAGGGGGAGGATAATAGGAGCGATCGATGCGCCCATCTTCGCGCCCGGCCTGGCGCAAGGGCCGCTTGATGTCGATGCCATCAGGAGCATCGACTCTGGGAGGCTGACAGCCAACGAAGCCTTCACTCGCGGCGGCATCCTCGCGAAGATGGGCAGGTCAAGCCTTGAGGAGTGCACATCCGGGGAGAAGAGGATGGCGCTGGAGGCGCTTGCTCTCTTCGCTGCCATGGAGATCGGCGCTCTCCTCGTCCTCATGCGCGACCTGGGAGAGCCGAAGCCCCGGATCTTTCTTGCGGGCAGCCCTGCGCCGCTGATTGAGCATCGAGTGGCAGGGCTTCTGGGCACTGATGTGGGGACCCTTGGCAGGTGTGCGGCGGCCGAAGGGTGCGCGAGGATCGCCGAGGATGTCTTCAGAGGCATGAAGAGCATCCTTGGCCTTGAGGTAGACGAGAGAGCGATGAGTCGAGGAAGAGATGGCGGGTGGCCGGATGAGAGGAGAGGGTGAGATCCCATGGGCTCCGACGTAGGGAGGAAGAGCCCCGCGAAGCCTTCCGCCTGGGAGAAGCTAGAGGCAGAGGCCGTCTCAGCGCTCGGCGAGCGGGGTCACGCCCAGAAGCTTAAGGCTGAGGTGGAAAGGCTTCTGGCGATGGCAGAGGCCGAAGCCGCTGACTCGGAGACAGTAGATCGCCTGGACATCCTCCTGATAAGGCTTACAGAGGCTGCGAAGGAGAACGTCTGCAAAAACACGAGATGCCCGCATTACGACAAAAAGTGCAAAATGAGGTGAAACAGAGCCAAAGTGTGCAGATCGAGCCTATCTCACGCCTGCTCTGCTGTCGGACCACTTATTCAGGGCATAGGGCAGCACTACTACGGCGATTCCGAATATTAGTACGGCCATCACCTGATCCATGAAGTTCATCTCGGTTCACCTCCATTCTTCAAATTGGCTTTTCAATAAGCTATTCCTTTAATCATAAACTTTGTGCTAACTTTTTGTATAAAAAAGGAGACTCCAGAAAGAAATTAGTGTTTTGTATTTAATTATCAATGATTACGAATATGGGGCGAAACTGCACCATCATATCCCTGAGAACTCTGCTAAAATCCGAAAGGAAGGCCGGGTTAGCCCAGCCTTCGAGATCCATCATCACTATTTCATTATGGAGACGGCAGCGATAACCACCACAACGATCGCGGCTGCAGCCAGCAGGTATTTGCTCCATTCGACATGCATCACACTGTTATTGCTGCGCTTCGGTCTGTGGGCGACCACCTCTGCGATCCACTTCTCGTGCTGCAACATTGCATCGCTCTTTACGACTGTCATTTGGCTTACCTCCCGATTTATGGCATGGATTCCCATGCCGCGGCGGATATACACATCATCAGGAGAAAAACTTTGCTTTAGCTCAATTGAGGCGAGATGTGGGATCGAGGTGTGAGCGTTTTCTTCCGTGTCCTCTTCTGGGAGGTGGACGAGGATCTGCCTGCAGATTTGGCCATGCTCTTTGACCTGAACGGAATTTACTGCATGAAAGGTATCTCGGCACTGCTGCTGTACGTGGTCAGGATAGCCCTGGATCTCGATCGCCTATAGGACAGAATCATCAAGGGCCGCTGCATTCCCGGGAAGAGTGCGAAAGACTCTTGCGTCCTTCTGAATCCTGCCGGTCCCAGCCAGCTTCCTGACCTCGGCGGCGACGGCCTCGCTTCTCTCTCTGAACTGCTCAACCACAAGCTTCTCCAGAGACCTCTTGTCGACTTTCCGGCCCGTTCCGATCCCTGGACATGAAGGGTTGTAATCTATGCGAAGGATCATATCGCCCTGGGCTGTGGTCTCCTCCTCGACGCGGAAAGGAAACAGCCTGCAGGCCCTGGGTCGCGCCGCATAGATCGTACAGCCCCTCTCGTAAAAGACGCAGGTTGTGTCAGCCTTGCTCTTCATGACCGGGAAATCCAGGATGATCTTTTTTCCCGAATCGGCTACGCGAACGCATCGGCCGTCATATTCGTAAAGGGTGTCCACGAATCCTGCGGGCTCAAGGCCGGTCTTGCTGCTGATCCTGTCAATATCCTCGTTCGTCAGATAGATCAGGTTGGACTTCTCCCAGAACTCCGCCATCCTCTCCATCGGCACCAGGGGCCCGAACTCCTGCGGCCTTCGATGATGACAGCAGGAGCCGCACCTTTGGCATTCGAATTTAATGGCTTCAAAAGCTGTCTTTACAAAAACACGGGGCAAAATGGCTCCTTGAAAAAGAGAAAAAGATGAAGACGCAAATCCTAGAGCGTCTTCGTCCTCGGGTGGTCTTCTGTCAGGACCTTCAGTCCCAGCTCCTCGGCTGACTCGGCCTTGAAGATATCCACCATTGCAGCCGCCGGGAAGACCATGGGAGCGTTCTCGATTGGACCGTAGAGGTAGAAGTCAGCGCCTACGATTCCTGCAACGAGGTTCGATCCGATGTCCACGGGTGCGAAGGCCTCCTTGTGCTGCTTCTTCCACTTCTTCATCCAGTCCCAGGCTGAAGCCGCATTGTGGAAGCCAGCGCCGACAGGCAGCCCGAGCATAGCTTTGACTGCTATGCAGGCCCTGTAGGTAGCACCTGAGCCGTTGCCCAGAGGCATAGCAGCGACGTCCAGGAGAATCCTGGTGATGCCGCACTCCTTGGCGTACTCCAGCATGCCCTTCTTGGCTCCGCCAGAGGCCTTCGTCAGGATGTTCATCTTGCCGACGGTCCCCTTCTCCATGGCGTTGAAGGCGAGCACAATGGCCGCATCGAGGTCGCTCTCCTTGACCGCCTGAAGCTCCTCAGGGGTGATGGAAGCATTGATGGAGTTGTGGATGGCCCTATCGGCAACGCCGATCTCCGATGCGTACTTGACGCCGAATGCTCGCACCTCAGGTGCGCTGGAGTCGATGAGGAATGGGTAATCCGATATGCCCACGAACCAATCGATCTCCTTCTTCATGGCCTCGTTGCTCTCAGCGACGATCTGGTTCATACAGGAGTTGCCAGTGATGTCGCTCATCTCAACCTGCGTGTTCCAGAGCTTCTCGGCCGCAGCCGCATCGAAGACTCCATGTTCCGGATCCGAGACAATCTTGTGCCTGGCGTAGAACATGGTGCCTATGCAGCATGTGGGGTACTCTCCAGGCTGGCCCCCAACCTTGAATTTGCCGAACTCGAAGACGTCTTGCTTCCTATCAAACTTGAACATTCAAATCACCCTCGTCCAGTGGCCGGCGTAAATGAACAGTATATACGCCAATACTATGATCAACCCTGCGCACAGCCCGTAGTGTATACCAAGGTCCCTGCCGACAGACTTACCTGCACGCAGGAACTTCTCGCCCGAGTAGAACTCGATCTTCTCATCGATCTTGTCCAGCCTCGCCATGATCTCATTGAACTGATCCTTATCGACCACGGCTACCGGCACAGTCTCCCGTCCTTCATTAGCCATCTCACAGCCCCCCTTTGAATACAAAGAACGGCCCGATCATCATCACGACTGCCAGGATGAATCCGATGGTGAATCCCATGGAAACTGTAGAGAGAACGCCTGAGCTCAGCTTCGTCTCCCTGGCCAGGAGTTGGGCCTTGTACTTGATGTCCTCAGTTAAGTCTTGGAACATCGGTATTCTGGGTTCTATGACCTTGGGAATTCCCTGGCCATACACAATCTCTTCTTGTTCCTCAGCCATCTCAATGACCTCCTACCATCTTCAGGATTATACCGAAGAAGATCAGAACTATGGTCATGCCGAGAGCTATGCCCTCGATCTTACCGGCATAGATGCCTGCCTGGAACTTGTTGAGGAGACCGTTGTTGGTCACTGCCGCATCCGCAAGCCGCATCCTGTCCCTTATCTCGACCGCCTCTGCGGCCATGGGCCTTGGGCCGGATTCAACCTCTTCTGCACCTCCCTCTTTGATCTCGATGCGCATGGGATCGACATCCATGGCTCCCGGATCTTTGGAGACAAGCTCTTGGATCTTGGCCTTGATCGCTCCCATATCCTCGGTATCCATCATCATGACGGGCTGAACCTGCTGTTTTACCCGCTCGATGGACTCTTCCGTCAGGTTCTGGATGAAGGGAATGGCTCCTTTGGCCCCGATGATTCTTCCCTCCTTGTCCACACCATTGGTGAGGAAGGATTCTACAGCCTGGCCCGTGATGTGCCCCTTGACCTCCATTCCCGTGACGATCAGGTATCTGATGTTGGGATTGGAGACCATGTTGGCCACCATCTTCTCGATGCCGATGTTCTCAGTCTTGCACGGACCGACAAGCCCTGCTCCTGCTGCAAGCAGCTCGGAGCCCTTCAGGTGTGATCCGCATGTGCAGACTGCCACTGGGCTCTCCGGATTTCCTGCCTCGTACTCGCCGGTGATGAGCGGCCACGGCTCTGTCGGCTTCTTCTTCAGCGCCATCTCTAGGCACCTCCTGTCGCAGGCTTCAATGCCTCTCTCAAGATCTGCATTCCAGCCGGACTGGTGAAGAGAGTGCTGACGAGGATGACAAAGGCCACTACCAGGCCGATGATGAAGCCCACCCAGATGTTGGTATAAAGGCCGCCAATGTAGGATGCCTTGCCCCTGTTGGCGTAGGACTCCATGAGCTCGTTGTCCGGCACCAGTTGGTTGATGAGATCGTCCGCTACCTTGTCCATTTTATCAACCATGGGGTAGATGGGATCTAGGGCATACTGAACTACATCATCCCTTTCCTCTGCCACCAACCCCTTCAGCGGATCGAACGCAAGACCCAGTTCGGGTGATACTCTTACGATTCCCATTTACAAGACCTCCTTACAGTGCGCTCGGCGGCAGAAGCCCTGTTCCGACCACTGCTGCTGCATCTCTCTTTGCCAGTCTGAAGAACCAGACGTAGAAGTAGTACCAGACCGCAAATCCCGCCACGATCTGCACCATGCCTGCGGGAAGTCCGAGGGTCAGCAGAGCACAAACACCTGTGGCTATGTTGGACATTCCTCCGACCATCACGGCGTTGACAAGCGTCCTGTCCTGCTTCTCATCAGGGCCGAGGTTGGCGTTGAAGGGATGCAGGATTGCAAGACCGCCGCAGATGAAGATTATCGCCAGGAAGCCGGTATTTATGACATTGGTGACTATGGCAGAATAGGCCAGGGAGCCTGAGATGGCAAAAGACCAGCCTATGATGGCCATGGTTCCTGCGCCGGATAGATCAGACAGCCCCTCCTCCATGATCGGGATGTTGAAGCCCATGACCCTGTTGGCGATGAGGCCGACCACGTAGCCGAAGATCACTGAGTACACTAGAGCGACGATGACACCCAGGATGCCTATCCCCAGCTGTTCGGCGATGTTGAGGCCGAAGAGGGACGCGACGATGCCCATGCCCAGCGCCAGCATTCCTATCGATGGGACACCCGTACCAATACCGTAAGCGCAGACTCTTCTGACGGCGTTAGCGCCCATGACCACTGCGAAGAGGGCTGCCAGAGATCCGACAAAGGAGAATATATTGGTTCCAGTGACACTGTTTAGTATGTAGGCCAGATAAATTCCTACGACTGAGCCGACAAGGCCATAGATCCTCAATTTCTTGGGTTCGATGGACTGTGGGGCTCCACCTGCTCCTCCACCTACTGTCATCTCAGATTCCCCCTAAGGGCGTAATCAATACTGCCACAATTGCCAGAATGATGGTCGCCACAAGGCATGACTTGAAGGCCTTGGGCCACTTCTTGAACTTGGGATCGTGGAAACCCTCGATGGTTCCCTGGATGTTCCAGGAAGCCAGCACAGCATCCACCATGAATATCCCTATGGCGAAGATGGCAGACATGGCTGGGTTATGGTTGATCTGAACCAACGGGTAGTAAATCATAGCACCGCCGATGCCGCCCATCGCTGCTCCGATTGTTCCCGAGACATAGCAGACAGTGGGAATGCCCTGCCCTACTGTGCCGGGAGCAACATAAGGCGGCTGAGAGAACGTGGTGATCGGGTCGTAGTTGACCTTGGCCGAGGCGAAGGGTACACCTACTGCGTAGGCGTAGATCCAGCTTCCTGTCAGCATAGTGGAGTCCATCATGATCATGGCGCCGACTGCACCAGTGGCAAGGATGGGCCAGAGGTTATCGGTGACTGACATCATCAGGCCGGCTGAGAGCAAACCAGTAAGTCCCGAGCCTGCGGCCAGCTGCACTGTGCCTGTGCCGATGCCTGTAGCCTGGGCCATGGCCGCGGGAGCGCCGCCGACGGGCACGAAGTGAACGCCGATGCCCACCAGAAGACCTCCGACGATGATCTCCAGCATATATATGATTGTATTAATATCGAAGCTCATGCAGCTATGTCCCCCTTGTAGCCTGGATACGGCCCGTACTTTCTCCTGGCAGACAGCTCGCAGTAGAAGTTGTACAGGTTCATCACAATCACAAAGAACACGCCCATAGCGATGGCTGCGCCAGCCTGGTTGACTGGGTCGAAGACAGTTGTCCTCCAGTTATCCAGGAAAACCGTCAGGCCAAAGCCCATGCCTGTGCACGGCCCGCCGAACTTGGCACAGAACCATGCATTGTCTATGGAGTTGCGCAGGCCAGCCTCTGCCTTCCTCACGATCTGACCGGAAAGCATGGTGTTGAGACCCTGTCCGAAAAGCCTCCACTGAAACTCACGCTCACCACCATAGTGGATATCACCCACAGACGACCCGACGGCTCCGACGGTCAATCCCCAGATGAGGGCGATGACAGGAATCGGGAAGGGATGATGTGGCGTTAGAATATAAACCTGGATGATAGATATCAGGACTATACAGAATGAGGTTATCCAAACGTGCGCCATGATGGATGGCGTCGTGTACCTTATGATATCCAGGTAGACCCACTGATTGAATCTGGCCTGGCTGGCGTTCCTTCCAAGGTAGGCACTAGTGGCCATTACTCCGTTGAATAGGGCAGCCAGAGATGCACCTGCAGCTGCTGCAAAGAGCAAAGGCATGTGATATCCTTGAATGAGCACATATGCCATGATGGCTGCGGTTGCGCACCACAGTGCGTTCGATGGCGGCTCGCCTGCGATGGCCTTGTTGTAAATCCTGTGGGGATTTCCGACCTGGGCAGCCAGCTGAACCTGCGAGTTGGGATTGCTCTGAGAACCTACATCAGATTCAATATCCTCAGAAGCACCCGCAACCGTGGCCAGAGCACCCAAAGCAGCTACGAGCCCCATGCCAAATGCGTCCATTTACTCCTCCTCCTTTTCATTTTTTCCATTTGCCAATTTCATGGTTTTACGCGATAAAATTGGCTATGACGCTCTTGGTATCAATTACCTAAACTTATAAACCTTTCGCGATGGGTCAGACGAATAATAAATCCGAAAACAGCCCCCTTCGCAGATCCCTGCTACCAGGGTTCCTTCTTTGCCCCGATCCTGTAGCCTATGATGTTCGTCAGGCGATGGAGGATGGGGGTTATTATTATGACTATTATTATTATGAGTGGCGTGAAGTTCTGCCAGAACCATTGGGGCGCGAGGATCATTGTGAAAAGCCACGAGCCGATGACGAAGTCGAGCTGATCTATCACGAAGAGAGGAGCACCACGCTTCAAGCCCAGCCTCCGCTTGAAGAACGCCGCCGCGATGTCCCCCAGCATCGCACCTAGCGATAAGCCAAGAAGGACGAACAACTGCTCAAGGCCCACGCCGAAGACCGGCAGCCCGACCGCTGGCGCGATGAGGTTCTGAAGCAATCCTGCAAGAAGCCCGCAGATAGTTCCTGCAAGAGTGCCCCTGAAAGTTTTGCCATCCCCGAGAGTCCTCCTGCCATCCTGGAAAGTCTGACCCATATCCAGAGGCATGCCCCCCCCAAAGAGGGCCGCGCAGTTGTTGGGAATATAAGCGGGCAGCATCAGCCAGAAGGCCACAATCAATGCGTTCATGCTTGTTTCTGCTTGTTTCTCGCGTTTCATCCCATATATCAAATTATCTGATGAATTTGTGAAAAAAAATTGCCGTCAGCAATCCATTTACTCCTCGCCTGGGATTCGGATCGAAACAGTTAAGTTCTCCTCGCGTGATTAAGGGGCGGGCGTCGATGGTCTAGTGGTTATGACTTGGGCCTTCCAAGCAGAATGCGAAGCGAGCCTACAACCCGGGTTCGAATCCCGGTCGACGCATAGGCATTGCCTCAATTGCTATCGAATCTCAAAAGGGATCTATCTTTTTATCATCGTTTCGCATACGTACGTTGAATGCCGATTAATTTTCGCTACATTTATATCCTAGTTTGACATGTCAATGCTTATGAATTCCGGAGGGGAGATCTCCAACGCACGCGGACTGCTGGCAGAGAAGATCGCTGGGGAGATCACCTTATCCCAAAATCCGGGGGAGACCCTGAGAAAATGGCGAAGGAATTTCGGGATCACGCAGACTGATCTTTCTGGCCGTCTCGGAATCTCGCCTTCAGTCATCTCGGATTATGAGAGCGGCAGGAGGAAGTCTCCTGGCATAATGATCGTGAGCAAGATAATCGACGCTCTTCTGAGGATCGATGAGAGCCGGGGCTGCAATGTGCTGCGCGCCTATGAAGACATGTGGGGCGATATCTTGGGCCTCGATTCCATCTGCAGCGTCTGCGAGTATCCTGAGCCGGTGCATCTCGCGGATATCGTCCTGAAGCTGGACGCCGAGATGGTCTATGGAAACCCCGATATCTCCATCTGGGGCTATACCATCATCGATAGCCTCAAAGCCATTGTTGAGATGCTCCCGGATCAGTTCCAGAAGATCTACGGGCGCAGCACAGCCAGGGCCCTCATCTTTACGGGTGTCAGGTCGGGGAGGTCGCCGATGGTGGCAGTGCGCGTCAGCAATCTTAAGCCCGGCGCAGTGGTCTTGCAGGGGCTTGAGCCCTCCGATGTTGACTCCGTGGCGGTCAGGATCGCAGAGATCGAGAACATCCCTCTTTTGACGACACATTTTTCCGTGGACGAGATCTCCAGTGCTCTGGGCAAAGGGTGAGATCTTTTGGTCTTGGGCATCATCAGCTATGGAGTCTACATTCCAAGGTACAGGATTCGCGTGGGCGAGATCGCCAGGGTTTGGGGCGATGGCGACGATATCTCGGAGAACCTGAACGTCTTCGAGAAGTCTGTCCCAGATCTCGATGAGGATGCGATAACGATAGCAGTAGAGGCAGCGCGAAACGCCCTGGCACGGGCAGATGTGGACCCGGCCCGCATCGGCGCGATCTATGCCGGCTCGGAGAGCCATCCGTATGCTGTCAAGCCCACGGGCACAATTGTGGGCCAAGCTATCGGCTCCTCGACATCCTTCACGGCGGCCGACTTCGAATTTGCATGCAAGGCGGGGACAGCCGCCATCCAGGCATGCCTTGGGCTCGTCGGTTCCCATCTCATCGACATCGGGCTGGCCATCGGATCCGACGTGAGCCAGGGTGCGCCCGGCGATATGCTGGAGTACACGGCAGCTGCAGGCGGTGCAGCCTACCTTATAGGCAGCGACAACCTGGCCGCGGAGATTGAGAGCTTCTATTCATTCACCACAGACACTCCCGACTTCTGGCGCAGGGAGGGCATGCCCTATCCGGAGCACGGAGGGCGCTTCACAGGAGAGCCTGCGTACTTCAAGCACGTCACCAGTGCCGCGCGGGGTCTGATGGAGAGGCTCGGAACAAAGCCCGAAGATTACGATTATGCCGTCTTCCACCAGCCCAACGGCAAATTTCCCATACGCGTCGCCAGGAAGCTCGGATTCACGCGGGAGCAGATAGCGCCTGGCCTTGTCGTGCCGATGATCGGAAATACCTACTCAGGCTCCTGCCTCATCGGCTTGGCGGCGACGCTGGATGTGGCACGTCCCGGCGAGAGGATATTCGTCACCAGCTTTGGCTCTGGCGCTGGGAGCGATGCCTTCAGCATCCGCGTGACGGACAGGATCGATGATATCCGCGCTGGCGCGCCGTCTGTGAGAGAGTACATCAAAGACGCAGAGTATCTTGATTATGCCATGTACGCAAAGCACAAGGGTAAGCTGAGGATATGAGGTCCGTATCCATTATCGGAGTGGGCTGCACCAAATTCGGAGAACGATGGGATGTCTCACTGCGCGATATGGTGAGCGAGGCGGGGGTCATGGCCATCGAGGATGCAGAGATCACCGGAGAGGATATCGATGCCCTCTTCGTGGGCAACATGAGTGCCGGCAGGTTTGTGGAGCAGGAGCATATCGGAGCGTTGATCGCAGATTTCGCGGGCCTCTCGCGCCTTCACCTCCCCTCCACAAGGGTCGAAGCAGCGTGCGCCTCCGGAGGCCTCGCGCTTCGTCAGGCTGTCCTGGCGGTCGCAAGTGGCTACAATGACATAGTGATAGCCGCGGGCGTGGAGAAGATGACTGATGTATCGAGCGGCTCGGCAGCGGATGCCCTGGCGGCTGCAGCCGATCGTGAGTGGGAATGCTTCTTCGGGGCCACATTTCCCGCGCTATATGCTATGATGGCCAAGCTGCATATGCGCCGCTTCGGCACCACCCACGATCAGATGGCTGAAGTGGCGGTGAAGAACCATCACCATGCCTGCTTGAACCCGATTGCGCAGTATCACACAGAGATCACAGTCGAGGATGTGGACAGGTCTCCCGTGGTGGCAGATCCGCTGCACGTCCTGGACTGCTCGCCCATATCCGACGGGGCTGCAGTCGTCGTGCTCGCGCCTACTGAGATCGCGAAACGGTTTTGTGACACGCCCATCAGGATCGTGGGCAGCGCGCAGGCCAGTGACACGCTGGCGCTCCACGATCGCAGGGATCTCACGACCCTTGATGCCACTGTCCACGCGGCGCGCAAGGCATACGCCCAGGCGAGGATTACGCCTGATCAGGTGGACGTGGCCGAGGTGCACGACTGCTTCACCATCGCGGAGATCCTGGCCATCGAGGACCTCGGGTTTGTGGAAAAGGGTGAGGGCGGGAAGGCTGCTGAGGAGGGCCTGACGGCCCTTGGCGGGCGTCTCCCTATAAACACCTCCGGCGGGCTGAAGGCCTGCGGTCATCCTGTGGGTGCCACGGGAATCAAGCAGGCGTACGAGATAGCCCTGCAGCTCAGAGGAGAAGCCGGGCGCCGTCAGGTGGAGGATGCAGAGATCGGCCTGGCCCACAACGTGGGTGGATCAGGCGGAACCGCCCTGGTTCATATATTCTCGAGGTAGCCATGACGACGCATGCGCCTAGGTTCTGGAGGAGCATACCTCAGAGGTACAACCTCAAGGGGACGCACTGTAAGAGATGCGATGAATACTACTTTCCGCCGAGAAATCTGTGCCCCAACTGTCGAAGAGGAGCCGACCTGGAGGAGCACACCTTCAAGGGAACAGGAACAGTCATCACCTGCACCACCATTTACAGCGCTACCGAGGATTTCGAGAGGATGACGCCCTACCATCTCGCCATAATTCAGCTCGACGAAGGGCCTAAGGTCACAGGCCAGATAGTCTCATGCCCCGATGGTGTGAAGATGGGGATGCGCGTTCGGCCAGTCTTTCGAATCCTGGGAAAAGAGGGTGAGAGGGGCATCATCTACTACGGCACAAAGTTTGCGCCTATGCCAAAAGATGAGGAGAAGGGGCCAACCAAGGACTCAGCCGACTGTAGCGGCATACTCTGAGGCGGCCGAGGGCATATCCATCAGATCGCTCTCTGCCGTGAGGAGGACTGGACCAGTGCCTATCACCTGTTCATCCTCGATCTCCCTCAATATCTGATCGAACCTGCTCCTGCCTTCAGCTTTCATGATCAGGAAGAAGTTGTACTCCCCGAAGAGGCTATAGATGTCTACGACCTCCGGCCTCTTTTGCAGGCTGGCATAGACTGATCTCTCATAGCCAGGCCTGACCTTTATCATCGTCAATCCCATAACCAATGCTCATGCCCCCACTGTGAGCAGAAAGGTTCTATTTCCATGGATATAAGCATTTCGCTCAGATGATTATAAGTATGATACTATAAATAAAACATAATCTAATATCATTGTATATACTAATAACTATCAATATTATGATATTTTTACTGCTCCTGCTGCAATGCGTTTCAATATAGTGGATTTCGTCTCATGAATCGGGTGACAATTTAGATCAAAAGCGCTTAATTCACAAGATTGAACTGCTCAGCCTTTCGCGATAGTCGGAGAATGCCTTTCTGGCGCATCAAGAGATCGATGTCCGATGGCGGTCCAATGATAAAAGAGGCATGGACCCACATCATCTGGCTTGATGGCGCGAAGATCTTTACACAGGAAAATCTGTGGCCTGGCGGCCATAATTGAGATCTGCAGCCGTCTTCGCAGTGCACCGCTCTGTGGGCCGGCAAATCCCAATCCTAAGCTCAATTTATCATTCGCGCGATGTGGATCTTGCTTGTCTTGGTGACGCAGGCTTCCTGGGGGCACGAGTGGGCCTGTACTGTTTTGATGTCGTCTTCTCAGTGCTCGCGGTCTTTGCAGAGGATTTGCTTGCTGAGACAGTCTTGCTGCTCGTTTCCGCAGGATCGGCAGAAACCTTGCTGCCGCCCTCTGAGGCGAATTTCAATGTCTTGATGACGGGCTTATCGCCGCCGCTGCCAGCATCTGCGCCGGAGAGTGCAGCTGAGCTATGGTCTGATAATAGCGATGACGAAGACCCTTTCTGTGATTCAATCTGCGCAGATTGTCCTTCACCCATCTTCTGGCTCGCAGGCGTCTCCGAGGGGGCTGCCAAAGCTGAAGTCTGATTGTTGGTGCCGTTGTTCCCCGCCGCCTCAGCCTCGGAAGAGACTCCGGTTTTGCCTGGTCTGTTCAGTTTCAGGGACTGGTTCGGGGGCGATTCGATGGATCTGGACCCTTTCATCGGATCTGCGATGCCTGACTGTGAACCGTCCGGCTCGTTCATCGCCACCGATTTCGATGAATTCGGCTGCAATTTATCTTGCTGAGATCTATTTTTGGATGAATCAGTGACCTGCGCCACGAGGGGTTGTGAAGCAATCAATCGAGAACGATTTGACGATTCGGTTCCATTTGTCATGGATTGATTGAGACGCGATGTATTTGAGAGGTGTGATCCGACTGCCAGTGGCTGGCCTCTTTGTGACATATTCGATATCTGTGACTTATTCAATGATGGTAAAGCCGATCCGGATTCATTCATAGTGGACCCATTCAACTGCGATTCGTCCGAGAAGAATATCTTAGTGATCTGAGATCCATTGAGAATCGATTCATTGATCTTTGATACATTCCCATCGGCCTTCTTCGGCCTGCTTCCATCGGAATTATGGCGTCTTTTAATAGGCGCAGCTCCATTTGTCGATCCTGTGGCGTTGGATGTGATTGCAGCTGCGGTGCTGGTCATCTTCTTTGGGAGGGCAACGGCTGGTCCATCCGGGGATGTGTTGGCAAGGACCGCAGTCACCGCTGGCCTCTCATTTCCGGCCGCTCTCAGATCCGTATTATTTGATCTGTTAAGGCCGGATATGGCCTCTTTCGCGAATATCTCGGACCTTAAGTTATTCAGCGTCTCCAGGGCCTCCTCGGGAATCTGAATGATCTGTCCGCCAAGGCCGCCCTCATGAATCTCATGAGACCCCGATGAGACGATATCTGATGCCAGAAAGATCGCGACAAGGCTCAAGGAGATCAATATAGCGCCCAGCAGGAGATTGAGTATCCAGGGATGT
>MVRK01000098.1 GCA_002067365.1 Methanosaeta sp. PtaU1.Bin060 | reverse complement strand
ATACTTGAAAGCCTTAAGCATCGCTGCATTTTATGCTTTTATGGTATAAATAAATTTGTAGCATAATGGAAGGACGCCGCTTTCATCCCCACCGTGAACGGTGGGGTCTTCTCGCTCCGTCCTTTCCGATCCTGCTAGATAAATCTAATACGCAAAACTTACAATGATCTCTTAGTGATGCCAGAGATTCATCAATGCACATTGATGATCCGACGTGAAGACGATGGAGGATATTGATGAAAGAGCATTCCCTTCATAACGAAACCGCCCTTCCAAGAAACCTCGCCATGCAGATAAACGCGGAGCGCATGAGCGCAGCATCTCGATACATGGATGAGATGATATCCAAAGGCTTTGAGCCATTCTTTTGCGGGAATGCGGCATTTCACCTCCTGGCCCGCTGCCGCCGGTGCGGACGCTGCTGCAAGGAGGAGAGGACCATTGCGGTCTCCATCGAGGACTGCGGCAGGATCGCCAGGCATCTGGGAAAGAGCCGCAAGAAGTTCATCGCAGAATTCACAAGGGCACATGAACTCTCATCGAGTCGAGTCGGAAATGCCAGGATGCTCAAGAAAGCAATGGATAGCCCCTGTCCCTTTTATGATCAGGATCTTCCCGGCTGCAGCATTCATGAGGTCAAGCCGCAGGTATGCAGTGCCGCCCTTTATCTCACAAAGATGAACCTGCTCTTATGCAAGGAAAACAGACGCTTTAGCGTGTTTCCCAACTGCCCCGCCGACATTGAGATGAGAGAGCAGCTCATAGCGTGGAGGAGCAGCCCAAAGAATGATCCTGCAGGACCCCAATCGCCCAGCCAGATCGAGGGGCCATCCATCGATATGGATGTGTACCTGTTCCTTCTCCGTCTGAAAGGCATGGAGATATACTATGGCGAAGAGACAGCATCACGCCTGGCTCGGATGATCGGATTGCCGAAAACACCCGGCGATGATGAGATAAGACCAATTGCACGCCTCTTCGTCCAGCGGCTCCTGATGGATGATGATGCCGAAGAGATGCTTCAGCTGCAGCCTTGAAGCGGCCTCCCAATCGAGCCAGAAGCATGATGCTCACAGTCGGGTATTATTCAGTTATTTAGCATCGTGGACCCTGTTCAAATCTGTGCATGACCCGTCAGGCTCATCACCATGAAGAGCGTATCTTAGAAAAAGAATTGAGAGCAGATAGATCAGATAGAGCGATTATTCTAATGGAGACGGAGAAGAGGAAGGGGCGATGAGGGACCAGAAGCTCATGGAAGATCTTCGAAAGATGTATCCAGAGAAGTTCGCCAGCGAGGAGGAGATCTTCAGCCACATCCACGCTGGTGACAGGATCTTCATAGGCACAGGCTGCGGCGAGCCTCAGTATCTCGTCCAGGCGATGGTCAACTACTTGAAGAGCCATCCGAAGGCATTCTTCGATGCGGAGCTGATCCACGTCTGGACGCTCGGCGTCGCGCCCTACACAGATGAGCGGCTTCAGGAGAACTTCAGGCTCGACTCCTTCTTCGTGGGAGACAGCACCAGAAATGCGGTCAACCGGGGCGATGCAGACTACACACCTATCTTCCTCTCAGCGGTCCCAAGCCTCTTTCGCAAGAAGATCATCCCAGTTGATGTAGCCCTCGTCCAGGCATCGCTCCCAGACAAGCACGGCTATGTGAGCCTCGGGATCAGCGTGGACATCGTCAAGGCCGCGACAGAGGCCGCATCCCTGGTGATCGCCCAGGTGAACGAGAGGATGCCACGCACAAGCGGAGACGGATTCATCCATGTCAGGGACCTGGACTACATCCTGCAAAAGGACGAGCCGCTGCTCGAGTACTCGATCAAAGCTCCGACTGATATCGTCAAGAGCATCGGCAAGTATGTGGCGCGCATCATCGAGGATGGCTCCACAATTCAGGTGGGATACGGGATGGTGCCGGATGCAGTCGTCAACAACCTGACTGAGAAGAAGAACCTCGGGGTCCACACGGAGCTTTTGAGCGATGGCATCGTGGAGCTGATGATGAAGGGCGTCGTGGACAACACCCTCAAGGGCAACAACCCGGGAAAGACTGTGGCAGCCTTCTGCATGGGCAGCCGCAAGACCTACGAGTTCCTCGACGATAACCCCACAGTGGACTTCAAGAGGATCGACTACACGAACAACCCGATGATCATCGCGAGAAACCATCTCATGACCGCCATCAACAGCGCAATGGAGGTCGATCTCACAGGCCAGGCGACGGCTGAGTCGATTGGCGGAACATTCTACAGCGGCATCGGAGGCCAGGCGGACTTCATGCGCGGAGCCGTGATGGCTCCCGGTGGAAAGACCATCCTCGCCCTGCCCTCGACGGCCCTCAACGACTCGGTCTCGAGGATAGTCCCCGTACTGCAGGATGGCGCTGGCGTCACCATCACCAGGGGAGATGTGCAGTACGTGGTGACAGAATACGGGATCGCCTACCTGCACGGCAAGAACATCCGCGAGAGGGCCATGGATCTGATTGCCATCGCCCATCCGAAGTTCAGGCCATGGCTGGTCGAGGCTGCGAGGAAGAGGAACCTGATCTACAAAGACCAAGTCTTCGTTCCCGGCGAGAAGGGCGTTTATCCGGAGGAGCTTGAGACGCACAGGACGACTGAAAAGGGCGTCGACATCCTTCTGCGGCCCGTCAAGATCACCGACGAACCCATGCTCAAGGACTTCTTCTATGCCCTCTCAGAGGACAGCATGTACCTGCGCTTCTTCTCCACCAGGAAGGACATGCCCCACAAGAGGCTTCAGGATTTCGTGGCTGTGGACTACACGCGCAAGATGGAGATCCTCGCAGTTGTTCAGGAGAAGGAGAGGGAGACCATAGTCGGCCTCGGACAGTACGAGCTGAACCCGGACATGCATACGGCTGAGGTCGCCATCGTCATCAAGGACAGGTACCAGAGGAAGGGCGTGGGCTTCGAGCTTCTCTCATATCTGACATACCTGGCGAGAAAGCAGGGCCTGCTTGGCTTCACAGCTGAGGTTCTGGCTGAGAACATGCCAATGATGACTCTCTTCGAGAAGATGGGCTTTGATATCGAGAAGAGGCGCGATGAGGGGGTCTATGAGATGCGCATGAAGTTCGTGGACGTGGGAGAACAGGGCAGGTCCTGAGGGCCCTATAGGTGCAGTCCCTGGGCGGCGGCGATAATTCAGCAAAATTGAAAAGAGGTCGCCAGTGGCGACTTCTCTATAATCCATCAATTTTCATCGCTTCAGCTCTTGGACGCCGCAGTGATATGCAAAATCTCCAGGGATTCATCAGGCACCCCCTCCAGGTTGCCGTTCTCTTCTAATGGCGGGTAAATGAAGACGCCATGCGAATTCAGATCATACTCCAATCCCAGGAATCTGGTCAGATACTCCTGATGCAGCTGTTCGGGATCCAGCTCTGCCTTGTCGGCATAAAAGATCTTGGCAAGATATGCAGCTCCGATCAGGCCCTTAGTGGCATCGTTTCTCAGGTTGCCGTTGATGATGTATACGTGATCGTCCTTCACTGCAGTCAGGTTGGCGTACTCCGGGCGGCTCTTGAATGAGGCCAGAGCCTTTTGCATCCCTGTGATGTTATCCGAGTCGTATCCGATGGGCGGGTCGAGGGCGATGGTTATGAAGACGATGTAATCTGGATCCTGTTTGATCACGAACTCCGGATCGATCTCTATGCGGTAATTTGATTTAAGATAGGCGGGCAGCCCGTCAACAATGCTCTTTCCTCCGGCCAGGGAGACCATCTGGCTCAGGGTATCTATCTTGGCATATGTGGCGACGGTCTTATCTCCGTCTTTCGGCAAAGTAGCTATTAGAACAGTGGGCTTTTCCTTTTCAGACGTATTTTGCGTGATGGATTTTATCGCATTGATCTTTCCGATATGCCAATCGATGTATTCCTCTGCCTTTTCCCTTGAGTCCATGATGTAGCCGAGCTTATGAACGGCATCTGTGAACGAAGATGTCTCTGGGTTGATGAGGTCGGGGTAGTACAGCCCGGCAAAGACCACAGGAACGCCGGGCAGATTCTTCGTCTTCTCTGAGGTCTTGTTGGAGAACGTCAGGATGATATCGGGCCTCAGGCTCAGGGCCTGTTCGTAGTCGGGGTCTTTGACCGGGGAGAAGCCAGGAACGCTGGCCTTCTTGGAGAGTTCCGGAAACTCCTTCACTGATTTGGACATGGCCAGGTCCACGCCAGCCACTGCATCGATCTTTCGCAGGATCATCATCATCTCGGAATTGTCCAGATGCTCGACGATCGCCCTTTTTATAGGCAAATTGACAGTGACCGGCAGTCCATTGCCGTCCAGAATGGTAATATTATCCTCTGTCTCGTCGATGATCCTATTTATCTGAGATATATCAGCTTCATCGATCTTGCCATCATAGTTGGCATCGGCGAGATCCGTCTTCTTCTCTTTTCCGCTGATTATCTCCTTAAGATAATCGACATCCTTGGCATCGATAGTCCCGTCCATGTTCGCATTGCCGAAGATGTGCAGGACATAGCCGCCACCCATGGCAGATGGAAGCACGAGGGCTAAGCACAGCGCCAGGATGGCCAGACATGAGTATCTCGATTTCATTCTCAATCCTTCTTGTTTGATGGCCGATGCGACCGATTGGAATAAAAATTTTGCTCTTTGTATTACTTGTTAATATTGTATATTGAAAGAGGATATAATATTAAACCGATCCTGCATAATTGGGTATTATTTATTATTATGTACAGGACCGAGATTGAGATATCAGTGTCATTAAGTATGTTATTATTATTATTATTATTATTATTATTATTATTATTAGCGTTCACACGTGCTGCTGCAGAGGGCCACGAATTCCCAGGCCATCAAACCAAGGTCGGCGCGAACCATCACGATATACCCATTTTTGAGCTGCTTGAATCATCTCAGGATTTCAAAATTGAAAAATGAAAGATGATCCTATCGCATTCCCTTCGCCTTTATTCTCACCAATACATCCTGGATATCCGCCCGCTCTTCCTCCCCGGCCCTCGTAAGCAGCCTGATCTCATCCTTCATCATGAGCTTGAAGCCAAGACCCGCCTGCATCGCAGCATCTCTCTCCCCGAATCCAAGGTCTGCCATTCCAGCAGCCACAGCTGCAGCCACAGCTGAGTGAGAGCGAGCGAGGCGAACATACTTCGGGCTTGCCACCCCCATGTCCTCGAGGGCGCTTTCGAAAGCTGCCTTCATCATGGAATCACTTCTCCATCCAACGATATCCATCTTTGCGATCTCCTGCAGGGCATCCTCGTCCCTGAAGATCAGCCCCAGCTCCCGCTCGCATCGCCCCAATACTATCACCCCACTAGGAGGCTCTGCCGACCCCATCACAGAGGCCACGTCCGCCACCCCGTCCTGCAGATGGATGATCCCGAGGAGTGAGCCAGTATTCAGCAGCCTGATCTTCAGGGGCGCACTCTCGACCAGCCGATCGAGGAGCAGGGAGTTCTCGCCAGCGACAACGAGGTCAGGCAGCTCCAGATCCCCGAAGAGCCTGACATCGACCTGCATGCCCTGCTCCAGGTACTCGACCCCCGCGGGGATCTCGATGACCCCGTCAGCGCCCGCCAGGGTCGTGATGGAGCCGCTTCCCTTGTCAGCTGTATAGACCACATCGCCTGAGATGCCAACAGCGAGCATCTGCTGGCGGCCCTCGGCCCGCACGGGCCTCGACAGCCTTCCCGTCATCATCTTTGCGCTGGCCCTCAGCCCCAGAGCCTTTCTGATAGCCGGGGCGGCCAGAAGCCCGAAGACCGTCAGGGCGCTCGTGGGATAGCCGGGCAGACCAAGGCAGGGCTTTCCCTCGATCGTCCCGAATAGAGTGGGCTTCCCCGGCTTCAGGTTCACCCCATGGAAGAGCATCTCGCCGATCTCATCCAGAACCCTGTAGATCATGTCGCCAGCACCTGCTGAAGTGCTGCCGCTCACCAGGACGAGATCGCACTCGCGGGCCATCTTGCGCAGGGTCTCCTCCATCGCAGCCTCTTCATCGGGCAGGATGCCGTACATGACAGGCGTGGCCCCGCACTCCTCCGCTGCCGATGCGATGGAGTAGGAGTTTATGTCGTAGATCTTGCCGGGGCCAAGCGCAGAGCCGGGAGGAACAAGCTCGTTGCCGGTGGAGGCTACACCCACCTTGACAGACCTGACACTGACGTTATCCCTCCCAAGCGCCGCGAGGACGCCGATCTCGCGCGCAGCAAGCTTTGTTCCCGGAAAGAGCAGAACCTCGCCGAGGGATATGTCGCCTCCAGCGGCCTGAACATTCTCGCCGCTGTAAACCGGCCTGCGCACCAGTACCTGGTTCTCCTTCGCCTCAGAGTACTCGATCATGACCACTGCATCGGCTCCAGGCGGCATCATGGAGCCTGTGGAGACCTCTGCGGCCTCATCTCGTCTCACCTGAACCTCTGGCCTGGTGCCCATGGGAACACTGCCCACCAAATGGAGGGAGACGGGCCTGTCCTCTCTTGATTCCGTGGTATCCTCGGAATGAACAGCGTAACCGTCCATTGAAGCGCGGTAAAAACCAGGAACATCGATGCCCGAGACTATTTTCTCCGCCAGAACCCGACCTATGGCCCCCTGCAGGGAGACAGTTTCCATCTCAGCATATAAGGCATGACTGAGAACTATCGATCTGGCTTCTTCCAGAGGAATGAGGGTGCGGAACTCTTTGGGCATGATAGGCACTTTTATCGAGGTGCTATAAAGGATGATTCTATCAATGAATCTATCAATAAAAGCTCAAGTGAGAGCTGCAGACTCTTGCTACTGCAAATGATTGCGGCAAGGGCATATCCCGCCTTATAGTTAAATGTATATCACATTATGTTAGCTATAGATAACATTAAATACTCAAACGTTAGATCCATCTAACATGA
>MVRK01000097.1 GCA_002067365.1 Methanosaeta sp. PtaU1.Bin060 | reverse complement strand
ACATCAACTCGTCTCAGATTCATTTTGCTGCCCGACACCTTAAATAGGGATTCGAGAAAAAAACTTGCTCCGGGTGGGTGTGGATTGGTTAGAGATCGTGGTGAGCTGGCCAGAACCGGGCAGGTCCTCCTCGCAATAGGCATGATCATGGCAGGAGTTGCCGTTTCAGAGCTTCCGGCATCCTACTACTCCGCCATGAACTCCATGAAAACCCAGGACTTTCTCTGTGTGAAGAATTATGAGGCTGGCGCAAGCATCACCGAATCCTATACGGACTTCGAGTCCCTGGACAAAGATACAGAAGTGGTGAGCAGATCTTCGAACAACACAACAGGCCGTCCTGCGTCTTTAGAGGCTCACATAGACTCCAGAGTCACTGGCAACGCCCATCTGGCCTGGCAATCTCGGGATACAGTGAGGAACTATGCAGGTCGTCATCCACTGATAAGCATAAGCTCAGAGGATTTGACGGGCGTCTTTGCCATTGAGAAGTTCCTGCAGCTCTGGTCCAACAGCTCCCTCGAAAACATAAGTCTGGACTGGCTGCCCTGTGGTTAATCGCTTGGCGCAGACAGTATGGGCCGAGGAGATTGCTTCTCGTATCCGGTTGAGTTCGGGCGAGTAGTGCAAATGGCTCAGGCAGCGACAGTCTGTGCAGCCGAAGCCCTTCACAGGGGCCAGCGCCTCTCCAATGCGCTGGGCGATGCAGCATTCCAGGTCTTGCCTAGTATTGACGACGAAGATCGCCACCAGAGTCGTATATGGAAGAAGGTGATCGATGTGCCATCTTCTGGAGGAGTTCACGCCTTCCAGGACCCGCAGGTGCCGTGCTACTCGCTTCAGGCCGCCGGGCCCTCTGGCGGAGCCGGTGTAGGAGTAGTAGCCAGCCAAGAAAGGAAGCGTGCTGAGGCTGCCGACCTTGATCTCCCTGGGCAGCCCAAGGTGCAGAAGGAGGGTATAGATCCCTGGCCCTCTGTTTTCGGGGCCCGGCTTCTTGGGATCATCGCCTTCTTGCGCCATGAATATGAGTCGCTGGTTGATGGATATTTGAGCCTGTTGCTCACAGGGAAACCATATGAGATCTACATCATGGAAAGGATTTTCTAGAAAGAAAGGCAAAATGGCATCGGGGTGAAAAGTAAGTGAAGTTACTATTAGCAACGACCTTAGTGCTGATGCTATCTGCTGTAGCTCTAGCAGCTCCAGAGACTCGTCAGCTTGGGCCCTACACTGTATCGTTTGATCTGAATACGAACTTGAATTATCAGGTCCAGACGAGTGATCCAATGGACACTGGATCAGCCACTGTTTACGGTATGAGGATTCTCACGGATAACAGCACTGGTGCTGGTGTAAACATTATCGAGAACAAGGAGCTGACGGATTCCACCACGTCGATGATCAAACTGCTGATCAACTACGGTCTGGCCTTCAGCGGCATCAATACCACAAATATAGTAGATCAGACCATCGACGGCAAGAACGGTTTTGTGGCCATTGGAGTGCCATTTGCTGGCCAAAGTAATGCGCCATCCCAGCTATACAGAGCTATTTACTGGCTTGATAGCGTGGACTGCACCACCTGTGGTCCCGTCTCAGTGGGCAAGACCAGCGTGGACATCTCCTCAACCTATCCGCAGGACGTAACCCAGAACCTGCTCAATAGCATCCATGTGGCAAAGTCCTAGAGAGACAGCATAATTTCGCGAATCGAGATGCAACAGCAGTCCTGAATGGATTGTCTGAAGGCATCTCCCAGGCTCTTTTTTCTTTTCCAGGGAAACTCATTTATCCGGCGTACTCCATTGCGAATGGTGCTTTGAAGCGCGGGGTTTGCCAAGCTGGCCAAAGGCGCAGGACTTAAGATCCTGTCTCGCAGGAGTTCGCGGGTTCGAATCCCGTACCCCGCATTTCGCATATCGATTTTGCCTTGAACCGCCTTTCGTAGCCGATGTCGTGATGATATAAGGCTTTGAGAGCGTTTCACTTGGATGCGACGCCAGAGCTTCTACCGACTGCGCTCCTCCCATCGTCCTCGCCCCGCACGCTGATGCACTCAGATGCGGACCTTCTCGGAAAGCATCCCGACCCTCTCATCAACCCTCTCCCGGCATCACTGCGAAGTCTTAAGAAAAGGCTTTTAACCCGCAGGCCAATACTTATTCGGGGGAACGAATTTGAAAATATCGTGGATACCAATCATCGCCCTTGCCCTCTGCGGCCTCTGCCTCGCCTCGTCCGAGATGCAGAATGTGGGAGAGAGCTTCGGCAAGTCATGGATCAGCCAGAATGCCGATAGATTCAGCTCTTCGCAAAGCAGTGCCACAAACACTGCTGACCTCTGGCAGTGGGGAGGAGCGCCGAAGGGCTATGGTGTGATGAATGGCAAGGTCTATCCTCTCCTTGGCTATCCAGAGTGGTACTATCCTTCATTCACCTCCAACGCCACTCCCATAGTGGTGAATGGGACTGCCCTCCTGACCAACAACAACTATATTGCTCCTAACCTGCCTTCCGAATACCTGCCACAATATCCCGGTGAGGATGCCTGGCTGCTCTCCCAGCTCTCGGGAAGGCCTGTGGTTGTGGTGTACCCGCCGGGAAGCTCGACCCTTCGCTGATCCTCTGGGGCTTGCCAGGCCGTCCGAAAATTCGTCATCAGGAAGGTTGAATATCGGTTGCAGCAGCTCCGCTCCTGCTGCTGCATTCACCTCATCCGCCCTCAGCCCATCTTTTCCTGCATTCGCGCATCATCTCTGCAAAGGCAAATGGCTGTGCGAACTTAAATATATCCTGCATCACAGAAGTGGTGACGAGGATATAGCTTGGACCTGACACTTCAATTGACGACTGTTGACTGGCTGCTGATAGCGGCGGCCTTTATAGGCCTTTACTCAATAGTCTTGCTGCCCCTGCAGAACAGCGAGAGATGGAAGAAGCTCGGAATCACTGTCTGGTGTCTTGGTCCCTTTCCTCTGGCGCTCTTCTTGCGAACCACCAGGGGCCTTGCGCTGCTTGACAAGTTGAGCCGCCCCAAGAGGCTCTGGAGGATAGTGGCCTCAGCAGGCGTTCCCCTCGTCATCCTGAGCATGAGCTATTTCCTGGCCATCGTCCTGCTAATAGCCTATGTCATGGTCCGGGAGCCCCCTGAGCCCAGCAGCTACAATGCTCCCAGGAACATCCTCCTGATACCCGGCCTGAATGAGTACATACCCTTTGTCTGGGGCTGGATTGCCCTCCTGGTGACAATGGTGGTGCACGAGTTCGCTCACGGCATTCTATCGAGAGTTGAGGGTGTCCGAGTGAAGTCCATGGGCATAGTGACCTTCCTGATCGCACCAGTGGCTGCCTTCGTGGAGCCGGACGAGGAAGATCTCTTCGGCACCAAGGACAAACCAGCGATCGTCGGCAAGGCTGCCAGGATCAGGATTCTCTCGGCAGGCGTCATCTCCAATTTCCTGGTGGCGGCTGTTGCCATGCTCCTCTTCTTTGGGCCGGTCATCGGCACCATCTCGCCCGTAGACAGGGTGATATCAGTAGATGTCCAGGGCGGCTCGCCAGGGCAGGCGGCAGGCTTTGAGGCGGGAATGGTCCTGCTCAATGCCGGAGGAGTGGAGATCGGCAGCCTCGATGGGCTCTTCAGCTCCCTGAAGTCCGGCACAACCGATCTCAAGGTGCTGTACAACGGCCAGGAACAGGACCTGCAGCTGGCGGGAGTTGGGATGCGTGGCATCATGGTCGCATCTGTCTTCGGCGGCTCGCCAGCCGAAAACGCAAGCCTTCCTGCGAAGTCCATCATCACCAAGATCGATGACGTTCAGATCGGCGGACTTGAAGGATTCAGGAATTACATGAACACAACCCGTCCCGGCCAGACCATCGCCATCGCCACTGCAGACGGCAGGACATATCAGGTAAAGCTCACATCGAAGTCGGACGGCATAGGTTTCATAGGAATTGGCATCTCGGGAAATGCCGTTTATGCGGGCGGCGTCTCCTTCCAGGAAGCTCCGAGCCGCCAGTTCCTCCAGGTACTGAAGGCGATACCCACAAGCGGCCTTCAGGGTTTCACCTATCTCCTGGGCCTGCCCTTTGCTGGCATCTCGGGATTCACGGAGAAGGGCTTTCCCGGATTCAGCGGCTGGCTGACTGCGATCTATGAGCCCACAGGCTGGGCAGAGCCTCTGGGGTTGAAGTTCTTCTGGATTGCAAACCTCCTGCTATGGATAGGTTGGATCAATCTGTACGCCGGCCTCTTCAACTGCCTGCCTGCTGTGCCCCTGGACGGAGGACATATCTTCAGGGATCTGGTTCAGATGGCCTTCGAGAGAGTGGTGAGCGTCCGAGATGCCGAGCGTCTGACGAGGACAGTGGTGGCCTTGCTGGCCTGGCTGGTGCTAACGTCGCTCGTCATAACTTTGGTGGCACCCTTCACCCACTGGATCTCAATCTGAGATCACCATCTCAGCTCTGATCTCTTTTTCTTAATAACTGTCAAGAGGCAGTGGCTGTGCGAAGGATTCTGAAACTGTTTTGGAGGTGATTGATTCATCCCATCGGAGTGAGTCGATATTTGTGGTCTACACTTCAGGATGTTATAGAACTCTGAATAGCTGCTACGTCTCGACTAAATTAGGCGGATCGCCATATAACCGCTGGTGATACTATTATTAGGTATCAACGCATATAAATCCTCTCAAAGGGTGCTCTGATCGTCTGCGCCCCCAAGGATTACGCGCCCCATCTCGATCCATCGTTTGCTGATCTCTTCTCTATCCATTCCTAGAAGAATCATCATGCGCAATCCGTTGAAAATGGAGATCAATGCGATCGCTATGGTGCGGGGATCGACATCGGCGCGAACATGCCCCTTCTGCTGCTGAGAGGCTATTTTATGCTCTATCATCTCGATCTCGTCCATCAGATTTTTTATCGACAGATCCCTGATTTTGGGATTGTGCTCTGCCATGGCGATCATCTCGAAATAAAGTGCATTGATCTTCGGCTCGAAGGGCATGAAGTTATCCAGAATCTCAGACCAGATATCAAACGCGTCCGATGTGGGAAACGTGATCATCGACATCCCGCAGAGCGGTGATTGCATATTTTTTGCGCTCTCAAAGATAAGATCGTCCTTGCTCTTGAAATAGAGGTAGAGGGCCCCCTTGCTCACGCCCAGATGGGCGGCAATGTCCTCCATAGTTGTCTGGCTGTAGCCCTTCTCGCTCATCACATCTATGCCGGCGGCGATTATCCTCTTCTTAGCCTCCTCCTTGTACTCTGGAACTACTTTGGGCATGGTTAATCGCTGTTGGAATTATGATGATATATAAATTTGGCCATTCAGTAATAAAAGTGACTGACCAGTAAGTTTTAATAATAAATGAAAAGTATGGAGACTGATGAGGCGATGATTATGACCATAAGTCCCGAGAAAAATCCGTTCCCCATTGCGTTCACCGGCGGACGCATCCTAACCATGGACCCGAAGCAAAGCCATGCAGATGTGCTTGTCATCCAGGGCGGACGAATTGTGGATATTGGTGATAAATGCGTATTGAAATCCTATCCTGATGTCGAGATCATCGATCTGTGCGGGAGGATCCTCCTCCCAGCGTTCATAGATGCTCATAATCATCTCTCATTCGCCTGCTTCGTTCCTCAGTGGGTCAACCTTTGGGGCCTGACCAGCAAGGATGCCATACAGGATGCTGTGGAGATGCACGTCCAGAATCATCCAGGGAGGGACTGGATTGTCGGATTTCCCTGGATCGATGCATATTGTGGCGGCGTTGAGCTTACAAGGAAGGACTTGGACGGGTTTGGCCTGGATCGACCTGTTCTGATCATGCATGAAACATGGCATAAGTTCGTTGCCAGCTCGCAGGCTCTGAAAATGGCCAGTATCACCGCATCGACGCCTGATCCGGGCAGCGGGAAGATAATCCGCGACAGCGATGGCGAGCCAACTGGAGTTCTCTTGGAGAGCGCAGGTGCGCCTCTGCTTCAACTGGCTCTGGAGACGAATAGAAGAAGATTTGCAGATCTCATAGAGGCACGGGCAGAGGAGCTTCATGCCTTCGGCGTCACTGCGATTCACGATCCGGGAGTCACGCCTGCTGCGGAGGCTGCCTATCGGCTGCTATACGAAGAAGGACGTTTGCCTGTATCTGTGCTCATGATGCCACACGGCGACTCTCTGCTCGACAATCGGATAGAAAACAGGCTTAATGGACCGAGTACGGGCTTAGGGGATGAGCGGCTGCGCGTTGGTCCCATAAAGCTGTTTGCAGATGGAGGTGTGCCCGGCACAGTCGCCTTTTCTGGCAAAATCAGAGGCCGGATGTACACTGATGGGATGCCGAGGGATGATTTCAGTGATGAGCTGATCAAGGCGATCAAGCGAAGATCTCAGGTATGCGTTCACTCTCTGGGAAATGTCACAACAGACGCAGTTCTTGAGTCGTTTGAGACTGCAATTGAGCAGTCGCCCGATGGGCACAATATTTTGCCGCGTGTGGACCACGTATTTCTATTGAGCCTGGCCCAGATCACGCGCCTTGCATCCATGGGAGGTTGCTCTGCGGTTCAGCCGTGTTTCTTGAATAGGGCAGAGAGATTGAAGCGTATGGCTTTCGAAGGCTACCAGTGGTTTGCTTTTAATGATCTGGTGAAGGGCGGCGTAGTCGTGGCAGGCTCAAGCGATGACCCTAACGGCATTATGGACGGCCGCGACACAATAAAATGTTGTGTAATGGGCGCAACCATGAGCGATGATGCAGGCAATGTGATATTTCCTGATCAAGTGATGCCATTTGAGCAATGGCTCTGGATATACACAGCGGGAAGCGCTATTGCCGGCGGTCAGGAGAACGAGCGTGGAATGCTGAGAAAAGGACTGGTTGCAGACCTGGTGATACTGGAAGGAGAACTCGATCCGAAAAAGCCGCCCTTCGTTGCGGAGACATGGGCAAACGGCAAGAAAGTGTATGTGAAAGCAAAGTTGACGGGGGCGAATCAATGAGAGTATCGGCAATCAACTCCTGTCCTCTTAAGGATGCTCAGGAAGATGCGAGATGTGGCACTTTGTGTACAGCATTCGATCAGGAGGCTTTGAAGAAAGCACGAAGTGATCTTAAACAGCAAGGCGAACCTCATAAGTTCGGCATCAAGGAAGGAATGATAGAGCAGTTCCTCGTTGAGCGAGAATTTTGCCAGATATAATGTGACATAATGTGGCTATAATGTGACCTGTTAGAGTTATAAAGAAGCATATCTCCGTAAGATTTAGGATGTGGTTGGGAGTTGAAATAGGAGGAATTTTGCCGTGGTAGAATCTGAAAATACAGAGAAAGATATGGCTGACATAACCAGATGGTTTGTGGGACTGGTCGGACCGGGCAGCAAGACCGCCATGGGCGTCCTTCTGGCAAGATTCGCAGAATCAAGAAAGCCTGAGGGTGAACGGATCTGTTACGACCCGTATGCCATGTATTTTGTCAGTGAGGATTTTTGGAAATACGCCATCAAGAACCCGGAAAAAGTAAAAGAAGCGGCGGAGCAGCGTGAGCGCTTTCTGCCTGGGATGGATAATTCGATCCGGGCCAGGGCGAGATATTTCGATGATTTCCTGAGGAAGTCCATCGAAGAAGGACTTGAGCAATTGGTTATCCTTGGCGCGGGCTACGACACGAGAGACTGTCGAATTGAGGGTGCTTCGAGGCTCAGGACATTTGAGGTGGACCATCCAGTCATCCAATCCATCAAGAAAGAAAAAATAGAAAAGATACTCGGCTCACTTCCTGATCATGTGGTTTATGTTCCAATGGATCTGGTGAATGATGATCTTGGCCAGAAGCTGCTGGAAATGGGATACAATCCGTCCAAAAGGGCGCTCTTCTTCATGGAGGGAATCATATATTATCTTCCGCCCAAGACTGTGGATGAGATCCTATCCTTCATCGTAAGAAACTCTGCCAAGGGCAGCCGCATTCTCTTCGATTATTACCCTCAATCTGTAGTGGACGGTGACTGCGAACTTGAAGCTGGAAGGAATCTTTCGGGCCATCTGGCGCAGCTGGGAGAACCGCTTCTATTCGGCATCGAGGATGGTGCAGTGGAGGCTTTTCTTGAAGAAAGGGGTTTCGCAAAAGTCAAAAATGTGACAGGTGATGATTATAAAAAGGCCTACTTCAAGGGGATCAATGAAGGGAGGGCTGTGTTCAGCTTGCTGTACTTCGCACATGCTGAGATCGAGTGAGTGGGAAAAGGAGGTTGTCTGTGGAGGCGACACTTCAGAGGGCTCTTGAATGCGGCAGCCAGATTCTCAGTCAACCTATAGTGAAAGGATCTCAGCATGGACATAGGTCCAAGTGACTTTAACATAAGTGAGGCAAGAGGCATACGATTCGTGATGGGGGATGGCTAAACATCTCTCATCCTGGGAGAGGGCCGCCTCGCCCAAGTTTTCGACCAAAGGATTCATATAGTAATACTTTATTTGTCAGAATTATGGATAATTACATAAAAGGTGATTAAATAATATGAAAAAAAGAATCTTATTTGGTGTTATCTGCATATTAATTGCAGTTATTTCTACTACTGCTTTAGCGGCATCCGAATTATCCAATAATGATACTATGACCGTCATGGATCAGAGAGGAAAAGAGATTACAATTCCTGAAAATGTGGAACGAATTATAACTATTCCTAGACCTGCTGCGTCATTGCTCTTTGCTTTAGACGGATCAACCAAAAGGCTTGCAGGGATGGATCCGCTATCCATGAACACCGCAGACAAAGACCTCTTACAAAAAATGGCGCCAGGATTCAGTTCTGTCCCAACCGATTTTGTGAATAGCAAGATGGAGCCGAATGTAGAAGAGACCCTAAAGCTAAAGCCTGATGTTGTATTCCAATGGGCT
>MVRK01000096.1 GCA_002067365.1 Methanosaeta sp. PtaU1.Bin060 | reverse complement strand
GCTTCTCGCTTTCCTTGGAACCATCGTCCTGATCAGCCTCATAATTCCGAGGCTTGGGCCATTCCTGAGCCTCGTGATTGCGTCAGTCCTTTACGGCCTTCTCACTGGCATGGGCCCTGAGCTGATGGTCCATCTGACCACTGGATTGGGTAAGATCTTTTCCTCCCTGGCCATAGTGGTCTATGCAGGAGCAATCATCGCCGAGTACCTGCGCAGGACGGGGGCCATAGATAGAATCGTGGCTGATCTGCGGAAGCTGACAGGAAAAGGTCTTCTCGTCTCAGGTGCTGCTGGCTACCTGATCTCCCTGCCGGTCATGTGCAGCATCACGGCCTACATGATCCTGGAGCCCGTGGTGAGCAGCCTCGGAGAGCAGACGGCAGGTTCGAGGAGAAGGTTTCTCTTCATGACCTCTTCCTGCTCTGTGATCTCCTTCAATCTCATCTACCCTTCGCCCGTCATGGTCTCCCTCACAGGCTCCCTGGGCGTGAAGCCCAACGATCTTCTGGTCGTGGGCATTCCTCTCTCCCTCCTCCTCTTCGCCTTGGCCTATGCTTACATGCATCATTTGCCCTTGGAGGAGGCGAAGCCTGCAGAGCGCCCCGCCCTCCTGATCGGCAGGGCCAGGGCCTGGATACCCCTGCTCTTCCCCATGGGCATGATACTCCTGGGGCTCCTGGAAGACGAGGCAAAGTTCGCTGGAAGCCCAAGCATTGCCCTGCTGATGGGTGCCCTGATATGTCTTGGATTGGCGAGAGAAAAGATTCAGGAGATGATCCGCGCAGCTTCACGTCGATCAGGAGTTATCATGCTCGACCTCTGCGGTGCAGGCGCTTTCGGGTACGTCGTAGCCCAGAGCGGCCTGGGCAAGGAGATCTATGGCCTAGGCCAGGCTCTGCCCATTCTTGTTCTGCCCTTTCTTCTATCGGCAGTCCTGCAACTCGCCCAGGGATCAAGGGTGGTAACAGTAATAGTCGCAGCCCAGGTGCTGGGCAACTATCCCCTGGACGGCTTGATCCTGGCCCTTCTCATAAGCTCGGGGGCCTTCATGTTCTCCTTCATCTCGGACCCTTATTACTGGCTGATCAAGGAATCGACAGGCTCTACCATGAAGGAAATGGTGAGGGGCTACACCCTGCCTCTCAGCCTCTTGGGGCTGGCGGCCTTCTCTGCGACAGCTGCCTATACGATCCTCGCCACTGGATAAACTGAAAAGAAAAATTTAAAGGTTTCACTCGACTGTGTAGGGATCTACTTCTTGAATTCTGTGTAGCCACACTTGCCGCAGCTCAGGCGATTGGCGTGCTCCGCGAGGAATACGCCGTTTCCGCAGCGCGGGCAGACTGGCTTCCTGGCCTTGATGGCATCTCCACTTATCTCGTAGTACTTTGCAACTCCCATCAGCTCGCCTCCGGCTTGGCTTCCTCTGCCTTGGCCTCTTCCGCCTTGGTGAAGGTGTTCCGCTCGACGATGTGCGGCCTCTCGATCTCCTTGGCCCTCTCGGCGTTCTCGTAGATCTTGGCATAGCCGATGGTCTCTCGCTTGCCGAACTCACTCCTGAGTCTGTCAACGAAGACAAGGCCCGGCTTCGAGTTCAGGGTGGCAGCCAGCCTCTCCACGACGCTCTTTCGCGTGGGAGTGGCCTCCTCATGAATGACCTTGAAGACTATCTCCCTGCGGTTCAATATGGGATTTCCATTCTCTTGAATAACCTGTAAATCCAAATTCATTCCTCCACAATCATCTGATTCATCAAATCTTCAATCTCTTTCTTCTTCTCGGGGGTGACCCTGACCAGAACATTGCCCTCGTTCGGCTGGCCGTAGACCACCGCAGAGCCCAAGGGCGCAAAGAGGATGGCAGGAAGCGTGGCCAGATCCTCCTCGCCCTCCACCATGATCTTGACGCGCTCCTCGCCCTTCAGCGATTCCCTGATCTGATCAATGAGATCTTTCGTCAGGGTTGCAGCCGGGTTCTCAACCTCGATCGTCCTGTAGCCGTCGCGCATCAGGCTCCTCACAACCTCGTCAGGCACGGGCATCCGCTTGGTCTTGTTGTCCACAACCGCCAGATCTGGCAATATGGAAGCCTCCAGAAGAAAGTATGTCGTCATGTCGCCCACGGCTACTATCTTCTTGGCGGCCACAAGCTCCGACTTCATGGACTCGACGCACTCAAGGCCGTTCCCCTTGCACAGCCTGCCCAATGGATTCTTCAGCAGAGCCCTAAGCTCTTCAGGCAGACGCACTCTTCTCAATCTATCGCACCTTCAGAGCGTACTTGCCTGGGAGCTTTATCCCGAGCTTCTGCGCGATGATCGATTCCTTTGGGTCGATGATCACGACGTAGCCTCCCCAATCCTTGCTGAGGGATGCTCCGCCGCATATGGGACAGACCTGACCCTCTATGATCCTGTGACATTCTCTGCAAGCCTGATCCGTCATTTCGCCTCAGCCTCAGTGCCTGCCGCCTCGGCCTTTTGAGCGCCCTCGAGCCACTCGAGCCTTCCAAGGCCTGTCTGCCTCATGGTGAGGCCGATCTTGCTCTCTCTTGGCTCCTTCTCATTCAGGCTGACGGCTATCACCCTCGCACGCACCTTGTCCCCTTCTCCCAGCGACTTGGCCGACTCTTTGCTGATCAGGCGCGCGTTCTTCTCATCATACGATATATATTCATTGGTGATTTGGCTGACATGCAGGAGCCCGTCGAACGGTCCGAGGGAGAGGAACGCCCCGAACTTCACTATCTCCACCACTTCGCCCTCGACGATCTCCTGCATCTCAGGCCTGTAGACCAGGGCATCGAAAGTGACCTCGTAGTAGATCGACCCATCACCTGCAAGGATGTGCCCTTCTCCTATCTTATCGGCTCCGAGCACTGCCACGATGATCCCCAGGGTCTTGTCCACCACCGCCTCGTATTTCTCTCGCAGTGACCTATCCACCGCCTCTTCGAGGGGATCTCCCAGATGATCGGGCTCTATCTCGGCCACACCCTCAAGCTTCATCCTCTTGTACATCAGATCTCCTTCTTTGCAGCCACAAGATATCGTTCCTGGCGCAGGTATATCACGGTGATACCATTACTAGATAACCTTTTCTTCAGGGCGCGGTCGTTAGTGAAGACAGCTGCTTTTTCGTCAAGCGCCAGCCTCTCGATGGCAACATCAGCATCTATTCCTTCTTCGCCCAGCACTCTGCACCGCTCCGCCAGAACAAGAGCCACCCTTGCTGCCACCTTGTCCTTTCCCCGCTTTGCGCCGGAGGCTAGGGACCGAAGCTCCGCGAGAACTGAGGCCGGCACGAGACACTCGGCGTATCCCAGACGCTCAAGCTCTGAGAATATATCGACTCCGAACTGCTCAGACGCCATCAGAGCATTGGTGTCGATGATGACCTTCATCACTCTTCAATGCTACTCGATGATGGTGCCAACGCCGATGAGACGCCAGCGTGCGCCGATACGTCTGCTCACGGCCACATGATCCCCTGTCTCGGCGCAGACCGGCCTTTTGAGCTGCACCTGGACTATGCCCCCCTCCCGCGCGCTCGTAACTACGCCAACCGTAGTCGCAGTGCCGACGTTCAGCATCAGAGGTTCGCTCGAATGAATGGGCTCTACCATGGACTCGTCTGTGACACCAACCACGCGCTCCAGGAGCTGCATGTTCATTGTGAAGGCTTGCCTTGCTGGAGGAAGCTTGCCTTGCTCTCCTGCCACCTGGCCCACCAGGGCGTCGCTCTTGGTCATGATGGGGTCAAGCTGAGTGCCCACGCCTACGAGACCGCCTGGCGCGATCTCGTCCTGCTGCTGGTTGCCAGCCAGGAGGGTGACCACCTTTGTCTGGATGGGGACCCACTGCTTCCTGCCCTCATACTCCACGAGCCTGCCGGGACAGACCTCTATCTTATCCCCTGCGCGAAGCATTCCCTGCGAGAGGGTGCCCCCGATGACGCCACCCCTGAGGCTCTCAGGCGTAGCGCCTGGCCGGTTCACGTCGAAGGACCTCGCCACCTTCAGCAGGGCTGGCTTCTCAAGGTCCCTGTGGGGGGTAGGGATAGTCTTCTCGATGGCCTCTATGACCATGTCGACGTTTATGTTCTGCTGGGCCGAGATGGGCACTATGGGAGCATTCTCAGCGACTGTGCCCTTGACGAAATCCTTGATCTGCTGGTAGTGCTCCATCACCTGCTCTCGGGTCATGAGGTCGATCTTGTTCTGCACTATGACTATCCTGTCGATGCCGGTGATGTTGAGGGCCATTAGATGCTCCTTTGTCTGGGGCTGGGGGCATGGCTCGTTGGCGGAGATGACGAGCACAGCACCGTCCATGATGGCGGCACCGCAGAGCATAGTGGCCATCAGGGTCTCGTGGCCCGGGGAGTCGACGAAGGAGACTGTGCGCAGGACTTCGGACGGTGTGCCGCACTTGGGGCACTTCTCCTCCACTGTGTAGGCATCAGGCTCGGGGCATTTGGGGCATTTCCTGAAGGTTGCGTCGGCGTAGCCCAGGCGGATGGAGATGCCTCTCTTGACCTCCTCGCTGTGCTGATCCGTCCAGACCCCGGAGAGTGCCCTGACCAACGTGGTCTTGCCGTGGTCCACATGGCCCACCATGCCGATGTTGACCTCAGGCTTATTTGCCGCGGGCTTCTTGCCCTCGGTTTTTATTTCTGATTTTGCCTCGGATTTGACGTCAGATTTTACCAAATTGGAATCTCCTCAATGATTGTGATGCCAGAGGATGTTGGAGATCACGATATAAATACTTCATGGCCAGGGCAGAATCGTGCTTCAGCTGTATCCGAGGTTTGCTTCCCGGAGGTTTGATCTGATCTCCCGGACGAAAAGCTCGTAGGTCTCCTGGGAGAACTTCGACCACCCCTGGAACTCCCCGTAAAGCTCCTCTCCGAAGGACTCCTCCTCGGGGCTGCGGCTCTTCTGGCCGATGGAGTGCATGTCCGAAAGGCTCGACTCAATATAAAGCTGCATTGCCATCTCTGCGTAGGGCTTCGGCAGGAGAGGCATAGTCCTGGAGAGGCGCAGCATGAGCAGCTCATCCTCCATCAGCTCTTCCCTGGTGATCCCCGTGCGCTCCCTGGTTGTCTCTTCGGCAAAGACAGCAGCATCGCGTTTCTCGTCTCTGGAAAGTCCCCGGAGGCTCGATGTGATCTCAAGATAGATGCGGTTCATCTCGAACTCGTGCTCCAGGGCAAAGGTGAGCAGCCTGTCGCTGCTTTGTCTCATGTACTCTGAGTTGAGGGAGATGATGGGATACCAGAGGCCCTGGCAGTAGAAGCGTCTGTTCATGGCCACTGCGAAGTCCTGGATGCCCGGGACTGCGCTGTAGACGGAGGGGAAGAAGGTGATGGCATCAGTCTCGATCAATATGAAGCTGGATATCTGCTCCCCGGCGAGGCGAGAGACGCGCTCGGCCTCGGAGAGACTGCGAAAGACTGCTAATGGGTCCCTGAAGTTCTCGTACGCCTTTAGCACCTTGTTCTGGTTCTCGGGTGGCAGGGCCGAGAGCCTGAAGGCAGCATCCCTCGACATGAGCCTGATCCAGTCCCTGTAATCCTGCTCGAAACTCTCGCGATCATCCCTCTGCACGCTTCGCCTCTTTCGTTTGCGCCACAGTCTCCACTCTGTCTAGGATGGCCTTGAAGTCCTTCCAGCGCTCAACAGGTATCCTGATCCCGTTCTTGGACCAGCCCGTGTACCTTTCCGATGTCACATACTCGCGAATGTCGATCCCCTCTGAGCCGCGAAACTCAGTCTTCTGCACGACGATCTCAGTGCTCTCGTTCTTTCTAATCCGTCCGATCTCGGCCATATCTGCACCTGATGAATTAGTACTCGCTTCTAAAGATTATCTTTCTCTTCTTCATCTTCATTGCGATGCCGCAGGTTCGAACTCCCGCAAACATACATCCTGTTGGAGGGAAGGCTGCTCGATCATGGCAGCTCTTGGAGGAGTCACTGCTCGTCCTTCCACCAATTGGCGATACTTTCGTGAAGCTATAAATGCAGTGTGGATACTTGATAAAATTTTTCGAGAAATCTCCGGACTTTTCGGCTACAAGCTACAATTGTCTGAATATCTAAAATCTTGCATCGCTATCCTTTTCCATCAGCCTCTTCTGATACTCCGCCAGCTTGCTGTGCGCCTCGCGGGGCGTCATCGAATCGAGGTCCAGCTGAAGGATCTCCTCCGCCACCGGGTCGCTTTGCACCTGTCCCCCAGACCCGCCTCCTCGCCCGGCTGAGTGCTGTCAAGACAAAATTATCACAATCTGCAGATCGGCCAAATCGGCGAGCAAGAGAGCAGAGAATAGAGTTAGGCATGATGAGCGGCACTACATAAAATTATTAAAAAATACGAAAGATCCAAATATGTAGCTCAGTAACCAGTACTTATGATAAAAATCGCGTGTTTAGCGTTGTTGATGCTTTGCTTTCTTGCCACAGAGAGCTGTTTGGCAGAATTTCCGGACCTGAAAGGTAACTGGACAGTTTCTTGGGGCGGGTATGATGCGGGGGTCGGGTACTCTAACGCGACTCAGAACGAGCCCTTCCTCATGG